>DATEJU010000446.1:0-2287 GCA_035277805.1 Paraburkholderia sp. | reverse complement strand
TGCGCCGATCAAGGAGCTCGCGGACCTCATCAACAACGTGCCGGCGGCGCGTCTCTTCGACGAGATGCTCAATCTGCTGCTCTCGGGCCACGCGCTCGACTGCCTGAAGTGGCTGCGCAAGGAAGGCCTGCATCATGGCCTCTTGCCGCTGCTCGACGTAATCCTCGAGCAGCCGCAGGGCGAACGCTTCATCACGCTCGCGCTCTCGAACACCGACGCGCGCGTGCGCGCGGGCAAGCCGGTCTCGCCGGGCTTCCTGTTCGCGACGCTGCTCTGGCACGACGTGCAGCAGCGCCTGCAGCAGTACACGGCCGAGGGCGAATTCCCCGTGCCGGCGCTGCATCGCGCGATGGACGACGTGATCGACGCGCAGACGGAAAAACTCGCGATCCATCGCCGCTACTCGTCGGACATGCGCGAGATCTGGGGCCTGCAGCTGCGCCTCGAAAAGCGCGGCCGCAGCGCGATCAAGCTGCTGGAACACCCAAGATTCAGAGCGGGGTATGATTTCCTCCTGTTGCGCTGCGAATCGGGCGAGCTCGACGCCGAAGTGGGCCAATGGTGGACCGACTTCATCGGCGGCGACCTGGCCGCGCGCGAGACGCTGCTCGCCCAGGGCGGCAGCAAGGAGCGCGCGCCGCGCAAGCGCCGCCGTCGCGGCGGCGCGAAGAACCGCAAGACTGGCGAAGCCGCAGCGGGCGACGAAAGCGCCGCCGCGGCATCCACTTACGGCGGGGACCACGACGGGCCGCACGAGGACTGAAGCCATGCAGTACGCAGCCCAGTGCGGGCATGTCGAATGCGTTTGCCCAACACAGGAAGTGAAGCCATGACGGTTGCCTGGCTGGGAATCGGCGCAAATCTGGGGGATGCGCGCCAGACCCTCAAAGACGCGGTGGTGTGTCTCGCTCAGCAGCACACCATCACCGTGCTCGCCAAATCGAGTCTGTACCGTACCGCGCCCATCGACGCGGGCGGCGACGACTATTTCAACTGCGTCGTGAAGCTCGACACGCGGCTTTCGGTGCGCGATCTGCTTGGCCTGTGCCATCGCATCGAGCACCACTTCGGCCGCGAGCGTCCGTTTCGCAACGCGCCGCGCACGCTCGACATCGACATTCTGCTTTACGGCGAGGCCATCATCGACGAGCCCGACCTCACGGTGCCGCATCCGCGCATGACGGGCCGCGCGTTCGTGCTCGCGCCGCTCGCCGAGCTCGATCCCGAGCTCGCCATTCCGGGCCGGGGCGTAATCAGCGCCTTCCTGCCGACGGTGGCCGAGCAGCGTATCGAAAAGTTGAAGCCGCTGTGCCAGTGCCTGAGCGGCACTGAAGTCAGCAAACCTGCCGACGCAGCCTCCGATAGCGCCGAAAGTTCAGATAGCGCGCCGCGCTCGTCGCAGCGCTCTCCGGGCACTTGCCGATGAGCGCGCCGCTGCCTTTTTCCACCACGGTCACCGCGCGCGCCGCACGGCCGGCGCTCCAGTACCTCGCGATCGAAGGGCCGATCGGCGCGGGCAAGGCCGCGCTCGCAACGCGTCTGGCCGAGCGCTGGTCGATGCAGACGCTGCTCGGCTCGCGCGCGGACAACCCGTTTCTCGAACGCTTCTACCGCGATACGTCGCGCCATGCGCTGGCCGCGCAACTTTCAGTGGCGCTGCAGCGCGAGCACCTCTCGCAGCAAGTGGCCGCGCAGCGCGCCGCCGGCACGCCGCTCGTGACGAACTTCCTCGCCGAGCGCAACGACCTGTTCGCGCGCCTGACGCTCCCGGAAGAGGAGCTGCCGCTCTTTCAGGCGCTGGCCGCGCGCCTGCGCGTGGAGGCGCCGCCGCCCGACCTCGTGGTGTATCTGCAGGCGAGCCCGGAGGCGCTCTATGCGCGCATCCAGAAGCGCGCGGTGGCGGCGGAGCAGCACATCTCCGACACCTTCCTGCGGGCGCTGTGCGACAGCTACAACGAATTTTTCTATCATTACGACCGTGCGCCGGTGCTGACCGTCGGCATCGAGAATCTGAACCCGCTCGACTCCGATGCGGACCTTGCGCTGATCGCCGAGCGTATCGAAACGATGCGCGGCCGCAAGGAATCCTTCGTCAAGGGCACGTCGCTCTAAGCGGCGTCCCGTCCGGTTTTTCTCTTCCCTAACGGACTCTCGGACTCCCCATGACTTACCTGCAGGAAACGAGCCGCAGCGCGGTCACCGTGCCCAAGCTTCAGGCAATGCGCGATGCCGGCGAGAAGATCGCGATGCTCACGTGCTACGACGCGAGCTTCTCGGCGCTGTGCGA
>DATEJU010000445.1:0-5664 GCA_035277805.1 Paraburkholderia sp. | reverse complement strand
CGAGCGGCGCGTGGCCGACCTCGCGCTCAACCATCCGCGCTCGATCATCAACGACCCGATCGTCGACATCGCGCGCAAGGCCGACGTGAGCCAGCCCACGGTCATCCGCTTTTGCCGCTCGCTCGGCTGCCAGGGGCTCTCGGACTTCAAGCTCAAGCTCGCCACGGGCCTCACCGGCACGATTCCCGTGAGCCACAGCCAGGTGCATCTCGGCGACACCGCGACCGACTTTGGCGCGAAGGTGCTCGACAACACCGTCTCGGCCATCCTGCAACTGCGCGAGCATCTGAACTTCGAGCATGTGGAAGAGGCCATAACGCTCCTCAACGGCGCACGGCGCATCGAGTTCTACGGGCTCGGCAACTCGCACATCGTCGCGCAGGACGCGCACTACAAGTTCTTTCGCTTCGGTATCCCAACCATTGCTTACGGCGACCTGTACATGCAGGCGGCCTCGGCCGCGCTGCTCGGCAAGGGCGACGTGATCGTGGCCGTGTCGAAGTCGGGCCGCGCGCCCGAGCTCTTGCGCGTGCTCGACGTGGCCATGCAGGCCGGCGCGAAGGTGATCGCGATCACCTCGAGCAACACGCCGCTCGCCAAGCGCGCAACCGTGGCGCTCGAAACCGATCACATCGAGATGCGCGAGTCGCAGCTTTCGATGATCTCGCGCGTCCTGCATCTGTTGATGATCGACATCCTCGCGGTGGGCGTCGCGATCCGTCGCGCGTCGCCCGATGCCAACCTGAGCGACGCCGTCGAAAAGGCCCGCGAGCATGCCGACGACGACGCCTCGGCGGTGCTCGACTGGCTGAGCCACGGCGCGTCTTCGTCGGCGCGCGCGAGCGATTGAGGCCAATGCGTAGCGCGGACGTCACGCGAATGAGCGGCGCCAACCGGCAGCACATCCGCGAGACGCAATGAAGAACGGGACGCCTCGGCGTCCCGTTCGATCTTGTGGCCCCGGCGGTTGCGCTTACGCGTTCGACGCCGCCTGCTGCGCGCGCGGCGCGGGCCGGCCATGCCACTTCACGACGATGCTGCGGCCGACCCAGGTGAGCGCGCCGCACGCGCCGATCGTGCAGCCCATGCCGAGCGGCGAGACGCCCGGGAACCAGCCGACCACGACGCTCGCGAGCGCGCCCAGCCCGAGCTGCGTCGCACCGAACACGGCGGCGGCCGCGCCGGCGTTCTTCGGATAGCGGTACATCAGATCGGTCGCGCAGTTCGCGCTGAGCAGGCCCACCACGCTCACCACGAAAAAGAGCCCCGTCACGATCGACCACAGGCCGCCCCACCCCGTCACGCACATGAGCGCGACGAAGAACGACGCGACGATACTCACCGTCGAGGCCATCGACACCATGCGCAGCGTGCCCATGCGCCCGATGAAGCGCGTGTTGAAGAAGTTGCCGAGCATGATGCCGAACACGTTCACGCCGAAGAACAGGCCATAGTGCTGCGGCGAGACGTGGAAGTACTCGATATAGACGAACGGCGTGGCCGAGATGTAGGTGAACATCGCCGCGAACGCCATGCCGCCGCACAGCATGTGGCCCCAGACGAGCGGATCGCGCAACAGCCGCCCGTATGCCGCGAACGAGCGCAGCACGGCGGCGCTCTCGCGCTTCTCGGCGGGCCAGGTCTCGGGCACGCGCAACCAGGCGGCCGCGCCGCACGCGAGGCCGAACAGCGTGAGCGCGATGAACACCACGCGCCAGCCGCCGAGCAGCAGCAACTGCCCGCCGATGAGCGGCGCGAGCAGCGGGCCGATCGAGGTGACGATGGCGACCATCGAGAGCACCTTGGCCGCGTCGGACGGCTCGTGCGCGTCGCGCGCGATTGCCCGCGCGAGCACCGAGGCCGCGCCCGCGCCGAGCGCCTGCAAAAAGCGCACGAAGGTGAGCTCGCCCACCGAGTACGAGAACCAGCAGGCGATGCTCGCGAGCGTGAAGAGCGCAATGCCGCCGAGCAGCACAGGGCGGCGGCCATAGGCATCGGAGAGTGGGCCGTAGAGCAGCATGCCGATCGAGAAGCCCGCCATGAAGCTCGTGAGCGTCATGGCGGCCGCGGCCGCGCTCACGCCGAACGACTGGGCGATAGCGGGCAGGCTCGGCAAATACATGTCAGTGGCGAGCGGGCCGCAGGCGGCGAGCGCGCCGAGCAACAGGATCAGCCGGCCATCGGGCCGGCGTCGCGGGGAATGGGGCATGGGATCGACCAGGAGCGGACCGCGGCCGAGGGGCACGATCTCGATGTTCCGTGCCGCTTCGGCATGGGCCGGTGGCGTCCCGGTTGTATCCCATCGACGTCGCAATTGTGACGCGAGAAGCAGCTACGTAGCCGGGGCATTGTACCCGAGGCTTAATTTTCGCTTTCGGCACACCGCAGGACCGCTGGTGCGCGCCGGCTGCGACCGGGCCCGCACGACGCCACGGCCGCTTTGCGCTAAGCTGCGCCCTTTTGCATCCTTTCGCGTCCTGTCGCTTCCCAAAGCGCCTCTGCTCGCCCCTTCTCGTCCTGAAATGCGCCGCGAGGCGCGACCTTCGCCCATGAGCGCCTACCTGCTGATCTGGAGCCCCAAGAAGTGGCCCTGGCCTGAGCTGCCCGATTTCGCACGCCGCGTGCAGGCAGGCGTTGCCGTTGCCGACACATGGGGCTGCGGCTTCGCGCGCGGCATCCTGCCGGGCGACCGCGTGTTCGTGCATCGCGTCGCCGCCGAGCCGCGGGGCCTCTTCGGCTCAGGCTACGTGACGCGCGCGCCCTACGAGGTGCCCGACCCTGCGTACAAGCGCGGCTACCGGCTGTGCATCGACTTCGTGTACGACTGGCTCGTCGACGCCAACGAAAACGTCGTCATCGCGCGCGACGCGCTGCGCATCCATCCGTTTTCCGTGCAGACATGGGATGCGCAGAGCTCGGGCACCGTCATCAAGCCGATCGCGCAAGGCGCGCTGGAAAAGCGCTGGGCCGAGCTGACCGGCAAGCGGCCCATGCCAGCCGCAGCCGTTGCGGCGATGCATGCGGCCGAAGCGGCCCGCTCGGCCAGCACGCACGATGGAGACGCCGCGTCGCCCACCACAGCCAGCGGCACCAAGGCAAAAGCACGCAACGCCGCCTCCGGCGCCCGCAAGCGAGCATCGACGCGCAGCCCGACGCGCGACACGTAGCCGCATTACGGCCGGATAAGGGCCGACCGGCGCCGTCCGCGCGCTGCGTGCCGATCCCCCACGGGGCCATCCGCCATCCGGTGCTACCCTCGGCCCGTTCGGCGCGACTCCGGTACAATTTCGGCATAAACGCCCCATCGCTGGCGCCTGGCCCGGCACCTCATCTGGCCGGCCGCAAGCCACATGGGTCCGGGCGTCGGCGCGCCAAGGCCCCGCCTGCCGCGCACCCCACGCCACCGCAAACACCACTCTCGCAGGTCCAGCTCTCATGTCCAACACCTCGTCCACGAACCAGGCCCTCTTCGAACGCGCCCAGCGCACCATTCCGGGCGGCGTGAACTCGCCCGTGCGCGCGTTCCGCTCGGTCGGCGGCACGCCGCGCTTCGTCGAGCGCGCGCAAGGCGCGTACTTCTGGGACGCCGAAGGCAAGCGCTACATCGACTACATCGGCTCGTGGGGCCCGATGATCGTCGGCCATGTGCACCCCGAAGTGCTGGAAGCCGTGCAGCGCGTGCTCGTCAACGGCTTCTCGTTTGGCGCGCCCACGCAAGCCGAAATCGAGATCGCCGAGGAAATCTGCAAGATCGTGCCGTCGATGGAGCAGGTGCGCATGGTGTCGAGCGGCACCGAGGCCACCATGAGCGCGCTGCGTCTCGCACGCGGCTTCACGAAACGCGACCGCATCGTGAAGTTCGAAGGCTGCTATCACGGTCACGCCGACAGCCTGCTCGTGAAGGCGGGCTCGGGCCTGCTCACATTCGGCAACCCGACTTCGGCGGGCGTGCCGGTGGACATCGCGAAGCACACCACGGTGCTCGAGTACAACAACGTCGCGGCGCTCGAAGAAGCGTTCAAGGCGTTCGGCGACGAGATCGCCACCGTGATCGTCGAGCCGGTCGCGGGCAACATGAACCTCGTGAAGGCCACGCCCGAATTCATCGGCGCATTGCGCAGCCTCACGGCAAAGCACGGCAGCGTGCTGATCTTCGACGAAGTGATGTGCGGCTTCCGCGTCGGCCTGCGCGGCGCGCAGGCGCTCTATGGCGTTCAGGCCGACCTGGTGTGTCTTGGCAAGGTGATCGGCGGCGGCATGCCGGCAGCGGCGTTCGGCGGCCGCCGCGAAATCATGGACCATCTCGCTCCCAACGGCGCCGTCTATCAGGCGGGCACGCTCTCGGGCAACCCGATCGCCGTGGCGGCAGGCTTGAAGACGCTGCAGCTCATCCAGGCGCCGGGCTTCTACGAGAAGCTCGCGGCGCAGACCGCGCGCCTCGCGCAAGGCCTTTCGCAAGCCGCGCGCGAAGCGAAGGTCCCGTTCGTCGCGGATTCGGTCGGCGGCATGTTCGGCCTGTATTTCGCGGACAAAGTGCCGGGCAGCTTCGCGGAAGTCACGAAGAGCGACGTGGCGCGCTTTAACCGCTTCTTCCATCAGATGCTGGACGCGGGCGTGTACTTCGCGCCTTCGGCCTACGAGGCGGGCTTCGTGTCGAGCGCGCACGACGACGCGATCATCGACGAGACCATTGCTGTTGCGCGCCGCGCGTTCGCCGAGCAGTAAGGCGCACGTCACGCACAGAGCACGCGCAAATCACGCGGCAGTCAGCCGAATGCGGGGCACCTGCCCCGCCCACCCTCACCCGATCCGCCCCGGAGCCAGCACGACATGTTTTCGCAAGCCGATTTCGCCCACATGGAACGCGCGCTCGCCCTCGCGGTGCGCGGCCTGTACACGACCGACCCGAATCCGCGCGTCGGCTGTGTGCTGGTGAAAGACGGCGCGGTGATCGGCGAAGGCTTCACGCAGCCTGCCGGCCACGACCACGCCGAAATCCAGGCGATGAAGGACGCGCGTGCGCGCGGCCACGAAGTGCGCGGCGCCACGGCCTATGTGACGCTCGAGCCGTGCAGCCATTTCGGCCGCACGCCGCCCTGCGCCAACGCGCTGATCGAGGCGAAAGTCGCGCGCGTGATCGCGGCAATGGAAGACCCGAACCCGCTCGTTTCGGGGCGCGGGCTCGCGATACTGCGCGACGCCGGCGTAGAAGTGCGTTGCGGCCTGCTCGCCAATGAGGCGCGCGAACTGAATATCGGCTTCGTCTCGCGCATGACGAGAAAGCGCCCCTGGGTGCGCATGAAAGTGGCGGCGTCGCTCGACGGGCGCACTGGCCTGCCCTCGGGCGAGAGCCAATGGATCACGGGCGAGGCCGCGCGCGCCGACGGCCACGCCTGGCGCGCGCGCGCCTCGGCCATCCTCACGGGCATCGGCACCGTGAAAGAAGACGACCCGCGTATGACCGTGCGCGCGATCGACACGCCGCGCCAGCCCAGGCGCATCCTTATCGACAGTCGCCTCGACGCCTCGCCGCTCTCGCAGATCTTCGTGGGCGCGCCCACGCTCGTGTTCTGCGCCACGCTCGACGAAAGCAATGCCGAACGCGCCGAAGCGCTGCGCGCGCGCGGCGCCGAAATCGTTGCGCTCGGCAATGCGCGCGGCAAG
>DATEJU010000444.1:0-3883 GCA_035277805.1 Paraburkholderia sp. | reverse complement strand
TCACGTCGACTCGCTGATCGTCGTCCTGAACGACAAGCTGTTCGACGTGATGGGCGATGACGCCGAGATGGACAAGTGCTTCCAGTGCGCGGACGACGTTCTGAACAACGCAGTCGCAGGCATCGCCGAAATCATCAACGTTGACGGCCTCGTGAACGTCGACTTCGAAGACGTGAAGACGGTCATGGGCGAGCAGGGCAAGGCGATGATGGGCACGGCCACGGTGGCCGGCGTCGATCGCGCGCGCCTCGCGGCCGAGCAGGCCGTGGCGAGCCCGCTGCTCGAAGGCGTGGATCTCTCGGGTGCGCGCGGCGTGCTGGTCAACATCACGTCGAGCCGTTCGCTGCGTCTGTCTGAAACGCGCGAAGTGATGAACACCATCAAGAGCTACGCAGCCGACGACGCCACGGTGATCTTCGGTGCGGTGTACGACGACGCGATGGGCGACGCGCTGCGCGTGACAGTGGTGGCCACGGGCCTCGGCCGTGCGGCGAACAAGCAGCAGGCAGCGCCGATGACGTTGCTGCGCACCGGTACGGACAATCATCCGGTTGCCGCTGCTCAGCACACCTACGTGCCGCAGCAAGGCCACACCGCCGATTACGGCGCGCTCGACACGCCGGCAGTCTGGCGCACGTCGCGCGACACCGCGGCTTCGCACGTTCAGGCGCTGCAGGAAAAGGGCGTCGACACGTACGACATCCCGGCGTTCCTGCGCAAGCAGGCCGACTGAGGCGGGCTGCAAGCGAAATCCAGCTGCGGCGCGGCGCAATCAGTATCCGTGCGCCCGCCCGCAGACGGGATGGCCGGCATGACGGTGCAATGAAGGCGAGGAAGAGCCTCGACGCCGCATTCGCGAGGATGCCTGGCAGGGCGGCCTGTCCGCCGCGTTTTGACGCGCGGCAAAAAGGTGCAGGCAGTCCGTGTCGGTAGCACAATGGCGGGGTCTTCGGCGCTACGTTGCCAACTGAGTTGCCAGCGTGCCGGGGCGCTTTGCGCATCGATGTGAAGGACGAGTCATGATCAAAGTGGGTGATACGCTGCCCGACGCAACGCTCTTCGAATTTATCGAAGACGAGCGTGCGGGCTGTACGCTGGGGCCGAACAGCTTTGGTGTACGCGAGCAGACGGCGGGCAAGCGCGTGGTGATCTTCGGATTGCCGGGCGCCTTTACGCCGACTTGTTCTGCAAAACACGTGCCGGGTTATGTCGAGCAGTACGAAGCGCTACGCGCGGCGGGCATCGACGAAATCTGGTGCGTGTCCGTCAACGACGCGTTCGTGATGGGCGCGTGGGGGCGCGATCTGCGGACCTCGGGCAAGGTACGCATGATGGCCGACGGCAGCGCGGCGTTCACCCGTGCGCTCGGTCTGGAGCAGGATTTGTCGGCGCGCGGCATGGGGATTCGTTCCCAGCGCTACGCCATGGTGATCGACGGCGGCGTGGTCAAGACGCTGAACGTCGAAGCACCCGGCAAGTTCGAAGTCAGCGATGCCGCGAGCATGCTTGCCGCGTTGGGCCCAACATGAGCGCATTTGCCGCGCCCGCGTTGCCCGAGTGCAACGGGCCGGCGGCGTAAATGTGACGGGCTATTACTACGAGCCGTGCGGGCCGCTGGCCGGGAACGCCTCCGTTCCGGTCATCGGCCCGTCTTCCATCCCTTTGGCGTAACAACGGGAAACAGATTGTCACGCCCGCGGCGACGACGTATTCGGCAGACTTGGAGTATAATTCGCGCTATGAGTTAAAAAGTCCCGATTGGGATTTTCAATGAGCAGAAAATCATGTTGAAGCAGCGAACCATCAAATCGATCGTGAAGACGGTCGGCATCGGTCTGCACTCGGGCCGTAAAGTCGATCTGACGCTACGCCCGGCGGCGCCGGACACGGGCATCGTGTTTTCGCGCGTGGATTTGCCGACACCGGTGGATATCCCCGCGTCGGCGATGTCGATTGGCGATACGCGCCTTGCTTCGGTGCTGCAAAAGGACGGCGCACGCGTCTCGACGGTCGAGCACCTGATGTCCGCGTGTGCGGGTCTTGGCATCGACAATCTCTATATCGACGTGACGGCGGAAGAAATTCCGATCATGGACGGCAGCGCTTCGTCGTTCGTGTTCCTGATCCAGTCGGCCGGCATCGAAGAGCAGAACGCACCCAAGAAGTTCATCAAGGTGAAGAAGCCCGTGGAAGTACGCGACGGCGACAAGTTCGCCCGCCTCGACCCGTATTTCGGCTTCAAGCTGAAGTTCACCATCGACTTCCGCCATCCGGCCGTGGACAAGACCGGCCAGGCGCTCGAAGTCGATTTTGCGAATACCTCGTACGTGCGCGAGATCGCGCGCGCGCGCACTTTCGGCTTCGCGCATGAAGTCGAGATGATGCGCGAGCTGGGCCTCGCGCGCGGCGGCAGCATGGACAACGCGATCGTGCTGGACGAGTACCGCATCCTCAACAACGACGGCCTGCGCTACGACGACGAGTTCGTGAAGCACAAGATGCTCGACGCGATCGGCGACCTGTACGTGGTCGGTCATCCGCTGCTGGCTTCGTACGATGCGTACAAATCGGGCCACGGCCTGAACAACGCGCTGCTGCGCGAGTTGCTCGCGCACGAGGACGCGTACGAGATCGTCACGTTCGGCGACGCGCAAAAGGCGCCGCGCGGCTTCGGCTACGAGGCGCAAACGGCGTTTGCCTGATCTTTGCGCCGGGCGTTCGCTCCGGCTGCATAACGAAAAAGGGTGGCTCGATGCCGCCCTTTTTCGCTTTCCCTTCAGGCTATTCCGGCTTGCTCAGCGCCGCTTCAAATGGCGCGCGGCCATCTTCGCGAGCGCTTCCTGCAGCGGGGAGGGCGGCAGATTCTCGCTAAGCGCGGCGAGTGCCGCGGCGCCTGCGGGCGTCATGCGCGCCTGCTTGGGCAATGGAGGCTCCTTCACCGCTTGCGGGCGCACGCGGATGCGCACGCCGTCGAGCGGCCAGCCACGCGCCTGCAGATCGGCCACGAGGCGCGGCTCGAGATGCCGCAGCCGCGCCGCGAGCGCATTGTGCGCCGCGAAGAGCGCCAGCTTGCCGTCCTTGATGAAGCCGGGTTCCACGCTCGCCGCCAGGTAGTCGGGCAGCAGCGCGTCGAGATCGCGCTGGATCGCCGCGATCTGCTCGACACCGGCGCGCAGGGGCGCGAAGGCGTCGGTGCGGCCCAGGACTTCGGCGAGCGGCTGCGGTGCACGCGGAGAGGCAGATTTGCGCGCTTTGCCCGACATGGCCGAAGTGCCTGCCGTACTCGAAGTACGCAGCGTACCAGCGGCGGCACCGGCGACTGCGGCACCCGGCCTTGAAAACGGCGAGAAACGGCTCATGTGACGAGAAGAGGGGACGCGCGGGCTGCGCGGCATTGTCGTCATTGTAGCCTGCGTACTTCGCCTCGATGCGCCTTGCCGCCGTCCGGCCAGGACCGTCCAGCCGCAAGCCGCCGAGCCCGCAGGACGAGTGCGCCGGACCGCAGCGGCATGCTGCTGCGGCTGGCTGCTTCGACGGCTTGCGAGGCGCATCAGCGCGGGCGTTGCGCACGACATCCTTCAAGCGGCTGACACGGGCGGCGACCAGGGCGCGTGCTAAAATGCCCGATTCGAATCCACCAATTTGGGCTTAAGCCGCCGAGGTCCTTCCGATCCGGGTGCGTGGCGCGAGAATCGTTTGCAAACCCGGTGCAATCCGGGTGCTCAAGAGCCGCAAACGAACTGCGCAGGAATCCCGGCCGAAGCCGCGACGCAGACACCGATCCGATGACCACCGGTTTCTTACAGAAAATCTTTGGCAGCCGCAATCAGCGCCTGATCAAGCAATATCAGAAGAAGGTCGCGGCGATCAACGCGCTCGAACC
>DATEJU010000443.1:0-6581 GCA_035277805.1 Paraburkholderia sp. | reverse complement strand
CAGGCCTCGGACATTCACATCGAGCCGTTCGAGAATGCCTCGGTGGTGCGCTTTCGCGTCGACGGCACGCTGCGCGACGTCGTGCGCCCCAAGAAGGCGCTGCACGGCGCGCTGATCTCGCGCATCAAGATCATGGCGCAGCTCGACATTGCCGAAAAACGCCTGCCGCAGGACGGCCGCATCACGCTGCGCGTGGGCGGACGCCCCGTGGACGTGCGCGTTTCCACGCTGCCCACGGGCCACGGCGAGCGCGCGGTGCTGCGTCTGCTGGAAAAGGACGCGCAGCGCCTGAATCTCGAGGCGCTCGGGATGGCCGCCGACACCCTCGAGCAGTTCGATCAGCTGATCGCCAAGCCGCACGGCATCGTGCTCGTGACGGGGCCGACCGGCTCGGGCAAGACCACCACGCTCTATGCGTCGATGTCGCGGCTCGAGACCACCACGACCAACATCATGACCGTCGAGGACCCGATCGAGTATGACCTCGCGGGCATCGGCCAGACCCAGGTGAACGAGCGCATCGGCATGACGTTTGCGCGCGCGCTGCGCTCGATCCTGCGTCAGGACCCGGACATCATCATGATCGGCGAAATCCGCGACCTCGAAACCGCGCAGATCGCCGTGCAGGCCTCGCTCACGGGCCACCTCGTGCTCGCGACGCTGCACACCAACGACGCCGCTTCGGCGGTCACGCGTCTGACCGACATGGGCGTGGAGCCTTATCTGCTCGCTTCTTCGCTGCTCGGCGTGCTCGCGCAGCGTCTCGTACGGCAGCTGTGCCCGCACTGCAAGGAAGAGCGCCTCGAGGACGATGGGCGCAAGCGCTGGCATCCGGTCGGCTGCGACCGCTGCGGCCAGTCGGGCTACTCGGGCCGGCGCGGTGTGTACGAGCTGCTCACCATCGACGAGCCGATCCGCAACCTCATTCACCGCAACGCCGCCGACGCCGAGATCTTTACCGCGGGCCGCGCGCAGGGCATGCGCACGCTGCGCGACGATGGCGAGCGCTGGCTCAACGCGGGCACGACGTCGCTCGAGGAAGTGCTGCGCGTGACGGGCGGCGTGTAACGCGGCCGAACGGAGCCAAAGAGGGAGGCGAAGAGGACGATGCCGGCATTCCGTTTCGAAGCGATCGACGCCGCGGGCAAGGCGCAAAAAGGCGTGCTCGACGCGGACAGCGCCCGCGGCGCGCGTGCACAACTGCGCGGCCAGGGCCTCACGCCGCTCGTCGTCGAACCGGCGGCGAGCCGCACGCGCGGCGCGCGCGCCCAGCGCCTCGCGCTCGGGCGCCGCCTTTCGCAGCGCGAGCAGGCGATTCTCACGCGCCAGCTCGCGAGCCTGCTGGTCGCGGGGCTGCCGCTCGGCGAGGCGCTCGCGGTGCTCACCGAGCAGGCCGAGCGCGACTACATCCGCGAGCTGATGGCCGCGATCCGCGCCGAAGTGCTCGGCGGCCATTCGCTCGCCAATGCGCTCGCGCAGCATCCGCGCGACTTTCCAGACATCTACCGCGCGCTCGTTGCGGCGGGCGAGCACACGGGCAAGCTCGGCATCGTGCTCTCGCGCCTCGCCGACTATATCGAGCAGCGCAACGCGCTCAAGCAGAAGATCGTGCTGGCCTTCACCTACCCGACGATCGTGACGATCATCGCATTCGGCATCGTCACGTTTCTGTTGAGCTATGTGGTGCCGCAGGTCGTCAACGTGTTTGCGAGTACGAAGCAGCAGTTGCCGTTTCTGACCATCATGATGATGGCGCTCTCGGGCTTCGTGCGGCAATGGTGGTGGGCCGTGCTGATCGCGGTGGCAATCGTCGTGTGGATCGTGCGCGCGACTTTGCGGCGGCCCGCGCCACGGCTCGCGTTCGACCGGTGGCTCCTCACGGCGCCGCTCGCGGGCAAGCTCGTGCGCGGCTACAACACCGTGCGATTCGCGAGCACGCTCGGCATTCTGAGCGCGGCGGGCGTGCCGATTCTGCGCGCGTTGCAGGCGGCGGGCGAAACGCTTTCGAACCGCGCCATGCGCACGAACGTGGACGACGCCATCGTGCGCGTGCGCGAAGGCACGTCGCTCTCTCGCGCGCTAGGCAATACGAAGACGTTTCCGCCTGTGCTGGTGCATCTGATCCGCTCGGGCGAGGCGACCGGCGATGTCACCACCATGCTCGACCGCGCCGCCGAAGGCGAGGCGCGCGAGCTCGAGCGGCGCACGATGTTTCTCACGAGCCTGCTCGAGCCGCTCCTGATTCTGGCGATGGGTGGCGTGGTGCTGGTGATCGTGCTCGCGGTGATGATGCCAATTATCGAGCTGAACAACCTGGTGCAATGAGCGGTGCGCCCAGTCGCGCGAGCGCTCGTGAAAGCGCGGCGCGCGGTGTGGATCAATGCGCGAATCAGCGCACGTAGATGGTCGGGCCGGTGGTGTTGGCCGGCAAGAAAATTTCGGAGTGCACGCCGTGGCGGTCGATGACGATCGAGCGGGCACGCACTTCGGCGAGCGTCGCGCCCTGGCCGATGGGGCCGCCGAGCGCGATGGCTCTCGCCGGCTCGCCGCCGATGCCCACGATGGCCGCCGCGCCCTGCTGGAGCGCGAGGATGCCGAAGAGGTGGATGTCCTGCACGACGTTGTGCTCGAGCTTGCCGCCAAAGAGCGTGCCGGCCTCGGCGACGGAAACGGGCGCCTGGGCGGCGGCGGCCTGCACCGGAACGGCGCGCGAGGCGGCGATTTCGAGCGTCCACCACGCAGCCGTGGCGCAGAACACCGCGAACGCGGCGAGTGACAGAAGACGGATTTGCAGTGGGTTCATGCGTTCCATTGTACGGAGTATTGGGGGCGTTTTGATGGCGCATGCTGGGTCAGGCACTCGGGTCTCGACTCTGGTCTCAAGCGCGTCATCGTGTGACATTACAATGACCCGTCATGTGCGCGCGAACGCGGGTTTGCGCGCTGGACGGTGCACAGGGCGTACCTGCGTACGCTGCAACGAACATTCGCCTGGAGGGAAGAAACTCATGTCCATATGGACCCAACGTCGTACCGAAATCGAGCGCCAGCGCGCCCGTCGCCAGCGCGGTTTCACGCTGATCGAAATCATGGTCGTGATTGCGATCCTCGGCATTCTCGCCGCGCTGATCGTGCCGAAGATCATGAGCCGCCCCGATGAAGCACGCCGCGTCGCCGCGCGTCAGGACATCGGCACGATCATGCAGGCGATGAAACTCTACCGGCTCGACAATGGCCGCTATCCGACCCAGGATCAGGGCCTGCAGGCGCTGGTGCAAAAGCCCACCACCGACCCCATCCCGAACAACTGGAAAGACGGCGGCTATCTGGAGCGCCTGCCCAACGATCCGTGGGGTAACCCGTACCAGTATCTGAACCCCGGCGTGCACGGTGAAATCGACGTCTTCAGCTATGGCGCCGACGGCAAGCCCGGCGGAGAAGGCAACGACTCCGACGTCGGGTCATGGCAATAGCGAACCAGGGCGAATCGAGGTGAACCGGGAACCACCGGGGCCGGCCGCCGCGTAAAATGGCGGCCCTCTACCGGGTCCTTCGTCAGCTCGAGTCCGCTTGAATCCGCTTGAATCCGATAGAGCCGTCCGCGCCTCGTTTCCCGTTCATCTCCTCCAGCGCCGCGTTCCTCAGCCCCATGCACTTCCGCTCCCTCCGCCGTCGCGACCGCACGTCGATGCGCACCACGCAAGCGGCGCGCGCGCGTTCGGCGGGCTTCACGCTGCTGGAAATGCTGGTTGTACTAATGATCGCCGGACTGCTGGTGTCGCTCGCCTCGCTCTCACTCACACGCAATCCGCGCACCGATCTGAACGAAGAGGCGCAGCGTCTCGCGCTGCTGTTCGAATCCGCCGGCGACGAAGCGCAGGTGCGTGCGCGCCCCATCGCGTGGCAGCCGGTCGAGGGCGGATTTCGCTTCGACGTGCATACCGAGAACGGCTGGCGCCCGCTGCGCGACGACCTGCTCGGCCCGCGCAAGTGGGAAGGCGGCGTGACGGGCGTATCGATCGCCTACCCCGGCGGCGACGACGATCTGCATGCGAACCGCCTCGTGTTCGGCACCGAGGCCGTCGAGCAGCCGGTCGAGATCACGCTCTTCTCCGCGGCGGGCCGCGCCACGATCGTCGGCACCGGCACGGGCCGGTATGAGGTGCGCTGAGATGCGTCAGGTCCCGCGTCGAGCCGCCCACGTTCCTGGTTTGTGCCGTGTGCGCCGGCAGCCGCCGCGCCGCGCCGCGATGCGCGGTTTCACCATGATCGAGGTGCTGGTTGCGCTCGCCATCGTGGCGATCGCGCTTGCAGCTTCGCTGCGCGCCGTGGGCAGCCTCGCGGCGAGCGAGGCCGAGCTGCACGATCGCCTGCTCGCGGGCTGGAGCGCCGACAACGCGCTCGCGCAGTTGCGTCTCGCACATGCGTGGCCCGAGCTCGGCGAGCAAAGCTTCGACTGCTCGCAGGGCAACCTGCAGCTCGTTTGCACGCAGCACGTCGCGGCCACGCCCAATCCGGTCTTTCGCCGCGTGGAGGTGTCGGTGTCGACGCCGGGCCGCAAAGGGAATCTCGCGCAACTCGTCACGGTGCTCGGCAATGAGACGAACCGGTCGCTGTGATCCTTCGATGAGCCGAAAACGCGCCCCGCTGGCGTGGCGAAACGGGCGGCATGGGCGGCTCGCCGGGCGCACGCGCCGTGCCACCGGCTTCACGCTGATCGAGCTGCTCGTCGCCATCGCGATTCTCGCCGTGGTCGCGATCTTGTCCTGGCGCGGCCTCGACCAGATCGTGCGCGGCCGCGACATCGTCACGCATTCGATGGCCGAAGAGCGCGTGTTCGCGCAGATGTTCGACCAGATGCGCATCGACGCGCGCCAGGCCGTGAGCGACGACGAAGCGGGCGCGCCCGCGGTCTCGGTCGACGGCGGCGCGCTGCAGATCGTGCGCGCGTTCGCCGTGCCGCCCGGCGCGCCTCCGCGCCTGCAGGTGGTGCGCTATCGCGTGAATAACGGCCAGGTCGTGCGCTACGCCTCGCCGCCGCTGGCCAATCTCGGCGAATTGCGGCGTGCGCTGCGCGGCGGCGAGAGCGGCACATGGAGCGCCTTGCCGATGATGCAGAACGTGGGCGCGATCGACGCGCGCCTCTACGTGCCGAAGGAGGGCTGGACCTCGAACATGGACGAGGTGCGCCGACAGATCGCGGCGGGCAACAACAGCGTGAAGGTGCCGCAGCTCGGCAACGCACCCGTGCCGCGCTCGGTGACGGGGCTCGAGGTGAGCGTCGCTGCCCGCTCGCTCGCTCGGCCGGTCACGCGCGTCTTTCTCGTGGGGGAATGAGCGTGCGCCGACATCGACATTCCCGCTCCATTGCTCGAACGGCGCCTTGCGCCGGCGCGTGCCGGCGTGCGCAGCGAGGTGCGGCGATCATCAGCGCGCTGCTGGTGGCCGCGCTTGCCGCGATCCTCGTCTCGGGCATGCTGTGGCGCCAGCAGGTGCAGGTGCGCCGCATCGAGAATCAGCGGCTGCTCGCGCAGGCCCAATGGATCGCGCGCGCCGCGCTCGACTGGACGCGCCTCGTGCTGCGCTCCGAAGCCGATACCGCGCCGGGCATCACCTATCTGGGCGGCGCGTGGGGCATGCCGGTTGCGAAGACACGCCTGTCGGACTTTCTCGGCCAGATCGGCGAGACGCGCGCGCAACAGGGCGCGGACACCTGGCTTTCCGGCTCCATCGAAGATGCGCAGGCGCGCTTCAATCTGCGCAATCTCGTGTCGGCGTCCGCGCCCGGCGCGTTGCAGCTCAATCTCACGCAGATCCAGGCGTTCGCGCGCCTCTTGCAACTGCTCGGCCTCGATGGCCAGCTCGCGAAGAACACCGCCGTCTATTTGCGCTCGGGCCTTGCCCACTCGATCACGCGCTTTCAGACCGGCGCGACGGCGGCGGGCAGCACCGGCACGGCCGAGAATACGTCGAATACATCGAATACACAGCAACTGGTGGGCGGCGCTGGGGGCGGTGCGAACTTCACCGGCAACCCCGGTCTTTCCGACACCGACACGAACAGCGCGGTCGCGCCCCTGATCATGACGAGCGTCGATGCGCTGCTCGACGTGCCGGGCTTCACGCCCGAAGCCGTCGCACGCCTGCGCCCGTTTGTGACGATCCTGCCCACCACGACGCCCGTGAACATGAACACGGCGAGCGCCGAGGTGATTGCGGCGATCGTGCCGGGCATGAGTCTATCGAGTGCGCAGGCCTTCGTGGCGCGGCGCCAGACGGTGTTTTTCCATAACCTCGCCGACGTGCAGCTTGCGCTGCAAGGCGCCGGCGCTCCGCAGTCGAGCGTCGATTCGACGCTCTGCGACGTCAATACGAGCTATTTTCTGGTGCATGGGCGCGTGCAGCACGAGCGCGCCGTTGTGGACCGCATGACGCTCGTCTGGCGCGACCCGCTCACCCATACGACGCGCATCGTGCGCGTGCGCGACGAACCATGAAACCGTACCCGTCCAACATCGAAAAGAGGTGCGTTTGAGCACGCTGATCGTCCTGATGCCGCCGCGCGATCCGGCGGTCCACTC
>DATEJU010000442.1:0-2331 GCA_035277805.1 Paraburkholderia sp. | reverse complement strand
GCGCTGAGCGCGTATTGCCTCGTGATCGAGGCGTTCCGCTATCTGCCGATCGCCATGGTGTCCGCGCTGCGCGAGATGTCGTCGATCTTCGCCGTGCTGATCGGCTGGCTCTTCATGCGCGAAAAGCTCACCGCGCGCCGCATGGTCGCCTGTGTGCTCGTGACCTGCGGCGCGGTGCTGATCCGTATGTGAGCGCTCACCATGCGAATGCGGGCAAGCTCGCGTCGATGGCCTCGGCGAGCGTGTCGAACGCGGGCGCAATCTCCTCGTCGGGCACGCACGCATAGCCGATCAGCAGCCCCGACGCCGCGCGCTCGCGCTCCGAGTAATAGCCCGACAACGGCCGCACGACGATATTGCGCGCGAGCGCGGCCTCGGCCACGGCACGGTCGTCGCTGCCTTCGGGCAACTGCATGACCACGTGCAGGCCCGCGTCGCCGCCCATCGCGGGCAGCGCGTCGCCGTAACGGCGCGTAAGCGCGTCGAGCAACACCTGGCGGCGCTGGCCGTAGAGCGCACGCATCTTGCGGATATGCGAGGTGAAATGCCCTTCGGCGATGAACTCCGCCAGCACGGCCTGCTGCAAAAGCTGGCCCTCGCGATAGAGCTCGGCGCTCGCGGTCGCGAAACTTTCGGCGAGCGGCTCGGGCGCGACGAGATAGCCCACGCGCAGCCCCGGAAACAACGTCTTGCCGAAGCTGCCCACGTAGATCACCTGCCCCGCCGTGTCGAGCCCCTGCAGCGACGCAAGCGGCCGGCTGCCATAGCGGAACTCGCTGTCGTAATCGTCTTCGATGATCCAGCACTGGTGCTGGCGCGCGTACTCCAGCAGCATGCGGCGGCGCGCGAGGCTCATCACCATGCCGAGCGGATACTGGTGCGAGGGCGTGACGAGAATCAGCTTCGGCGGCGCGGCCGCGAAATCGGCCGCCGATGGATTGATGCCCTCGCTGTCCACCGCGATCGGGCGCGGCTTCAGCCCCGAGACCTGCAGCACGCTGCGCACGCCCCAGTAGCACGGATCTTCGGTCCAGATCGTGTCGCCGGGGTCGGAGAGCAGACGCACGGCGAGGTCCACCGATTGGTGGATACCCGTCGTGATGATGATTTGCTCGGGCGAGCAGCGCACCGAGCGCGAGGTGCGCAGATAGTCGGCGAGCACGTGGCGCAGCAGGGCCAGGCCGCCGCCCGGCGCGTAGGTCAGGAGGTCGGGACGCAGGCTGCGCCAGTACTTGTTGTGCAGGCGCGTCCAGATGCGCGCCGGAAAACGCGAGACGTCGGGCACGCCCGGCATGAATGCGCCGCCCTGGCGCTTCGACACGCCCGCGCCCGCGATCAGGCGCGCGCCGCGCGTGGAGAGCGCGCGGGCCGCCGTGCGCTGCGCTTGCGTGGGAGCGAACGGCGCCGGGGTCTCCTCGGCGTCCGCGCGAAGGAAATGGGCTTGCGAGGCAGGCATCGCCATCGTTGACGGCAGACCGTCGGCGCCTGGCGAGATGCGCGCGCCCCGAGCGTGTGTGTCGCGGGCGTGCGCGCCAAGGGGGCTGTTAGTTGCGATTAAGCCCGGATCATCGGCCCTGGCTGTGGCCATCGAATTGGGTGCGGACCCAGACCCAAGTGTATTTTTCAACTCCCGCAGGGAGCCAATTTCCGCCGCCCCAACGATCTCATCGGGCGAAGTATCGGCGACAAACGTGCCGCGCCCCGTGGCCGAAGTCACATAGCCCTCGAGCACGAGCTGCTCGTACACCTGCGTGACGGTATTGCGCGCGATGCCCAGCTCCGCCGCCAGCAGCCGCGAGGACGGCACCCGCGCGCCCGCCGGCAGTTCGCGCGAGAGGATCGCCTGCTGCAGCAGCTGGTGCAATTGCCGGTAGACCGGCTGACCGCTGCCGCGCTCGATCCGCTGGGCCAGCCAGTCGGACAGGACACTCGCACGCATCGGAATTGGCTCCTAAAGATTGCGCTGAATGGCTCTGAAATTTAGAGCCAAACGTGAGTATAGTCGCTGCATGGACAGAACGCGGACCGAACGCCGGTCCGCCCGCCAACCCGGCAACCGACACTGTTTTCGAAGGAGACGAACGTGAGCAAGAACGCCGATCTGCAGAACCGCAAGAACGCCATTACCCCGCGCGGCGTGGGCGTGATGTGCGACTTCTACGCCGAGCGCGCCGAGAACGCGGAACTGTGGGACGTCGAGGGCCGCCGCTTCATCGACTTCGCGGCCGGCATCGCCGTGTGCAACACGGGCCACCGCCATCCGAAGATCGTCGCCGCCATCAAGGCGCAACTCGACCACTTCACCCACACCGCCTACCAGATCGTCCCGTA
>DATEJU010000441.1:0-3641 GCA_035277805.1 Paraburkholderia sp. | reverse complement strand
AGGTCCCCGTTTTATTTACTGCCTGGTCGCGGGCAGTGCATTAACTGAGAACATCATGAAAGTCATCGCTTTCGAACGCAATCTGCAAGGTACGGGTGCGAGCCGCCGCCTGCGCAATGCTGGCAAGACGCCGGGCATCGTCTACGGTGTCGGCGCCGAGCCGCAGCTGGTCGAGCTCGACCACAACGCGCTGTGGCACGCCCTGAAGAAGGAAGCCTTCCACTCGTCGATCCTCGAGCTCGAAGTGGCCGGCAAGTCGCAGCAAGTCCTGCTGCGCGACGTGCAATACCACCCGTTCCGTCAGCTCGTGCTGCATGTGGACTTCCAGCGTGTCGATCCGAACAAGAAGATCCACACGAAGGTGCCCCTGCACTTCATGAACCAGGAAACCAACCCGGCCGTGAAGCTGGGTGGCGCGATCATCTCGCACGTCCTCGCCGAAATCGAAGTGGTGTGCCTGCCGGGCGCGCTGCCGGAATTCCTCGAAGTCGACCTCGCGAAGATCGAAGCTGGTCAGTCGCTGCACGCCAAGGACATCACGCTGCCCGCCGGCGTGACGCTGGTCCCGCACGTTGAAGCCGAAAACCCGGTGGTCGCGTCGGCACCCGTGCCGGCTGGCGCCCAGGCGGCTGCTGAAGGCGAAGAAGCGCCGGCCGCTGAGTAAGCACTGCGGCTTCGCAGTGGCCTTACAGCCCGCTTCATAGCCAATAAAGCTATCCTCTCGATCCGTTTCAAAGAAACGGTCGACGTAACCCGCCGCGGTTCTCCCCGGCGGGTTTTTTTTCGCAGATTTTTCGTACACTTGCGGATCGCTTCAACGAATTCTGCAGGCGGAACACCCAAAATGATCAGGTTGATCGTCGGGCTCGGCAATCCGGGCGCCGAATACACGGCAACGCGCCATAACGCGGGCTTCTGGCTCGTGGACCAGCTCGCGCGTGAAGCCGGCACGACGCTGCGCGACGAGCGCCGCTTCCACGGCCACTATGCGAAGGCGCGCCTCTATGGCGAGGAAGTGCACCTGCTCGAGCCGCAGACTTATATGAACCGTTCGGGCCAATCGGTCGTCGCGCTCGCGAACTTCTTCAAGATCCTGCCCAACGAGATCCTCGTCGCGCACGACGAGCTCGACCTGCCGCCTGGCACCGTCAAGCTCAAGCTCGGCGGCGGCAGCGGCGGCCATAACGGCCTGAAGGACATTTCCGCGCATCTGTCGACGCAGCAATACTGGCGTTTGCGCATCGGCATCGGCCATCCGCGCGATCTGATTCCCGAAGGTGCGCGTGCCGGCGCCAAGCCCGACGTCGCGAACTACGTGCTCAAGCCGCCGCGCCGCGAGGAGCAGGACGTGATCGACGCCTCGATCGAGCGCGCACTCGCCGTCATGCCCACCTTTGTGAAAGGCGAGCATGAGCGCGCCGTCATGCAGTTGCACCGCAACGGGTGAATTTCGCGCGTGGCGCGTGCATCGTCAGCAGGCCATATCGAAGCATGGGACCGGACGAGGGGCTAAAGCCCTGACGCCGATCGACAGGAGAGCATCTTGAGTCGTTACTGGAGTGACATCGTCCACGGCCTCGTGCCCTATGTGCCGGGCGAGCAGCCCGCGCTCGCGAAGCCGGTGAAGCTCAACACCAACGAGAATCCCTATCCGCCCTCGCCGCGCGTGCTCGAAGCGATCCGCGCCGAGCTCGGCGAAGCGGCCGAGTCGCTGCGCCGCTATCCGGACCCGGTCGCGAAGCGCCTGCGCGCCGCGGTGGCCGCGCATCACGGCATCCGCGCGGATCAGGTGTTCGTGGGCAATGGCTCCGACGAGGTGCTCGCGCACGCATTCCAGGCGCTGCTCAAACACGACAAGCCGATCCTCTTTCCCGATATCACCTACAGCTTCTATCCGACGTACGCGCGTCTTTACGACGTCGAGTACCGCACGGTGCCGCTCGACGCGCAGTTCGCGATCCGCGTGGACGACTATCTCCCCGCGAACGGTGCAACGAACGGCGGCGTGATCTTTCCGAATCCCAACGCGCCCACCGGTCACGCGCTGGCGCTTGCGGACGTCGAGCGCCTCGTGGCGGCCAACGCCGATTCGGTCGTGATCGTGGATGAGGCCTACGTGGATTTCGGCGCGGAGTCGGCAATCGCACTGATCGACCGCTATCCAAACCTGCTCGTCGTGCACACGACTTCGAAATCGCGCTCGCTCGCGGGCATGCGCGTGGGCTTCGCGTTCGGTCACGCCGATCTGATTGACGCGCTCAACCGCGTGAAGGACAGCTTCAACTCGTATCCGCTCGACCGCCTTGCGCAAGCCGCTGCGACGGCGGCCTACGAAGACGCCGAATGGCTGGAGAGCACGCGCAAACGCGTCATGGAGAGCCGCGCGCGGCTGACGGTCTCGCTCGAAGCGCTGGGCTTCGAGGTCGTGCCCTCGGCGGCCAATTTCGTGTTCGCGAAACATCCGGCACACGACGCGGCGGACATTTCCGCGAAGCTGCGCGAGAAAGAGATCTTCGTGCGCCACTTCAACGCGCCGCGTGTGAATCAGCACCTGCGCATCTCGATCGGCACCGACGATGAATGCCATACGCTGGTCGAAGCCTTGAAGGCGATCGTCGGTTAAAAGAGCTGCAAAAAACAAAAACGCGCCTGAACGAGGCGCGTTTTTTATTCCTGCACGACTTTAAAACCGGCGACGCTTCAGTCGTTCTTTGCCGCCATGAGCGCGCGATACTTCTCCATCAACTGCTCATGGGACTCCACGTGTTCCGGATTTTTCGGAATGCACTCGACCGGGCACACCTGGATGCACTGCGGCTCGTCGAAATGGCCAACGCACTCGGTGCACTTCTTCGGGTCGATCACGTAGATTTCCGGGCCCATCGAAATTGCGTCGTTCGGGCACTCGGGCTCGCAGACGTCGCAATTGATGCACTCGTCGGTAATCATCAGGGCCATACTACTCTCGCGTTTCCCTTCAAAAACAACACATTATAGCGCCGCAGCCGGTGTCTTGCCGGGCCTTCGAAGCGCGCCGCCGCGACCGTGCGGCCGCGCGAGGAAGGGAAGAAAACGGCGCCGCACGATGCGGCGCACGCCACTCAGATCCAAGCTTTCGTCACGCCGGGCCACCGAGCGAGGCCACCTTGTCCTGCAGCCGCTTTTCCACCGAGGGAAACACAAACTTGCTGACATCGCCGCCCAACTGGGCGATTTCGCGCACGATCGTGCCCGAAATAAACTGATATTGATCCGAAGGCGTCATGAACATCGTTTCGACGTCGGGTAGCAGGTAGCGGTTCATGCCCGCCATCTGAAATTCATACTCGAAATCCGACACGGCGCGCAGGCCGCGCACGATCACGCGCGCGTTGTTGGTGCGCACGAAGTCCTTGAGCAGGCCCTTGAAGCTCATTACCTGAACGTTCGGATAATGGCCGAGCACCTCATGCGCAATGTCGAGCCGCTCCTCGAGCGAGAAGAACGGCTTCTTGTTGCGGCTGTCGGCGACACCGACCACCAGCGTGTCGAAAATGCTCGACGCGCGCCGCACGAGATCTTCGTGACCGCGCGTGAGCGGATCGAACGTACCGGGGTACACGGCGACTACCATGAGGCTTCTCCTCTCAACAGAAATGGGG
>DATEJU010000440.1:0-9554 GCA_035277805.1 Paraburkholderia sp. | reverse complement strand
GTGCACACGCCGCGACGCTGCGGGCAGTCCTGCAGGGCCGGCGACTTGCTCTTCGTAGCTTCCGAAGCGCGGCCTTTGCGAACCAGTTGATTGATGGTTGGCATTGTTTATTCCTGAAATTGAACAAAATCGACGCATTTATTTCTGGGCAAAGCAGAAAATCATGCGTATCGAACTCCGGAAACCGAAAAACCTGGCGTTTTCTCGCCCAGATCAGCCGACGAATTAGTCAAACTAACCGACGCGCGCAAGCATCCCAAGAACCGGAACCCAGCATGATATTCCGAAAATGCCAAGCGAGTCAACGGCTTGCGACATTTCGGAGGACAGAGAATGTGACGGCGCCGTGATGCGTCATGCCGATGTACGGCGATGGAAAGACGACGCGGTCAGTCGTCGCCCACGACTTCGACCAGTTCCTCGCCAAACCGCTCGAGCTTGCGCACGCCGATGCCCGGAATATCGCGCAGTTCGTCGACCGACTCGGGGCCATTGCGCGCGATCTCCGCCAGCGTGGCGTCGTGGAAGATGACGTAGGCGGGCACGCCCTCGCTCTTCGCCGTTTCGGCGCGCCACAGCCGCAGGCGCTCCCAGCGCGAGCGCTGGCGCGGGCTCATGCCGAGGGTCGGATCGGCCCGCTCGCTCGTGCGGCTCGACGAAGTGCGCGTGCGCGTGGGCTTCACGTAACGGCGCATCGTGACCTTCTGCTCGCCTTTGAGCACGGGCTTGCTTGCCTCGGTGAGCACGAGCGCGCCGAAGCCGTCGTGATCGACGGTGAGATAGCCGAACGCCACCAGTTGCCGGAAGATCCCGCGCCATTCCGCTTCAGAGAGCGCCGAGCCGATGCCGAAGGTCGAGATCTTCTCGTGCCCGCGCTGCATGATCTTCTCGTTGCGGGTGCCGCGCAGAATGTCGATCAGGTGGCCGGCGCCGAAGTTGAAACCGCTCGCACGCCGCGCGCGGAACACACACGAAAGCGCCATCTGTGCCTCGCGCGTGGCGTCCCACGTGGCCGGGGGCTCGATGCAGGTATCGCAGTTGCCGCACGGCTTGCTCTCTTCGCCGAAATACGCGAGCAGGCGCACGCGCCGGCACGTGGCCGTCTCGCACAGGCCGAGCAGCGCATCGAGCTTGCCCGTCTGGACGCGCTTGTGCTGCTCGTCGGCATCGGACTCGTCGATCATCTTGCGCTGCTGGACGACGTCGCCGAGGCCATAGGCCATCCACGCATTGGCGGCCAGCCCGTCGCGGCCCGCGCGGCCGGTTTCCTGGTAGTAGCCCTCCACGCTCTTGGGCAGGTCCAGGTGCGCGACGAAGCGCACGTCCGGCTTGTCGATGCCCATGCCGAACGCGATGGTCGCGCACATCACCACGCCTTCCTCGCGCTGGAAGATCTCCTGGTGGTTCTGGCGCACTTCGAACTCCATGCCGGCGTGGTACGGCAATGCCCGGATGCCCTGCCCCTTCATCCACTCCGCGGTCTCTTCCACCTTGCGGCGCGAGAGGCAGTAGACGACACCCGCGTCGGTCGTGCCGTCGGCGCGCGTGTGCTCCGCGCGGATGAAGTCGAGCAACTGCGTGCGCGCGTTGTCCTTTTCTACGATGCGATAGCGGATGTTCGGCCGGTCGAAGCTCGACACGAAGACGCGCGCGTCGTCGAGCGCGAGACGGTGCACGATCTCGTCGCGCGTGATCGCGTCCGCAGTGGCGGTGAGCGCGATGCGCGGCACGTCCGGAAAGCGCTCGTGCAGGACCGAGAGCTGAATGTACTCGGGCCGGAAATCGTGCCCCCATTGCGACACGCAATGCGCCTCGTCGATCGCAAAGAGACCGATGCGCGCGCGCTCGAGCAGATCGAGAAAGCGCGGCGTCATGAGACGCTCGGGCGCGACATAAAGCAGGTCGATCTCGCCCTCGCGCAGCGCGCGCTCGGTGGCAGCGGCTTCGGCGCCGCTCAATGTGGAATTCAGATAGGCGGCGCGCACGCCGACTTCGGTGAGCGCGGCCACCTGGTCCTGCATGAGCGCAATGAGCGGCGACACCACGATTCCCGCGCCGTGGCCCGCTTCGTGGCGCACGAGCGCGGGAATCTGATAGCAGAGCGACTTGCCGCCGCCCGTGGGCATCAGCACCAGTGAGTCGCCGCCCGCCGCGACATGCTCCACGATCTCGGCCTGCTGCCCTCTAAAGGCGGGATAACCGAAGACTTCGTTGAGGATTTCGAGGGAGCGGGACATGAAGGCGGCACACGTGATGATGCGGAGTTGCCGCATTTTACCAACCCGCACCCGCCTCGGCAGCCAATCTCCGCGACATTGGCCGAACGGCAGTGGGGCGGATCACTGCACCGCCCTCGCGGCGCGTCACGCCGTGCGTTCCTCGGCGGCCACAGGCAATTTCGCGTCCTTGAACGTCAGCAGCACACGGCGTTCAGCGTCCTGCGCCTCGGCCAGATCGCGGCGCATCGCCGCGCATCGCTCGAGCGCATACATGAACACCAGCGGCACGATGGCGACGCAATAAAGAGCAACGAAGCCCGACGAGGGCGCCCACTTCGCGAATGCGGCACACACGAGCACCGCCCAGACGACCGTCGATACGAGGTAGAGCGCGTAGCGGCCGAATCTGGACATGGCGAGCAATCGGGCCGGAGTCCTGGCGAGCGAGGCGAATTGGCCATCAGCCTTACCCATCAGAAGCTCGCCAGCCAAGGTGGCACGCCTCGAGCGCGCGGCGAAGCAGAGCATGAATGCGCACACGATCAGGAGCAAAACAACAAAGGCCACGACGAACGGCGCGGAGCCAAAGCCGTGCTCCAGCGAATATGCCGGCTTGCGCCGAACCGGCAGCACGAGCGCGAAGTTGGTCGCGACAGCGAGGAGAACATCGGCGGCCACGAGGTGTGCCGCGCGATGCTGCGACTGACCGGCGACACGCTTGCCGCTCAAAACCCATAAAGCGTCCTGAGTACCCGCGCGCGCAGCCATGAGCGCAAAGCCCAAGGTCGCCGCGGGAAGCAGCACTATCGTGTAGCACCAGGCAAACAGGACGAGATGCTGGGGAACGAGCGTGGCCGCCAGCATGCAGACGAGCGCGGCAAACCCGAAGCCCACGACGGCGGCCAGCCATGGGGTTCGGACCAGCGCATCCTGCCAGGTCCTGTTTGGCGCATCGCCCGGCAAGCAAGGATTCGGATCGAATACCTTGCCTGCGCGGAGCGCGTAAAACCAGTAACCGCCACTGTCCCGGACAATGGCGAAGAAAATTGAAGCGGAAATCATGCCGAGCCCCGCGATCGCCTGCGCAACCGAAAGGCCGGGCGCGTTGCGCATCAGCGAGGACACCAGCACGGCGGCGATCGCGCCTGTCACGGCGGTGACCGCCACCATACGGCGCTTGATGTATTCAGAGAAACCCGGCAGCATTGCGACCTCGCTCAGCAGACGAGCTCGGCTGGCGCGCACCGCGCGGACCAGTCGTCGAAGCAGGAGACATCGAGCTGCGCGCCCGCGGGGTAATGCGATGCGAGCATATGCGTCAGCATCCTTTTCGCCCCCATTTCGGCGAAGCTCGTGCGACCGCGCGAAAGCATCGCATCCATCGTTTCCCGCCAGCGCACGGTTTGAGTCAGATGGCCGCACAGGTTCTCGACGATGACCTCCACGCTCTCTTCAACGCCGGCGCTCAGGTTCATGTACACCGGATGCACCGGCTTGCGCACCGCAAGCCCGCGAAGCGCCTCACGCAAACGCGGAACAGCCGGCGCCATCAGATTGCTGTGCCATGCGCCGTTGACCGGCAGCTTCACGACATCGTAGCCGCCGCGCTGCAACTCCGCGATCATCGCCTTGACATCCGACGCCGTTCCAGAGAGCACTTGCTGACGCGGCGAGTTGTCGTTGGCAACCTGCACGCTTTCGCCGACGCCCGACTCGTCGAGCAGGTACTGCAGCGTGGACCGGTCGATGCCCTTCACCACGTACATCGCTCCGTCGCTGGCCTCCGCCATTTCCTCCATCAGATTGGCACGCGCGGTGATCGCCTTGAAGAGCGTCGGCATATCGAAGGCGCCCGCGGCATAGAGCGCGGCATACTCGCCCGCGCTATGCCCGGCGAACACCGGCCGCTCGATCGCCACGACCTCGCGCAGACGCTCGAACATCGCGACGCTGACCGTGGTCACCGCAAGCTGCTGAAAGCGCGTGCGCGTAAGCCGGGTCATCGGCCCCTTGCGACACAGCTTGCGAACGTCGATACCCGAGCAGTCGCTCGCGCAGTCCCACACGACAGTCGTGGCGGGCGACACGTCGCAGACTTCGGCGCCCATGCCGATCGCCGGATTCCCCTGCCCCGGAAACAGAAAAACGTGATCGGAGATCACGCGTTCAAACGATGATTCGCGTTCCTGCATAAACATACCCCCTCCTGCCGAATTGCCCGAACTCCGAACGGCTCGAGCCGAAACTCATCGATGCTCCCGTGTAGAGCTCGACGTGATTGCTTGCATAGGTGCTGACGCGCGCGTTGACGTACGCACTGCCGTCGACCAGGTTCGTCGTCGCCGACGCGGTCCAGTCGAGCTTGCGAAGCGCCGACTTCTTCGAACTCACGAAGACGGTCAGATAATGCTTGCCAAGCAGGTTGCCCGCCCGATTCGCGTTGTCCGTCTCGGATCCGAAGAGGCTCGAGTACTGGTCGTAGCCCGCCGCGAGATTCGCGGCGACGGGGGCGGGCAAACCATTCGCATAGCCGCCATTGATGAACGTGACCGTATCGAAGTAGCTCTTCCATTCGTTGCGGCTGTAGCCCTGACTCTGGCCGTAGTACTCGATGCCGTATTCCCTGCGTTCGGAATCGGTGTAGCGCAGGCCGACGGCGATGTCGGTACGCGCGCCGTTCCGGTCGATCGAAAAAGGATCGCCCACGTTCTGATACGAGCGGATGGCCGCCGCCTTGGCCATGTCCAGATGACGCCAGCGTTGCCCTTTGCTGACCGCCCCCTGCACGCCCAGCATGAGGTTGTCCATCAAATAGCCGCTGGTTCCCAGGCCGAGCACGTTGTAGTCGCCCACCACCGCCGCGACGGTGGGATTGAAATTGCTCAGCGCCGAAGACGTGAATGCCGCATAAAAGCGATTGTTGGAGTTGGTGCGCTCGAGCGCACTCCACTTTTCCGCAGATTGCGCCTGGTCGTCGTTGGTCGCGAGCTTCGGCAAGTAAGCGAGGTCGATCGTGCCATGGTCGTTGTACGTGGTCACGCCCGCCCCCACCGACCCTTCGTGGTAGAACCCGTAGCGGTTCGTGTCGCCGTTGTTGACGAGCGTGGAACGCAGATTTCCCGATGTATTGCGAACCACGTCGAGCGGGTTCTGCGCAAACAGATTGCCGTTGCTGCGCTCGATCTTGCCGACGTCGAGGAAGACCTGCTCCGACGGCTTCCAGGTGACGTACCCCTCGTTCAGGATGGCGAGGCCGCTATCCTTCTTGCCGTCGAGCGTGCCGGGATCCTCCGTGCCTGCCGCATACTGCGCGCCCCCTGACGCCTTCACGCTGATCTGCCCGGAAAGCTGACACGAAACTGTCCCGCTGGCATAGCCATCCACGGTGAAATTTCTGCGGAACGCGTTGCTGCCCCACAGGCCGTCGCGCACGAGAGTATCGACGCCCTCGAGGCCCACGTAGCCGCGCGCGGAGGCGCAGTCGAGCGCATGCGCCGGCGTCGCGACCCACTGCGCCCCCAGCGCGGCAAAGCACGTTAGTGCAAACCGGTTCTTCACCATCCCTTTCCTGTCATATCAAACGATGACGCCTTTGTCGGCCCATCCATGCGCCACCCGAACCACAACGGCTCGCGCGGATCAGTTCAACCGCATGAGATAGTCGATCTGGAAATAGCTTTCCGGCAGCGACTCGTAACGCACGTCGGAATAGTCCATGGTCGTATAGTTCTCCTTTTTAAAAGAGTCCTGAACGACGATGCGATGCGGGCGCATCTGTCCAAGCTCCGGACGATAGTCGCTGTAATACGACCGCTTGATGAGCACGCCGGAATCGGACATGAAATCGGCTCGCCAGGGATAGAACGTACCTTTCTCGACCCAGTACATGATCTTCGGGTACGTCACGAACGGCCAGCGCCGCTGCAACGCGAGGCGATAGCACACCGTCTTGCCGCAAGGCTCCTCGCCCTGCAGTTGCGAAATGTACGAATAGTCGAAATCCGCCGCGACGACGTCTCCGTTGGAAATCTGCCCAATGAGCCGCTGTTGCTTCGAGATGGGAATCGGCCGGCGCAGATCCGGTGCGAAGTACCACATCTTCTCGTAGTCCGACAGCATGGCCTTGCCCTTGTCCCTGACCGGCTCGACAAAGCGCACGAGCGCACGCGCATCGCCCTTCTGCGCACGCTCCGAGACCTTATAAAAGCGCATGGAAATATCGAGCGTTTGCTGACTCACGCTCTTGCCGCCCTGAAACTCGTTGAGCTTCACGGTATAGCGGAACGGCTGATCCGGGGCGCGCACGCGATCGGCCATGCGAATGATGTGCTGGGCCTGGGCGTCCTGCTGCACCACCGCGCCGGTTTCGCTCGCCGGCGCCGCGGCGGATGCCGGCAGAGCGAGCGGAACCGCGTCGTCTGCCGACGCGGCCGACGCCGCACTCACCAGCAACGCCGCGACAAGCGCTACTTTCCTGTGTGTCATCGGTGCCTCCTCAGGCTGACAGCCCGCCGCCCAGATCGGCCAGCACCGTCGAGCCGCGGATAGCCGAGGATTTCGGCGACATCAGGAACGCCACGATTTCCGCGACTTCCTCGGGTTCGATCGCCCAGCGGCGGTTGCCCGACTCGAAGCGCGAAACCGCTTCCGGCCACATTTCCTTGAGAATCGGCGCCATGTCCGTATTGACGAGACCCGCGCAGACGCCGTTGACTCGCACATTGCGGTCATAGAGTTCGACTTCGAGGTACCGCACCAGATTCTCGAGCGCCGACTTCATGATACCGAGCGGATACTTCGGCATGACAACGCGACTGCCCATGCTCGAGAGAATGCAGATCGTGCCGCCGTCCTTCATCATCGGCACCACTTCGTTCACGCAGGCGACGTTACCGACCAGATTGCTGTTGAGCAGCAGTTTCCAGTCGAACTTGTTCATGTCGAGGAACGGCTTGAAGGGCGAGCTCGCGGCATTCAGCACGAGATGATCGATCTGCTCGACGCCATCTGCGCGCAGCGCTTTCATCATGTTCTCGATATCGCGCGTCTCCGCGATGTCCCCCTTGGCGAGCCTGATATCGACACCGTTCGCCTCTTCGCTTTGCACGAATCGCTGCAGATTCGCAATCGACTTGCCCTGGTCCGATCGATAGTTCAACACCAGGTCGTAGCCCTCTGCGGCCAGTTGTCTGGCAATCGCGAAGCCAATACCCCGGCCCGCCCCCGTAATCAGAACCCGTTGCGACTTTTTCATTTATTTCTCCTTTGGTCGTCGATAAATGTCGATAGGTGGTTCAAACGAACCTGAATGCTTCGGCAATCACAAGATTCGCAGCGCGACGCGCCGGCATGATCGACGCAATGACGGCAGTGACCAGTGGCAGCGCGCACGCGAACCAGAACAGCCGGTAATCTCCCGCCCATATGACAAACGCCAGATAACCCTGGGTGTAGCCCGGCGACGGCGGCATAGGCACGCCGTTGATGTTGATCAGCTCGGCAATGCCGATCCCGAGCAGGACGCTGATCACCGCACCGAGCAAGCCGATCACGATGCCCTCCAGCATGAAGAGCCGGCCGACGTGGCGCTTCGTGAGGCCCAGCGCGCGCAGCGTCGCGATCTCTCGCGTGCGCTCGACGACGCTCATCATCAACGTGTTGCCGATCATGAAGACGACGATCACGCTGACGAGCGCCTTGATGAAAAAGAAGATGCCCTCGAACAGATTGACGACCTGGTGATAGAACACGGCAAGATCGGTCCACGGGCGCGCTTCGAGCGGCAGATTGCGCGCCTTGATGATCTCGCCGATGCGCCGCATGGCTGCATCGGTATAGTCCGTGTTGTCGAGCAGGATGATCATGCGGCTAACGTTCGAGGTCTGCAGCAGCCGCTGCACCGTCTTCAGCGGCAACTTGATAGTGGTGTCGTCGTACTCCTTGATGCCCGACGAGAAAACTCCGCGAACCTGTACCGACATCGCGTTCTGCCCGCCACCGGGCGTGACGACAAGCATGTCGGTGTAGTCGTCGTACTTCGCCTTCAGGGCAGCGGCGATACCCGAGCCGATCGTCACGCCCTGCGACTGGATACGCGAAAGGTCGCTTCCGGACACCACGCGATCGAGCGCGCCAAGCTCCAGCGAGGTCTCGGGCTCGACGCCCACGCCCGAGAAAAAGGTCGATACTCCGCTTTCGTAGCGGGAAATGATTCCCGAAAACTCGATGCGCCCGGTCACCGTCTTGATATGCGGCCCGATCACCGGATCGGTGCGCAAGATGTGCGCAATCTCGTCATAGTCAGCAATGCTATGGGTCATGGTGCTGACCGCGGCGCCGCTCTCGAGATAACCCTTCTCGTAGAGCTGGATGTGCCCGACGTTCGTGCGAATGGTCTGCTCGCGCAAAGCCCAGAAGGAATAGTCGACAAAGCCGCCGAACAGAAAGACCGCGACGCCGCCGAGGACGATGGCGAGTAGCGTCATGCCCGAGCGCCGGCGCTGGCGAAAGAGATTCAGAAAAACGTACTGAAGATCGGTGCGGCGCCACAGGCAAGCACCGAGCGCAACCGCAAGGGCATAGACCATTACGGCGTTCGAAACATAGAACAATGCAGTGCTCATCGCAGCTCCTTCACGATGGGCTCCAGCACGTTGGCAATCTCGGCCGGCATCAATGGTGGCGGAGGCGCGACAACGGCCGCCTGCTCCGGATTGCCGCCCGCCAGCGATGAGCCCTGCCGGCACGCATCCTGAGCGTGCCTGCGCATGAGGCCGATCATCGGCATCAGGTCGCGCGGCACTGCCGCATTCGACTCGAGGTAGGCAAGGTCCTTGAGCGCGATCACGCACCGCCCATTCGAAGGCGGCGAGAACGCGTCCACGCGCGTGCGCTCGTAGCGCAGCCGCCAGTCGTCCGGCGCACTCTCAGCCGCTTCGTCGACGTAGAAAAACCCCTGCTTCGCACGCTCGGCTGCCTGCATGAAATTCTTGTTGGCGAGATAGTCGAGCGCCATGCGCAGGAGGCCATATCCGTAGTACATCTTCGCATCCAGATCCGCCGGATCGCGCGAGAGCGTCGCCCTGAGCGTCGCCACCGCGTGGTCGAGGTCGGAGCCCGACACACGCTGCGCGATCGCGAGGATCGCCTGCGCACGGGGGATGCCCGCGCTCTGCACACTCAGCGTAGCCAGCATCGCCGCGCTGCGCGCCGGGTCGCTCGCCGCGTTATCCGCCATGGCCTGCGCGCTCGCGAAGAGCGCCGCGCAGATGGCACCGCGCAAAAGCGCCTTAAAATTGCTGCCCATCCCGTTTGAGCCTCCCATCCTCGATCTCG
>DATEJU010000439.1:0-26365 GCA_035277805.1 Paraburkholderia sp. | reverse complement strand
TCCATGGCCTGGATCGCGCCGAGCGCCATGTCGTCGTTATGCGCGTAGACCACGTTGATCTTGTTGCCATACGTTTTCGCAAACGCCTCCATCACCTGCTTGCCGCCCGCGAGCGTGAAGTCGCCGCTTTGGGAGGCGATGATCTTGAACTTCGGATCGTTCTTGATGACCTCCATGAGGCCCGCGTGACGGTCGTTCGCGGGCGCGGAGCCCACGGTGCCCTGCAATTCGACGATATTGACCGGGCCCGGATTGTCCTTGTAGTGGTCCTCGAGCCACTTGCCCGCGCGGCGGCCTTCTTCCATGAAGTCCGAGCCGATCATCGTCACATAGAGCGACTGGTCTTTCACGTCGATGTTGCGGTCGGTGAGGATCACGGGAATTTTCGCGCGCTTCGCTTCCTGGAGCACCGGCTCCCAGCCCGACTCCACCACGGGCGAGAAGGCGATCACGTCCACCTTCTGCGCGATGTACGAGCGAATCGCCTTGATCTGGTTTTCCTGTTTCTGCTGCGCATCGGAGAACTTCAGGTTGATGCCGGCGTCTTTCGCGGCGGCCTTGATCGATACGGTGTTGGCGGTGCGCCAGGCGCTTTCCGCACCCACCTGGGCGAAGCCCAGCGTGATTTGCTTGTCTTCGGCGTGCGCGACGCCCGCCAGGAACGAAAACGCCGCGGCAGCGGCGATGAAGCCGCTTGCCATGCGAGTAGCCAGTTTCATGCAAGTCTCCGATGTCGCTTAGTAGTTCTTTGTTTAATTAACGGCGCTTTCGCCCCCGTCCGTTGCAGTTGGACAGGGCCGGACAGTCTCGCGAGTCGATCGCGCCATCCCAGGCCAGTGTTTATCCACTATGGTTAAACGGGCTGGCCATCTGCCTCGCAAATTTGAATAGCCAAACTATATGCAACACCGTTTGCCGTTTTTATTAGCGTTTTCCCGATCTCCTACCCATATATAGTCATGTTATTTATGGGTTTTCTCACTTAGTGGGCAAAGCCATGGACACTCGCAAAACCCGGCTCCGCTCGGCCGCGTGGTTCGGCACCACGGACAAGAACGGCTTCATGTACCGCAGCTGGATGAAGAATCAGGGCATTCCCGAGCACGAGTTCGCGGGCAAGCCGATCATCGGCATCTGCAACACCTGGTCGGAGCTCACGCCCTGCAATGCGCACTTTCGCAAGCTCGCCGAGCACGTGAAGCGCGGCGTATACGAGGCGGGCGGCTTTCCCGTCGAATTTCCGGTGTTTTCCAACGGCGAGTCGAACCTGCGGCCCACGGCGATGTTCACGCGCAACCTCGCTTCAATGGATGTGGAGGAGGCCATTCGCGGCAATCCCGTGGATGCCGTTGTGCTGCTGTGCGGCTGCGACAAGACCACGCCCGCGCTCTTGATGGGCGCGGCGAGCTGCGACGTGCCCGCCATCGTCGTGACCGGCGGGCCGATGCTCAACGGCAAGCACGAAGGGCACGACATCGGCTCGGGCACGGTCGTGTGGCAACTGAGCGAGCAGGTGAAGGCGGGCAAGATTTCGATGCACGAGTTCATGTCGGCGGAAGCGGGCATGTCGCGCTCGGCGGGCACCTGCAACACCATGGGCACGGCTTCGACCATGGCGTGCATGGCCGAAGCGCTGGGCGTGACGCTGCCGCACAACGCAGCGATTCCCGCCGTGGATGCGCGCCGCTACGTGATCGCGCATTTGTCGGGAATGCGAATCGTCGAGATGGCGCTCGAAGACTTGCGGCTCTCGAAGCTGCTGACGCGCGCGGCGTTCGAGAACGCCATCCGCACGAATGCCGCAATCGGCGGATCGACCAACGCGGCCATTCACCTGAAGGCGATCGCGGGGCGCATCGGCGTGAAGCTGGAGCTCGACGACTGGACGCGCATCGGCCGCCATACGCCGACTATCGTCGACTTGCAGCCCTCGGGCCGCTTCCTGATGGAGGAGTTCTATTACGCGGGCGGCCTGCCTGCGGTGCTGCGGCGCCTCGGCGAAGCGAAGCTGCTGCCGCATCCCGACGCGCTCACCGCGAACGGGCGCACGTTATGGGAGAACGTGCGCGAGGCGCCGAACTACAACGACGAAGTGATTCGCCCGCTCGGCAATCCGCTCGTGCACGACGGCGGCATCTGCGTGCTGCGCGGCAACCTCGCGCCGAACGGCGCGGTGCTCAAGCCCTCGGCGGCCACGCAGAAGCTGCTCAAGCATCGCGGCCCCGCCGTGGTGTTCGAGAGCTTCGACGACTACAAGGCGCGCATCGGCGACCCGGCGCTCGACGTCACGCCCGACTCGGTGCTCGTGATGAAGAACTGCGGGCCGAAGGGCTATCCCGGCATGGCCGAAGTGGGCAACATGGGGCTGCCGCCAAAGCTGCTCGCGCAGGGCGTGACGGACATGGTGCGCGTCTCGGATGCGCGCATGAGCGGGACGGCTTACGGCACGGTGGTGCTGCACGTGGCGCCCGAGGCTCGCGCGGGCGGGCCGCTCGCGATCGTGCGCGACGGCGACTGGATCGAGCTCGATTGCGAAAAAGGCACGCTGCGCGTGGACATCAGCGACGAGGAGATCCGCACGCGGCTCGATGCGTGGGCCGCCGCGAAAACGCCCGAACCCGCGGACGGCAGCGGCTATCGCAAGCTCTACGTCGAGCACGTGCTGCAAGCCGACGAAGGCTGCGATTTCGATTTCCTCGTGGGCTGCCGTGGCGCGGAGGTGCCGCGGCATTCGCATTGAAGGAGAAGGGACCTGAAAACGCGCCGCGTGAGCTCACGCAACCCGCATCGGTCACCGCACGATTCGAAGCTTATTTCTCGATGATGCCGGGAATCGCGACGTTCGGAGTGACGTCGGCGCCATAGTCCACGCCTTCGATGCCGAAGCCGAAAAGACGCAGGAACTCCGCCTTGTAGCCCGCGAAATCGGTCGTGGCGTAGAGGTTCCCGTCGGTGACCTGGTCCCACGCCGCCCGCACGCGCGCCTGGATCGCGGGATCGAGCTCCTTGTAGTCGGCGCGCAGGCGGCCTTCGTCGTCGAGCACCGGCGCCGCGCCATAGAGCGAGTCGCGGTAGAGGCCGTAGACCTGCTCGATGCAGCCCTCGTGCGTGCCGTTTTCCTTCATTGCCTTGAAGAGCAGCGCCAGATAGAGCGGCATGATGGGAATGGCCGAGCTCGCCTGCGTGACCACGGCCTTGAGCACCGAAACGCGCGCGTCGCCGCCGCGTGCCGCGAGCTTCGCGCGAATGTCCAGCACCTTCTGGTCGAGGTCCTTCTTGGCCGCGCCGATGGAGCCGTTCCAGTAGATGTCGTGGGTGATTTCCGCGCCAAGATAGGTGAACGCCGTGGTCTTCGCGCCATCGGCCAGTACGCCCGCTTCGAGCAGCGCGTCGATCCACATCTGCCAGTCTTCGCCGCCCATCACGGCCACCGTGCCGTCGATCTCGTCTTGCGTGGCCGCTTCGAGCACCGTCTCCTTGATGGTTTCCTTGTCGGTGTCGATGCCGCGCATGCGCAGCGTCTTGCCCACGGGCTTGAGCGTGGAGGCGTGCACCTCGCCCGTCACCGGATGCGTGCGGCGCGGCGCGGCAAGGCTGTAGACCACGAGGTCGACCTGGCCGAGATCGCGCTTGATGGTGTCGATGGTTTCGCGCTTGACCGCGTCGGAGAACGCGTCGCCGTTGATGGTTTTCGCGTAGCGCCCTTTTTGCGTGGCGAACTTCTCGAACGCGGCGGTGTTGTACCAGCCCGCGGTGGCGGGGCGGGTGTCGGTGCCGGCGCGCTCGAAAGCGACGCCCAGCGTGGCCGCGCCCGAGCCGAACGCCGCCGAAATGCGTGCGGCGAGCCCGTAGCCCGTCGACGCACCCAGCACGAGCACGCGCTTCGGGCCGTTGGCGATAGCGCCTTGCGCGTTGACGTATTCGATTTGCTGCGCGACGTTGGCCTCACATCCCACGGGATGGGCCGTCACGCAAATGAAGCCGCGAACGCGCGGTTCGATAATCATCAGACTTCTCCGTATTTCGCAGATGCATGCAGGAACGGGCGGCATTTTAGCGCGAGCCAATCATCCGGGCCACGTCGGCCGGGTCAGGCGGGCCGGTTTGAGGGCCGTATTATCTGCCTGTGGTGCGGGTACGGAGCGATGCGAACGGGCGATCCACCCGGCGGCCTGCACTGCGGCCCTCATTGCGCGGCGGCCAGTCCATACGCGTTTGCGCCAAGGCAGCCGAGCCCGGCCAGAGTCGCCTCGACGGCCGCGTCGAGCGGCGTATGCGGCTCGCGACCGAGCGTCGCCACGAGCCTGGCGTTGTCGAGTTGGAGCGCTGCGCGCCACAGATAGCGCATTTCCAGCATCTCGCGCGGCGTCGTGGCGAACGGCGCCGCCGCGTAGATCAGCGGCCACGGGAATGGCTTGCGCTGCGCGTGCAAGCCATGACGCTGCGCGACGCGGCAGATGGCGGCGGCCATTTGCGTGCCGTCAGCGTCCCAATGGCCGGCGATGTGAAAGCGCGCGAAGGGCGCGAGTGTGGCGCGCATCTCGATCAGTTCGCGTATCGCGCGGGCGACATCGGGCACATAGGCCCATGCGTGGCCCACGCCGCGCGTGCCCGGTTCGCGCACCGTGCGTACGGGCTGCCCGGCCTTCACGAAACCCTGCGCGAGCCAGCTATTGCCCACGCGCGGGCCGAAGAAGTCGCCGCCGCGCACGATGATCGAGCGCACGCCATGCGCCGAGGCCGCTTCCAGGCGCTGCTCCAGCGCGACGCGGATCGCGCCCTTGCGTGTGCGCGGCTGCTGCGGTGCATCTTCGCCAACGAGCGGCAGCGCCTCCGGGCCAAAGTTGTAGACGGTGCCCGGCAGCACCACGGTTGCGCCCACGGCCTGGGCGGCGGCGAGGGTGTTGTCGATCATCGGCAGCACGAGTTCGGCCCAGCGCCGGTAGCCCGGCGGGTTGACCGCGTGCACGATCACGTCGCAGCCCTGCGCGGCGCGCATCACCGCCTCGCGGTCCATGGCGTCGCCTTGCAGCCGCTCGATGCCACGGGCGCTGCTCGCGGCCGCCGTCGCGTCTGGTGCGGCTGGAGCGTCTGGCATGGCCGCCGCGTGGGTCGCATTCGTCCCGCGCTGTAGCGCGCGCACGCGCCAGCCCGCGTCGAGCAACTGCCGCGCGACTTCGCCGCCGATGCCGCCGCTCACGCCCAGCACGAGTGCCGTGCGGCCCGTTTCGAGAGATTTCGTCGCCATCTCGGTGCTCCGCTTGAAAGGTGTCGATGGCGTGATTCTGCGCGTCATGGCCGCCATAAAAAATTGCCGAATATCGCGCATCGGCTATACATTTATGCATGGCCTCGAATCTGAACTGGGAACTCTACCGGACCTTTCTGGCGGTGCTCACCGAGGGCTCGCTCTCGGGCGCGGCGCGCGCGCTCGGCATCACGCAGCCCACGGCAGGGCGGCACGTCGCGGCGCTCGAAGCGGCGTTCGGCCAGCCGCTGTTCACGCGCTCGCCCGCGGGCTTCCTGCCCACCGAGGCGGCGCGCACGCTGCGCGGCTATGCCGAAGCCATGCGCAGCACGGCGGCGGCGCTGGAGCGCGCCGCTTCGGGCCGTGGCAATGCCATGCGCGGCGTGGTGCGGGTTTCGGCGAGCGAGGTCGTGAGCGTGGAAGTGCTGCCGCCGGTGCTCGCGCAGTTGCGCCGCGCGCATCCGGAGCTCGTGGTGGAGCTGGTGCCGTCCAACCGCGTGCAGGATCTGCTGCAGCGCGAAGTGGATATCGCCGTGCGCATGACCCAGCCGCAACAGGAGATGCTGATTGCGCGGCGCATCGGCGAAATCGACGTCGGGATGCACGCGCGCGACGACTATCTCGCCGAGCGCGGCACGCCGAGGACACTCGCCGATCTCGCGCAGCACGCGCTGATCGGCTTCGACACCGTCACGCCGTTCCTGCGCGAAGCCACGCGCAAGCTGCCGTACTGGAAGCGCGAGGCGTTCGCGCTGCGCACCGACAGCGACATCGCGCAACTGGCGATGATTCGCGCGGGCTACGGCATTGGCATGTGCCAGGCCGGCATCGCGCGGCGCGATGCACGGCTGCGGCGCGTGCTGCCGCGCGTATGCGCCTTCAAGCTGCCGACGTGGATCACGATGCACGAAGACCTGCGCAGCAACCGCCGGTGCAAGGCGGTATTCGATGCGCTCGCGAACGGCCTGGCAACGTATATCGCGAGCGCCTGAGTTACGCCGCGCGGGCGACTTCGATGGTGGCTTCGCAGCGGATCGGGAAATTGACCGAGTTCGCGATGTAGCACTTCTCGTGTGCCGCGTGATGGAGCTGCTCGGCAAGGCTGCGATTGTCGCCCGCGCGGATGGTCACGCGCGGACGCAACACGATCTCGCTGAAGCGGCCCTCCTGCGCGCTGTCGATCATCGTGCCCTGCGCCTCGTCGACATAGGCGAGCACCGCGATGCCCGCGTCGGCGCACAGATGCAGATACCAGAGCTTGTGGCAGGCGCTGGCGGAGGCGACGAGCAATTCCTCGGGGTTCCAGCGATCGCGGTCGCCACGAAACGCGGGGTCCGACGAGCCGGCGATGGCGGGCTTGCCCGCCGCTTCGATCGTATGGTCGCGGCCGTAGTCGCGATAGCCCGAGGTGCCGCTGCCACGATTGCCGGTCCATTGCACCGTTACGGTGTATGTGTGTTCCGCGTGCGCCATTTCAGGTCTCCATGCTGTCGGTAAGCGCGCATTATCCCATCGGTTTTCTATGCGTCCATATTCTCGTGGCATCGGCCGGGCCGCGCGCGATTCGTTGCTAGTCGCGCCACGCAGAGCAGCGGATCACACTGCAGAAGTTGCCCGCGTGAAAGTGCGGGTCTTTATCCGCGAGCACGTCGGCCTTCACGTTGCCGAAGGTCGTGTCGGGCTTGTGGCGAATGCCGTCGTAGAACGCCTGGATGATGTCCTCCTTGAAGTGCTCCGTGCGCGGATGCGCGTGCACGACGGCTTCGCGCTCCGCGTCGCTGTACTCGCGGTAGCTGAGGCCGAGCACATCCATCTCCACGCCCGCCGTGACGAGCGCGATCACGGGGTGCATATGCTGAGGAATACCAGGGGTGGTATGAAGCGCGATGGCGGTCCACACGAGATCGAGATCGTGCTGTGCGATGCCGCGCGCACGCAGGAAGTCGCGAGCGGCGTTCGCGCCGTCCACTTCGAAGCGCTCGTGCGCGCTGCTGTGCGAGTGCACGAGGCCGACGTCATGAAACATGGCGCCCGCGTAGAGCAGTTCGCGATCGAACTTCAGCTCGCGGCGCAGGCCGGCCAATGCGCCGAAGTAGTAGACGCGGCTCGAATGATGAAACAACAGGGGCGATTCGGTGTCGCGCACGAATTCGGTGATTTCGCGTGCGAGCTGGCTGTCGGGAACGGCAACGCCGGCAAGGTCGAGGCTCATGGCTGGGCTCCATCGAGGGGGGAAGATGGAGTCCATTGTGGTCTGTGATAGCATTGTCTTGAATCGACGTAAAACGTCGTTTTCTGCCATTTCGCGCGCGTTCCGGACGCATGCGCAACGTGGGCGCCACGCTGCCGCTAGCCGGCGCGGCGCACATGCCGGAGCCTGATTCATGCCTAAAATCGTCGCCATACTCGCGCTGCCTGGCGTGCAGCTGCTCGACGTGAGCGGCCCGCTCGACGTGTTCGCCCAGGCCAATACGGAAGCGGGACGCACCGTGTACGACTTGCGCGTGATCGCGTGCCGCGCGGGGCCCATTCGCAGCTCGTCTGGCGTGCGCCTCTTGCCCGATGAGGTGGCGGGGCAGACGCGGGAGCGCATCGACACGCTGCTCGTGGCCGGCGCGCCCGACGCCGCCACGCTCCAGCTCGCGCCGCGCGTGCTCGACTGGCTGCGCGCAACGGCGGCGCGCGCGCGGCGTTACGGCTCGGTGTGCACGGGCGCGTTCGCGCTGGCGGCCAGCGGCCTGCTCGACAAGCGCCGGCTGACCACCCACTGGGCCGCCGTGGAGGCGCTCGCGCAGGCGTGCCCCACGGTTTCCATCGAAGCCGATTCGCTCTACGTGCGCGACGGCAAGCTGCGCACGGCCGCGGGCGTGACGGCGGGGCTCGATCTCGCGCTCGCGCTCGTCGAGGAGGACCTGGGACGCGAAATCGCCATGCGCGTGGCGAGTCAGCTCGTGATGTTCTTCAAGCGGCCCGGCGGTCAACTGCAGTTCAGCCGCAAGGGCGAGACGCGCCCGGCGGGGCGCTCGGCGTTGCAGGAAGTGCAACGCTGGGTGGCCGCCAATCCGGCGCTCGCGCATCGCGTGCCCGAACTGGCGGCGCGCGTGGGGCTGAGCCCGCGCCATTTCGCGCGCCTGTTCCAGGCGGAGGTGGGCATCACGCCCGCCGCGTGGGTCGAGGCCGTGCGCGTGGACGCGGCGCGCGAGCTGCTCGAAACGCACGGCGAGGCGCCCAAGCGCGTGGCGGCGCGCTGCGGTTTCGCGAACGCCGACACCTTGCGGCGTGCATTCATCAAGCATATGGGCGTGTCGCCGGCGCAATACCGGCGGCGCTTCGGCGACGGGGCCGAGGCAGCCGGGCTGGCGCGCGCCCGCGACTGACGGCCCGGTCCGGTCCGGCCCGGGGCGAACGCCGTTTGCGCCGCGCAATCGATTCGCGACGCATCTTTGCCTGGCGTTAAGCGGAATTTCAGACAAGCGTCATCGATCCCGGCGATAATCGCAGTGATAAACGCGCCGGCAATGGCAACAACGCGCAAGCGGCCTTCAGGCTTTGTTTCGAGATTCACTTGGCTGGATCCCGGGTTTTATGCGCGATGCATATTTGCCGCTACGGTTCGACGAAAACAAGAATTTACGCGACCAATCCATGTATTCGATCTTGCCCGCGTTCGTATCCGCCTTGTTTCTCGGGTTCGGTGTTTACGTACTGCTCACGGAAGGCGTGACGCGCCTTTCGCTGCCATTTGCGGCGATGTGCGGGACCACCTTCGTCTGGCAGGGCACGTGGGCATTCCTGTTTCAGACCTCGGACCCCGGTCTCGCGGGTGCGCTCGTCAAGTTCGGCTACCTCTTCATCCTGTTTCTGCCCACGACGTTTTATCACTTCGTGATCGAAGTCGCCGCGCGCCGCAGCGAGCGCCCGCTGCTCTTTGCGTCGTACGGCTTGAGCATCGTGCTCGCCATGGTGCTGGCGGTGAGCGACGAAGTGGTCGCGGGCTATGGCAGCTTTTTCTTCGGCAAGTATCCGCGCGCCGGGCTGCTGCATCCGCTGCACGTCGCGCAGACCGTGCTGCTCGCGCTGCGCAGCGCCTGGCTGCTGCTGGGGGCACGGCGCCAGACCCACGCGCACGACCGTCGCAAGCTGCTCGACCTCTGCTTGCTGAGCCTGTGCCTGTACGGTCTTGCCGCTTCCGACTACGCGGTCAACTACGGCATCGCGTTCTATCCGGTGGGCGCGATCTTCATCGCCGTGAGCCTTGGCATTCTCGCCGTGACCATCGTGCGTTACGGCCTCATGCGGCCGTATCTGCTCGCGGCGACCGTGGCGCACGAAGTCGCCACGCCGCTTGCGGCCATCGGCATGCATGCCGAGGAAATCGGCAACGTGCTGCCCGAGCTCATGCGCGGCTACCAGCTGGCGGTGCAGCACCAGCTTTGCGTGGATGGCCTCTACCCGGGGCAGTCGGAGCGCCTTTCGTCGCTGGCCTCCTCGATACAGCGCCAGGTGGACAGCACGAGCACCGTCGTCGAGATGTCGCTCGCATCGTTCACGCTCGACCGGCTCGACCGCCGCAGCTTCGAGGCCTACTCCATCCGCTCCTGCGTGAATGCAGCGCTCGAGCGCTTTCCGTTCCGCTCCGGCGAGCGCGAACTGGTCAACGTGTTCCCGATCGACGCGCAACTGAAGTTCTCCGGCTCCGATTCGCTGATCGTGTTCGTGCTCTTCAACCTGCTCAAGAACGCGCTGTTTGCGATTCACTCGGGCGGCAGCGGCAACGTGGAGATCGCGGCGGCGAGCGAGGGCGGCTACTGCGTGTTGCGCTTTGCCGATAACGGTCCCGGCATTGCCCCCGACGTGCTCCCGCGCATTTTCGAGCCGTTCTATTCCACCAAATCGCACGGCAAGGGCGCGGGCATGGGGCTCGCGTTCTGCCGGCGCGTGGCGGAGGCGCTGGGCGGCGCGATCGCCTGCGAGTCGGAGCCCAACGTGGCGACCACGTTCACGCTGCGCCTGCCCGAACCGGGCTCCGCCGCCGACCGCGCGCTGCACGATCCGGCGAGCAAGCCCCGCCGGTGGCCGGCGGGGCAGGACTACGCGGGTTGAGTCAATGTGCGGCTTGAATCAGGCCTGGAGGTGGCCCGGAACGAGCCTTAGTTTGCCCCTGCGGGCAGGATGAGTTCATATTCCTTGACGCGCTCGATGATCCCCGGCGGGAAACGACGAATCCGCTTGTCGGTGCCGGCAAACAGAATCTGCTGGTAACCGAGCGAAACGGGACGCCCGTCCACGCAAAAGCGAAACACAAGATAGGCGGAGCATTGGCGCACCTGGAAGGTGTTCAGATAGCAATCGACGCGCTGAAACGGAAACGTCTCCTGCACATATTCCTGGTGCGCGCGCTTCGTGACGAAGATGCCGCCCGCCGCGAGCAGATTATTGTGGATGCATTCATGGAACCAGCGCTCGCGGCAAATGCCCTGCCATTCGAAATAGCGGGCAAAGTAGGTATTCATGAAGGCATTCGAGTCCTTGAGGTAAATGTCGATGACATGGTGGAAGGTTTTGCTCGGCGTGGCTTCCATGATTTCGTCGGACAAGCCGTTGGCGCCACGGGAGAGCACGGCGGGGATCGATTCACGGGCATTCATTGAAAGACTCCAGATGGAAATGGCCGCTGGCGGCGGCCACGCATGCCTTCCATGTTTGAAGACATGCGCCAATTCTCATCGCCTTCCCTGGTCGCCAATACCGGCTTCATCACATAGTCGAGACGATCCTTCAGTGATCTTCGCGTGGTGGGTCGTATGCAAACGCGCATATGCATGCCTGCGCAAACGATTACGCGGGTCCGAAAACGGAATACCCGTCGTCCGAAGCGCGTGCGACGGTTGCGGCGCGCGCCCGCGAAGCCGCATAATCTGGCAGCTACGGGTTGCGGCGCGCCATGCGCAATGAATTTGAACTGCACGTCGAGTTGCACATTGAGTCGCGCATCGAGTCCTGCCGCAGGCCAGTCGCGAGTACTGAGGCCATTACATGAGTTCCATCGTCAGACAGCCGGTCTTCTACCCCGTATCCGTGGTTTTCCTCGACGACAGCGCGGATTTTCTTCACGCGCTGCGTGGCTTCTTCCCGAATGCGCACACGCATCATTGCTTCACGTCGCAACCCGAGGCGCGTGCGTTCGTCGAGGCGCACGGCGCGCACGCCTCGGGCCCCAGCCCGATGTCGGGCGCGGCGTGGTCGGAGTTCGAGAAGCGCGGCGGCAACGCGCTCGGCCACGACGCAATGACCGACGCAAACCGCTTCGCGCAAGTCGCGGCCATCGTGGTGGACTACGACATGCCGGGTCAGGACGGACTCGAGTTTCTTGCCTCGCTCAAGGACGAGAATTGCACGCGCATCCTGCTCACCGGCACCGCCGACGAATCGCATGCCGTGGACGCATTCAACGCGGGGCTCATCCACTTCTATGTCAAGAAGTCGGACCCGGGCATGACGCGCAAGCTCGCTCAAGCGCTCGTCAATGCGCAGCGCAAGTTCTGCGCTGGGCACGGCCATATCGGTGTGCATGGCACGGGCGCGGCCTACGCGGACCGGCGCACGGCGGAGGAACTGCACGCGCTCGTGCAGCGCGAGCGCATCGTCGAATATTATTGGCGGCCTGAACAGAACGCGGTGCTCACGCTCGACGCGGCGGGCAATGCGGGCGTGTTTCTCGCGTGGGACGCGCACGACTGGGCGGCGCAATGCGATGTCGTGACCGACGAAGGCGGCCCCGCCGCCTTGCGCGAAGAGATGGAGCAGCGCCGCATCATGCCGGTGTTCTGGCCCAACGAAGCGTACCGGCCAGGCATGGCGCGCGTGGAGTTCGCGATGCCGCGGCCGGTGGTGGGCACGCAGGATACGCATATGAGCTGGACGCGCATCGATAGCCTCGAGCTTGCGTCTGGATTCGTTACTTACGCGCAGTGGTTGCATTGGCAACGAAACGCGCAAGGGTGAGCCGTGTGGATTGCGCGCGGCGCAGCGCGCGCTCGCGCAGATGTCGAATCTTGACACGCCGCAGGGTACAGGGGACACCGCTCGTGCGTCCGCATAGGCCGCGTATTGACTTCGCGATGTAATCGTCGGTGTGATAGCGTGTCTGCTACGCGCGCGGCACGCGGGATAATTGTCCTGCGGCTTCGCACCGCCAGAGGACACATTCATGCAGACCACCGAACTCGCCGACTGGAACCAGTTCATGGAGCTGACGACCCAGCTCGACGGCTGGGCGTTTCGCGGGCAGCAGAACGCCCAGTGGCGGCTGGAGAGCTCGCTTTCGCGCTACATGCGCGATTTCGTGGGCGACCGCGGCCAATGGCGCGCGCGCGAAGAGCGCGCGATCCGCGTGTTTCGCCGTAAGGCGCACAATTTTCTCGCGCACCCCGGCATTCTTGCCGACGATCTGCGCTGTCTTGCGCTCATGCAGCACCACGGCGCGCCCACGCGGCTGCTGGACTTCACGAAGAGCCCGTTCGTGGCGGCCTTCTTCGCGCTCGAGCGCGCGACTGGCGACGCCGCCGTCTACGCGCTGAACACGCCCGCGCTGTGGAACAACCGCGCCCGGCCGAAAGCCGACCCGGTGCTCACGCGCGACGTGATCGACCCCCGTGTGCCCGACCACTTCGAGCGCTATTTCTTCTGCAATACGAATGAAATTCTGTGGTCGGGCGAGCCCACCGAAATGGACGACCGGCTCGTCGCGCAGTCGGGCACTTTCGTCGTGCCGGGCGTGATCGACAAGCCGTTGCAGACCATCCTCGACGGCTACGAGAGCAATGAAGAGCTGCTGCATCAGATCGTGCTGCCCGCGCGTATTCGCATGGATGCGATGAAGTGGCTCTACCGCATGAACATCACGAACGCGTCGCTGTTTCCGGGGCTCGATGGGCTCGCGCGCTCGATTGGCGTGGAGCTGGAGATCGTCTGGTCGGGGATGATGCAGGCGCAGTGAGGGCGCTCGTTTTAACGGCCTCAGGTAGCGTCCGCGTCCTCGCCACGCTGCATGGCGATTCGCCGCGCTTACGCGCCGCGCGTGTGCGGATTGTCCTGCAACGTGCGCAGCACAAAATCGGCGCGCGTGACGACATCGGTTTTAGGCACGAGCGTGACTTCGTAGCCGCAGGACGGATACGCGGCGAGCAGGCGCTCATACTCCTGCGCGGCGCTCGCGAGATCGTGACGCCGCGCGTCGTCCTGAACGTAGATCTCCGGCCACGGCGGCGTGAGAAAGACCCGGTGGTGATAATGCCGTGCGGCGTTGCTCGCCGCCGCCGAAACCGGGCGCCCTTCGAGATGCCGTAGCGCGACCAGCGCGTCGATCAGGCCGCGGTCGAAGAAGATCCAGCCAGAACCGGCGTGCGCGCCGACCTCCGCCAGGTCGGTATGCGCCAATTCGATTGCACGCAGCAGGAAAGCGCGCAGGTCGACCCACGGCAACGCTTGGCCATTGCCGCGCAATTCAGCCTCGACGATGCGTCTGCCGGGTTCTTCCAGGACGGCATGGCCGCGCCGGGCGAGCTCGGCAAGCAGCGTGGACTTGCCGCCACCCGAGCAACCCGAGATGACGACGCAACGATCCACGTGGGCGCATGGGTGCGTGGGCACGCTCACGACGCCTCGGGCCGCGGCAAGTTCAAGCCCGGCGTGAGACGCGTGGCCTTGAATTCCGTGATGGCGTAGGCCGCGAGCCCTCGCTCGGCGAACGGGTCGGTGGCGAGAATGGCGTCGAGCCGCGCGCGCTCCATGTTCGACGCGAGGATCACGCCGCCATCGCGGGGCACCTTCGGGCCGGCGACCACGAAATTGCCGGCGGCGAACTGCGTACCGAGCCAGGTGCGATGGGCCGGCAGGACGTCGTCGATGCGTTCGAGCGAAGCGGTGTAAGTCAGCGAGACGATGTACATGGTCGATCCATCCAGATTGAGATGCTGCCGGGCATTGTAGCGGTTGGGGGATTATCGTTGCTGGCGGTTGTTCGCGAGTTCGCGCAGCGCCGCGCACCGGCGCAGCAAGATGGTCTTGCCGTCCGCGATCTCGCTGCGCTCGATCGCGGTCAGTGCTTCGTGCAGCGGTATTTCAATAATTTCGATATCCTTATCTTTTGATCGATGCTGCCGTCGTCGGCGGCGCATTCGGCGGCGGTCGCGCGCCTTGCAGCCGGCCAGCCGCATACGCGCTACGTTACGCACAGGGAGCACCCATCGCATGAAACCACGCATCACCGTCATCACACTTGGCGTCGACGATCTCGAAGCGTCATTGCGTTTTTATCGCGAGGGACTGGGCTTTGCCACCGAAGGCATCGTTGGCAAGGAATTCGAGCATGGGACCGTGGTGTTCATCGACCTGCAACCCGGCCTTCGCCTGGCGCTCTGGCCGCGCATGAGCATCGCCCATGACACAGGGCTGGCGCTGGGGCCGGCCAGCGCCACCAAGCTGACCTTGGGCCACAACGTTTCTTCGAAGGCCGAGGTGGACGCGGTCATGGCAAAAGCGGCGTCGGCCGGCGCGGCTGTCGTCAAATCCGCCCATGACACATTCTGGGGCGGCTATTCAGGTTATTTTCAGGACCCCGATAGACATCTCTGGGAAGTCGTCTGGAACCCGCAATGGCAGGAGTCAGTGCACGAAAGGTGACGCCCGCACCGTTCAGCACCACACGACACGGTCGTACGCGACCGTGCGTCGATAGACATTTCTGCCGTGCCAGCTCGAATACTCCATGTACGCGCAGTCGAGCACCACAATCCAGTTTGTTACGTTCATTGCCATCCCCATCGTTCGTTTGAATGCAAGACTAGTCTACGATTGCCATTTGTGGGACGAATTCGCGAGCAAAGCGAGGTTAACCGCTCAGTTCTCGTATTTGCGTCGGGCTTCGCACGCCGGATGTCGCGCGCCAGCGAGCGCCTCGCCTGCCAGGTTGCGCCGCATCTGCGATGCCCGGTCGTCCCGTGAGGCGGGCGATGCCCGTGGCGCGCGGCGCCCAGGGCGCGCTACTGTTCCGTCCCTTCCATACCCGCGCCAGCGGGCCCGAATACGCCAGGGGTCAGGTTTGCCGCGCCACTGCCGTTAACGCTATTAACCAGGTAGACCCATTCGCGAGACCCGGGCGCGCGCCGCCCGGCTCGCCGTATCCAGCAGCGTGCCGCAGCCGTCGAGGCAAGACTCCCACCGATGATTACCGCTCCGCTCCCGCTCGATGAGGACACCCGCCTGCGCTCGCTCAAGCGCCTGGAGATTCTCGACTCCGAGCCGGAGCAGGCGTTCGACCGCATCGCGCGGCTTGCGGCGTGGGCGTTCAAGGCGCCCATTGCGCTGGTCTCGCTCGTCGCCGAGGATCGTCAGTGGTTCAAGGCGCGCCACGGGCTGGCGGCATGCGAGACGCCGCGCAGCGTGTCGTTCTGCGCGCATGCGGTGCTCAGCAAGCGCATGCTCGTGGTCGAAGACACACTCGACGACGAGCGCTTTCTCGACAATCCGCTCGTGCTGGGCGCGCCGCACATCCGTTTCTACGCCGGTGCGCCGTTGCGGCTCGCCGACGGCCAGGTGGTGGGCACGCTGTGCCTCATCGACACCGTGCCGCGCAGCTTCGAGCCGTGCGACGCCGAGGCGCTTGCCGGCTACGCGCAACTCGTGGAGCGCGAGCTGGAAGTGCGCGCGCAGCTGATCCGCTCGCAAGCGGCGCACGAGCGCGACCGGCGCTCGCTCGCGATCAGCGAGGCGCGCTTCACTACGGTGTTCAAGGAAACGCCGGTCGGCAATGCACTCGTCGATCTCCATGGCCGTTTTCTCGACGTCAACCAGGCGTTCTCGGCAATCGTCGGCTACAGCGAAGACACCTTGCGTACGCTGACATTCGCCGAGGTCACGCATCCCGATGATCTCGCCGCGGACCTCGCGCTCGTCGCCGAATTGCTTGCCGGCAAGCAGGCCACCTACGTGATGGAGAAGCGCTACGTGCGCCCGGATGGCTCGGCGATCTGGGTCAGCCTGGCGGTCACGCTCGTGCGCGACGGGTCGGGTGTGCCGCTGCATTTCATCGCCGCCGTGCAGGATATCGACAGCCGCAAGAGGAGCGAGGAGGCGCTGCGCAACTATCACGCGGAGCTGGAGGAGCGCGTGCGCGAGCGCACCACCGAACTGCGCCGCAGCCGTGATGCTTTGCAGACCATCACGGACAATTTGCCCGCACTGATCGCCGTGGTCGATCGCGATCTGCGTTATCAATTCAACAACGAGGCTTTCAGGCGCGTGTTCGGCACGCCTTCGGCGGCATTGCGCGGCGCGAGCATCCAGGAGACGCTGCGCCCCGAGGTGTTCGAGAAACTGCGGCCGCTCTTTGCGCGCGCGCTCGCAGGCGAGCGCGTGACCTGCAACGAGGTGCGCTATTGCGCCGACGAAGAGCGCGTGTGGTGCACGACCTATATCCCCGCCAAGCGCGACGGCAAGGTGACGGGCTTCTACATGATGTCGCACGACATCACCGAGCAGCGCCGTACGGAGCAGCGTCTGCGCGAGAACGCACTGATCGATCCGCTCACGGGACTCGCGAACCGGCGTGCGCTGCAGGAGGAATTGGGCGCAACGCTTGCGCACGCGGGCGCCTTCGCGCTCTTCTTCATCGATCTGGACGGCTTCAAGGGCGTCAACGACTGCTTCGGCCACGATACGGGCGACGCGCTGCTGCGCGAGGTCGCGCGCCGCCTCTCGGCAACGGTGCGCGCGGGCGACATGGTGAGCCGCCTGGGCGGCGACGAATTCGTGGTGGTGAGCCGCGGCGTGGCCGATGCGATCGCGGCGGAGTGCATTGCGCAGGCGGTCTGCCATGCGCTCGCGCGACCGTTCGTGGCCGACGGCCAGGTCGTGGAGGCCAGTGCGAGCGTGGGCGTGGTGCTGCAAGGCGCGGGCGATACGGTGGGAGGCGCGCGCGTGCCAGATCCGCTGTGTCTCGCCGATGCCGCGATGTACGAAGCGAAGCGGGCGGGGCGCAACACCTGGCGCGTCGCGCGCCATGTCGCGCGCGGGGTGCTGGCCGAGCAGTGAACCGCGTCTCGTCCGGCCCGATCGGCGGGTGGGCGGGGAGCGCACGGCGGTACGGCGGTACAATCCGGGCTTCGCGTCCTGCCGGGCGCACGCCCCGCAGGCCCGCATTTCTCGCACCGCACCGCCATGACCCAATCGCCCCAAACCACGCCCACGCCGCTCGAAAGTCTCATGGAGCAAGTCCTCGCGTTCCGCGATGCGCGAGACTGGCAGCAGTTCCATACGCTGCGCAATCTGATCGTCTCGACGAGCGTCGAGGCCGGCGAGTTGCTCGAAACCATCCAGTGGAAAGACGACGCACAGATTGCGGCACTGCTCGCCGACCCGCGCGGCCGTGCTCACCTCGAGCAGGAATGCGCCGATGTGTTCATCTATCTCCTGCTCGTCGCGCATACGGCTGGATTCGATCTCGTGAAGGCCGCGGCGGACAAGGTGCGGTTCAACGAGACGCGCTATCCAGTCGAGAAGGCGAAGGGCAACGCGAAAAAGCATCGCGAGCTTTGACGGGCGCAGTGCGCCGCGGCCGTATGCTTGGGGAATAAGTCCGATTTCGGATTTCTCTTGTTCCATTGGAAGTCGCACGCGTGGAATATGGCTTGCTTTCGAGCCCTCCCATCCACGCACACATGAACCCCGCAATCGTCGTGATTCCCACGACCGGCGCAGCAGAACTCGAATGCGCGATTCAATCGGTCCTCGATCAGACCGTGCCCACCGACGTGCTCGTGATCTTCGACGGGCCGGCCTTCGCGCGGCCCCTCGCGCTGCCCGCCGATGCGCGCGTGCACACGCTGGTGTTGCCGTTCAACACCGGCGGCGCGCGCACGAGCCGCATCCCGGCCTCGCAGCGCGAGCACTGGTACGGCGCGCGCGTCATGTGCGCAGCGGGCTATCTGGTGAACAACGACTACACCATGATGCTCGATCAGGACAACTGGCTGCGCCCCGACCACGTGGCGTCCTGCATTGCCGCGATCGAGTCGCGGCCCGCGGCGCCTTACGAAATGGCGTATGCGCTGCGCACCATCCATCGCAAGGACGGCAGCTTCGTGTGCCGCGACGACTGCGAAAGCCTCGGCGCGCATGACGGCGTGAGCGGCTGCATGATCGATACGAGCTGCTATTTCTTTCGCACCGATTTCCTCATGAAGATCTCGCACTTCTGGCTGTGGGGCTGGGGCGGCGACCGCCGCTTTCTGCTGCGCCTCGTGCAGGCGCACGGCGTGGATTGCTTCAGGGGTACGGGCCGCTATACGGTCCATTACCGTCTCGGCGGCAACGAGAGATCGGTACCCGAGGCGCTCTTCATGGAAGGCAACGCGCACATGCGAGCGCTGCACGGGAGAGCGGCGCCCATGCCCTGGGCCGTCGAGTGAGCGCGTATCGGGCGGCGTAGCATTCAACTCGTGAGATTTTGCTCGAGCCGCTCGAACACGCGCTGCGTCGCACCGCGCGCATGGAGCGCAAATAGCAGCAGCGAGCGGCCCGTGACCTGATAGACGTCGCCGGCCTCGAAGTCCTCGAGCTCGTCGCGCACCGGCTGGTTCGTGTCGATCAGGCAGCTCCACTGATCGGTGCCCGGCACCGAGGGCAGCGTGAAGTCCACCACGTCGTGATACGCGTTGAGCACGATGAGCAGGGTCGCGTCCGAGGCGAGCCGCATGATGCCGCTCGTCTGCGAGCGGCCATCGATCAGCATGCCGAAGCATCGCATCTGCGCGTCGTCCCATTGCTCGACGGTGAGCGGCACGCCCGCCGGCGTGATCCATTCGACATCGGTGACGTCGAGCGCGGCGTTGTGCTCGCCGGCCAGAAAGCGGTTGCGCCGCAGCACCGGCAGCGCATGGCGCAGTGTCGTGAGCTTGCGCACGAAGTCGGCGAGCGCGTGGCCGTCTTCGTCGATGCCTTCCCAGTCCACCCAGCTGATTTCGTTATCCTGACAATAGGCGTTGTTGTTGCCGTGCTGCGTGCGGCCGAACTCGTCGCCCGCGAGCAGCATAGGCGTGCCTTGCGAAAGCAGCAGCGTCGCGAGGAAGTTGCGCTTCTGGCGCTCGCGCAGCGCGCGGATTTGCGCGTCGTCGGTCGGGCCTTCGGCGCCGCAGTTCCACGAGAGATTGTCGGCGTGGCCGTCGCGGTTTTCCTCGCCGTTGGCCTCGTTGTGGCGTTCGTTGTACGAGACGAGATCGTGCAGCGTGAAGCCGTCGTGCGCGGTGACGAAGTTCACGCTCGCCCACGGCTTGCGCCCGCGCCGGTTGAAGCGGTCGCCCGAGGCGCACAGGCGCGTGGCGAGTTCGGCGGCTTGGGCTTCGTCGCCCTTCCACCAGCCGCGCGCGGTGTCGCGAAAGCGGTCGTTCCATTCGGCCCAGCCCGGCGGAAAGCCGCCCACCTGATAGCCGCCCGGGCCGCAGTCCCACGGTTCGGCAATCAGCTTGACGCTCGCCAGTATCGGATCCTGGCGGCAACTGTCGAGAAAGCCGCCGCCTTCGTCGAAGCCATAGGGCTCGCGCCCGAGGATCGTCGCGAGGTCGAAGCGAAAGCCGTCCACGCCCATTTCGAGCACCCAGTAGCGCAGGCTGTCGGTGACCATCTGCAGCACGCGCGGGTGCGAGAGCTTGAGCGTATTGCCCGTGCCCGTGTCGTTGATGTGATAGCGCGGGTTGTCGGCCACCAGCCGGTAGTACGAAGCATTGTCGATGCCGCGAAACGAGAGCGTGGCGCCAAGCTCGCTGCCTTCGGCGGTGTGGTTGTAGACCACGTCGAGAATCACTTCGAGGCCGGCTTGATGGAAACGGTCCACCATGTTCTTGAACTCGTCGATCGAGCCTTGCGCGCCCACGGAATAGCGCGGATCGGGCGCGAAGAAGCCGATGGTGTTGTAGCCCCAGTAATTGGTCAGGCCGCGCTCGAGCAGATGCGCGTCGTTCAGGAACGTGTGCATGGGCATCAGCTCGACGGAGGTGACGCCCAGGCCGTGAAGGTAGTCGAGCACCTTCGGATGCGCCATGCCCGCGAAGGTGCCGCGCTCTTCTTCGGGCACATCGGGGTGGCGAATGGTGTAGCCGCGCACGTGCGCCTCGTAGACGATCGCGCGTTCGCGCGGCACGCGCTCGCGCAAGGGGTGGTGCCAGCTGAAGGCCTGGTTGACCACGCGGCAGCGCGGCACGTAGCGCGCGCTGTCACGCGTGTCGAAGGACAGGTCGGCGTCGGGGCTGCCGAGCGTGTAGCCGAACACGGACGGATGCCACTTGAGCGTGCCCACGTGCGCCTTCGCATACGGGTCGAGCAGCAGCTTGTGCGGATTGAAGCGATGTCCCGCCTGCGGCTCGTACGGCCCGTGCACGCGGTAGCCATAGATCGCGCCCGGTGCGAGGTCGGGCAGGAAGACGTGCCAGACCTCGTCGGTGAATTCGGGCAGCACGATGCGCTCGATCTCGCGCAGGCCGGTTTGGTCGAAGAGGCACAACTCGACCTGAGTGGCGTTCGCGGAGAACAGCGCGAAATTCACGCCGCCCCCGGTCCAGGTGGCGCCGAACGGGAACGGCTGGCCTTCGGCAATGCGGCTGGCGGTCTTCTTCCTCATGGGCCCTCGCGCGCCCGGCGGGGCGTCATTTGACGGTCTGCACCACTTCGAAGCCTTCGAACTCGGGATGGCTCAGATAGATCGGGCGGTCCTTGCCTGCATTGCCCGCGTTACGGTGGGCGGCGCGAAAGGCGTCGGAGCGCGTCCAGGCTTCGAACGCGGCGTGGTTCGCCCAGATCGTGTGACTCGCGTAGAGCACGTGATCCTCGCGCTGCGGGCCTTTGAGCAGATGAAACTCGACGAAGCCGGGCACCTCCTTTAGATGCGTGTCGCGGTTCTTCCAGACGTCTTCGAATGCGGTTTCCGAACCCAGCGCGACCTTGAAGCGATTCATGGCGATGTACATGCGGCATTCCTTTTGTGGGGCGGCCTTCGATTATAGGAGCCGGTTTTCATTCGGAGGGTCTGCGTATTTTTTGTGCGGCTGTCGCGCAATGCTCCGCAGGTTTATCGAATGGTTGGCCGGGACCGCGCAAGGCCCATTCCTGCGTTCCGATCTCGCTCGCCGGGCATTTCGTCGAAAATTTTCCTTCACATTTCGTAATGTTATAACGTAACATTTCAGATGGCTGCCACGGCAGCCGCCAGAACGCAATCCTCGCGCGGCGAACGCGGATCACGGGGTTTCGCCCGTTCGCCTTGCCTCATTCCAACCACACAAAGAACAACCATCGTGGCAACTTCAACTGAGCCTGACCGTTTTGCGACGCGGCGCCTGATGCCGCTTTCCCTCGCGTTCATGAGCGCGATCGTCCACGCCCAGACGCCGGCTAGCGCTGCATCGCAGGACGCGTCGCCGGACGTCGCGCTCGCGCCGGTGTTCGTCACGGCGAACCCGCTGGGCGACACCGACCTGATCGCGCCGGCCACGGCGCTTTATGGCGACGCCCTTACGCTGCGCCGCGCGAACTCGCTCGGCGAGACGCTCAACGGGCTGCCCGGCGTTTCGACGACGACTTATGGCCCGATGGTCGGGCGGCCCATCATCCGCGGCATGGACGGCGACCGCATCCGCCTGCTGCAGAACGGCGTCGCGGCCTTCGACGCCTCCTCGCTCTCGTACGATCACGCTGTGCCGCAAGATCCGCTGACGGTCGAGCGCGTGGAGATCGTGCGCGGTCCGGCGGCGCTGCTCTATGGCGGCAACGCGATAGGCGGCGTCGTGAACACCATCGACAACCGCATTCCGCGCGAGCCGATCCAGGGCGTGACGGGCGCTGTCGACGCGAGCTATGGCGGAGCCAACGACGCGCGCGCGGGCGCGGCCCAGGTGGAGGGCGGCAACGGCCAGTTCGCGTTCCACGTGGACGCCTTCGACCGCGACACCAGCAACGAGCGCATTCCTGGCTATGCGCATTCCGCTCGCCAGCGCGCGCTCGACGGACCCGATGCGAGCGAGCCCTACGGCAGCATCCCGAACAGCGACGGACGCTGGCACGGCGGCTCGGTGGGCACGTCGTACACCTGGGCCGATGGCTACGCGGGGGTGTCGTACAACGGTTTCCAGAGCGATTACGGATCGGTGGCCGAAGACGACGTGCGTCTGCGCATGCATCAGGATCACGTCGCGGTGGCGTCGGAGATCCGTAATCTGCGCGGGCCGTTCAATCAGCTCAAGTTCGACTTCGGCTATACCGACTACGAGCATCGCGAGATCGACAACGGTGTGACGGGCACGACGTTCCGCAATCACGGCTACGAGGCCCGGCTCGAAGCGCGTCACAATCGGCTCGGGCCACTGGAAGGCGCGCTGGGCGTGCAGGTGAGCCAGAACACGTTTTCCGCGCTCGGCGACGAAGCGCTCGTACCGACCACGCAGACCACCAGCGTCGCCCTCTTCGGCCTCGAGGAATGGAATGTCACGAACGCGCTCAAGCTCAGCATGGGGGCGCGTCTCGAGCATGTGAAACTCGATCCCACGCCGGGCGGCAATGTGAAATTCACGGGTGCGCAGGGGCGCGATTTCAACGCGGGCAGCGTGTCCGCCGGTGCGCTCTACAAGCTCGCGCCCGCATGGTCGGTGGTGGGCAACGTTGCCTATACGGAGCGCGCGCCCACGTTCTACGAACTCTATGCGAACGGACCGCACGATGCGACGGGCCAATACCTGATCGGCAATCCCGATGCGCAGAAGGAGAAGGCCGTCTCCACGGATTTCGCGCTGCGCTTCGAACGCGGCCCGAACAAGGCGAGCGCGGGCGTGTTCTATAGCCGCTTTCGCAATTACCTCACCGAGTACAACACCGGGCGCTTCGTGGACGACGACGATGATCCCGTGCCCGCCGGCACCGACGGAGCGCTCAACGAAGCTGTCTATCGCGGCGTGCGCGCGGAGTTCTACGGCGTCGAGCTCGACGGCAAGTGGCGCGTGTTCGAGCAGGGCGCGCATCGCGTGGATCTGGCGTTGACGGCCGACTACACGCATGCGCGCAACGTGGATACGGGCGCGCCGCTGCCGCGTATCGCGCCGCTGCGCGCCACGCTCGCGGGCGACTATGGGTATGGCCCGTTCGGCGCACGCGCGGAACTCGTGCACGCGTGGGCGCAGCACCGCGTGCCGGAGAACGACTTGCCGACCGACAGCTATACGACGCTCGCGCTCATCTTCACATACAAGTTCCGCGTGGGCTCGACGAACTGGCTCGCCTACGTGCGCGGCGACAATCTGACGAATCAGGATGTGCGCTACGCGAGCTCGGTCGTGCGGGACATCGCGCCAGAAGGCGGGCGCAGCGTGATGGCGGGCTTGAGGACGACGTTCTAGCCGGTGGCGGCGGTCTCGGGATATTCGCCCCGGCTTGTTGCGTTGGAGTCCTGATTGAATGAGCGGACGGGGCGCCATGTATGGCGCCGGGGAATTGGCTTACGCCTGCGCGCTTGCCTCCGTCTCCACGCGCGGGCGCAATCCGCTGATCGCCGCAGTGAGCCCGTGTCCGCCAGGGTTGTTGCGCAGCACGAGCCGCAGCTCATGGCGCTGCGCGATGCGCATCGCGATCGAGAGACCGAGGCCGCTGCCGGTTCCCGCCACATGGTTCGCGCGATAGAAGCGGTCGAGCACGCGGCCGAGATCCTCTTCGGGAATGCCGGGCCCGTTGTCCACGACTTCGAAGCCCAGTTGCTCGCCCGTGCGCGTGAGCACGAGATCGATCTTGCCGCCGCGCGGCGTGTAGCGGATCGCGTTGTCGAGCAGATTGTTCAGCAGCGTGTTGAGCCCGTGCGGATCGGCGGCCACGTTGCAGGCATCGTCCTCGGTCACGGGCGCGCGCACTTCGAGGCCGAGGTCGATGTCCTTCTCCTCCGCGAGCAGCGAGAAGTCGCCGATGGCCTGCTCGCCCAGACGCCGCAGGCTCACCACGGCCACCGGCAGCGCGGGCTGCGCATCTTCGCGCGCGAGCGTGAGCAATTGCTGCACGAGCCGGATGAGGCGGTTCAGGCGGGTTTCGATGCGTCCCGTCGTTTGCGGCTCGCCGGTGAGCGTGCCGTCGCGCAGCGCGGCCTGCAATTGCAGCTTGAGCGCCGCGAGCGGCGAGCGCAGTTCGTGCGCGGCGTCGGCGATGAAGGTGCGCTGCGCCTGCGAAGCGACGTTCAGGCGCTGCAGCAGGCCGTTGAGCGCTTCCACCAGCGGGCGCAGCTCGATCGGCACCGAGCCGTCCAGCTTGATCGGCTCCAGCGCGTTGTGCGAGCGCGCGGCGAGCAGCCCGGAAAGGGCGCCGACGGGCGCAAGCCCGCGCGCCACCACGAGCAGCACGAGCACGATGGCCACCGGCACGAACAACGCGAGCGGCCAGAGCGTATGCAGCGCGAGCCGCAGCGCCAGCCCTTCGCGCACGGAGATGGGCTGGGCGACCTGCACGAAGCGGTTGGATTGCTGTACGCCGAAGGTACGCCAGTGCGTCTCCGATTGCTCGATCGTATGGAATCCTTCTGAATTGCGCGGCAGCGGCACGTCGTGCGACGTGTGATAGATCGGCGCGCCGTTGGCGTCCCAGATCTCGATGAGGATGCGATCGTCGGCAATGCCTTGCAGGTCGGGCGCGGCATGATCCGTGCGGCCCTCCTTGAGGTTGGACGGCAGCGAGAGCGCAACGGCGCGCAGCTCGTAGTCGAACAGCTCGTTCGCCTCGTCGTGCGCGGTGTGAAAGATGCCGAAGCCCGCCACCGCCGACCCGGCAGCGAACCCGCAGATCAGCCAGCCCAGCAGCCGGCGGCGGATCGATCTCATTCGCCCCTCTTCAGCCGGTACCCCACGCCGCGCACCGTGACGATCTCCTCCGCGCCGATCTTGCGGCGCAAGCTGTGCACATGCACTTCGATCGTGTTGCTGCCCACCTCTTCGCCCCAGCCGTAGAGGCGCTCTTCGAGCTCCGCCTTGGTGAACACGCGCGCGGGCTCCTCGATCAGCACATGCAGCAGCGCGAATTCGCGCGGCACGAGCGAGACCGGCTCGCCGCCCTTGGTCACTTCGTGCGCGGCGGGGTCGAGCGCGAGGTCGCCATGCGAATAGACAGGCTGCTTGCGGCCGGTGCGCCGCCGCAGCAGCGCGCGGGCGCGCGCGGCGAGCTCGTCCAGATCGAACGGCTTGACGAGGTAGTCGTCGGCGCCCGCGTCGAGACCGCTCACGCGGTCGGTCACGCTGTCGCGCGCGGTGAGAATCAGAATCGGCGCTTCGCCGCCGCGCCGCCGGTAGGCCGACAGCACGCTCACGCCATCCTTCTTCGGCAGGCCCAGGTCGAGCAGCACGAGATCGTAGACGTCGTTGGCGAGCGAGAGCTCGGCCTCGCGGCCGTCCTTCGCCCAGTCGACGGCGTAGCCTTCGCGGCGCAGCGCGTCGAGTACGGGTTCGGCAATCATTTCGTCGTCTTCGACAAGTAAGAGACGCATCGAGGTGCTCCAGGTCGCTTCAGTCTGCAATTGTCGCTCATTCGCGCTCATGGCACAGCCCTCTCTGTCCCTTTGTGTTTCAGCCTCTTGCATGAGGGCGGTGCCGCGCCGCGCCGGGCTTGCTGCCCGGCCCGCCCGGCTCGCCCGCGCCCAGCAAGAGGCGCAGCAGTACCGGCAGCACCAGCAGCACGAGCGGCATCTGCACGATCAGGCCCGAGATGATCGCCACCGCGAGCGGCTGCTGCATCGCGGACCCCTGGCCCAGTGCGAACGCGAGCGGCAGGAGCGCGAGAATCGCGGCGATGGTCGTCATGGCGATCGGGCGCAGGCGGTTGCGGCCCGCGGCCAGCAGCGCTTCGGGCACCGGCACGCCTTCGTCGCGCACGAGGCCCTGAAACTCGGAGACGTAGAAGATCGCCACTTCGGTCACGATGCCGACGATCATCGTCATGCCCATCATCGCGGAGATGTTGAGTTCGATGCCGGTCACCCACAGGCCGATGAAGACCGCGCCGGTCGCGAGCAGGGGCATCGCCATGACGGCGAGGGCCACGCGAAAGCGC
>DATEJU010000438.1:0-7273 GCA_035277805.1 Paraburkholderia sp. | reverse complement strand
GCCCTCGAGCAGCGCCGTGGAAAACGGACCGCCGACGAAGTCCGCGTCGATGCCGCGTGCAGCGAGCTCGGGCACGAGTTTGGCCAACCCGGGCGGCGCCTCGCGCGTGTCGGCGACGCGCAGGCGGCAGCCATGGCGCGCACACCAGCGCGCCATCGCGAGCCCCGATTCGCCGAGCCCCAGCACGAGCACCATCGGCTTTTGCCGATCCCGAAACTTCTCGCCAAACATCGCTTGCTTCCCTTTCTTACCTTGATGAACCCGGAGTCGAGCCTGTAATTGGCCCCGTCATGCCGATCAACGCAGCTTCAGCGTCGACAAACCGATCAGACACAGCATCAGCGTGATGACCCAGAAACGCACGACCACCTGCGTCTCTTTCCAGCCGGACAGCTCGAAATGGTGATGCAGTGGCGCCATCTTGAAGATGCGGCGCCCTTCGCCGTAACGCTTTTTCGTGTACTTGAACCAGGTGACCTGGAGCATCACGGAGAGCGTTTCGGCCACGAAAATGCCGCCCATGATGAAGAGCACGATTTCCTGGCGCACGATCACGGCGATAGTGCCGAGCGCGCCGCCGAGCGCGAGCGCACCCACGTCGCCCATGAATACCTGCGCCGGATACGTGTTGAACCAGAGGAACGCGAGACCTGCCCCGCCCATCGCCGAGCAGAAGATCAACAGCTCGCCGGCACCTGGAATGTGCGGAAAAAGCAGGTACTTCGAGTAGACCGAGCTGCCCATCACGTAGGCAAACACGCCGAGCGACGCGCCCACGAGCACGACCGGCATGATCACGAGGCCGTCGAGGCCGTCGGTGAGGTTCACGGCGTTGCTCGCGCCGACAATCACGAAATACGTGAGCGCGATGAAGCCCCACACGCCGAGCGGATAGCTGATCGACTTGAGGAACGGCAGCAAGAGGTCCGCGCGCGCGGGCAGACCCATCGAAAGGCCGCTGCGCACCCAGGCCATGAAAAGATCGAACACGCGCACGTTGCTCGCTTCGGACACGCTGAAGGCGAGATACACCGCCGCGAAGAGGCCGATCACCGACTGCCAGAAGTACTTCTCGCGCGAAGACATGCCGCGCGGATCCTTGTAGACGACCTTGCGATAGTCGTCGACCCAGCCGATCGCGCCGAAGCCGAAGGTCACGAGCATCACGATCCAGATGAAGCGGTTCGTGAGATCGCCCCACAGCAGCGTGGAAACAGCGATGCTCATCAGGATGAGCACGCCGCCCATGGTGGGCGTGCCCGACTTCACGAGGTGCGTCTGCGGGCCGTCCGTGCGCACGGCCTGGCCGACCTTCATTTCGGTGAGCTTACGGATCACCCACGGGCCGAGGAAAAGCCCGATCGCCATCGCGGTGATGGTCGCCATCACCGCACGGAACGTCAGATAACTGAACACGCGCAAGAAGCTTGCGTCATTCTGCAGCCATTGCGCCAGCGCCAGTAGCATGCCTTGTATTCCTTCGAATTTCAGTGCGCACCGGACGCCGCGTCCGGTGCAGGGGGTTGCGGATTCGTGAGGGCGGCCACCACGCGCTCCATCTGCATGAAGCGCGAGCCTTTCACGAGGATCGTTGCATCTGCGCCGTAACCGGCGCCGGCGAGCGCGCGAACCAGCTCGCTCACGTCGGCGGCGTGCAGCGCGTTTACACCGAATGCCGTCGAGATGTCGCGCGCCGCGTCGCCGAGCGTATAAAGCGCGTCGATGCCGCGCTCCTTCGCGTATGCGCCCACTTCACGGTGAAACGCGGGGCCGTCTTCACCGACTTCGCCCATATCGCCAAGCACCAGCACGCGCGGCGATGCGTGCGAGGCCAGCACGTCCACGGCCGCACGCACGGAGTCGGGGTTCGCGTTGTAGGTGTCATCGATCACCAGCGCGCCCGCGAGTTCCCCAAGTGCCGCGCGCTTGACCTGCAAGCGGCCCTTCACCGGCTGGAACGCTTCCAGGCCGCGGCGGATCGCGTCGAGCGAGACACCGGAGGCGAGCGCCGCCGCCGTGGCCGCCAGCGCGTTGTGTGCATTGTGCGCACCGAGCACCTGCAGCTCGACTTCGAGATGGCCTTCGGGGGTGGCGATTGCGAGGCGGTTTGCGCCTGCGTTCTTGCCTGCGCCAGCCACCTGCTCGCCCGTCACCGCCGCTTCGACCGCGCGTTCCTCCGTATGGAGCGCGAAATCGAGCACCCGCGAGCCCGTGGCCGCCACGCGCCAGATGCTCGCGTAGGCGTCGTCTGCGGGAAACACCGCGGTGCCTTCGGGCTTGAGCGCATGAATTGCGCTCGCGTGCTCGAGCGCGACGGCTTCCACCGTCGCCATGAACTCCTGGTGCTCGCGCTGCGCGTTGTTCACCACCGCGACGGTGGGCTCCGCAAACTTTGCGAGCAGCTCCGTCTCGCCCGGATGATTCATGCCGAGCTCGACCACCGCCAGCTTGTGTGTCGCGTTCAGGCGCAGCAGCGTGAGCGGCACGCCGATGTCGTTGTTCAGATTGCCCGCGGTCGCGAGCCGCGCGTCAACGCCGACGGCCGCCGAGAAGATCGACGCGATCATCTCCTTGACCGTGGTCTTGCCATTGCTGCCCGTGACGGCGACGAGCGGCATCATGAAACGGCGGCGCCAGCCAAGCGCGAGCGCGCCGAGCGCCGTGCGCGTGTCGTCCACGCGCAGCGCGGGCATGCGCCAGTCGCCGGGGCTGCGCGAGACGAGCGCCGCGCTCACGTGACGCCCCGCTACTTCGGAGAGGAAGTCGTGCGCGTCGAAACGCTCGCCCTTCAGCGCGACGAAAAGATCGCCGGGGCCCGCCGTGCGGCTATCGGTTGCGATGCGCTCGAACGTTGCGTTCTCGTCGCCGAGAATGCTCGCGCCTGGAATCAGCGCCGCTGCTTCGCGCAGGGAAAGCATTGTCATTCACCGCCTCCGCGCCCATGCCGATCCGATATCGGCCGGGCTGCGAGAGCAAGCCGCGCGTGATCCTGATCGGAGAACGCGCGCTTCTTGCCCATGATTTCCTGAGTTGCCTCGTGCCCCTTGCCGGCCAGCACGACGACGTCTTCCTTCGCTGCGCCGCGCACCGCCTGCAAGATCGCGCTCGCGCGGTCCTCGATACGGCGCGCCTTCTCGGGCTCGCGCATACCGCCGACGACCTGGTCGATGATCGCCGCGGGCGATTCGCTGCGCGGGTTGTCGCTCGTGACGACGACCTGGTCAGCCAGCCGCTCGGCGATCGCGCCCATCAGTGGACGCTTGGTGGCATCGCGGTCGCCGCCGCAGCCGAACATGCAGACGAGATGGCCGCCGCGCGCCGCCGCGATCGGGCGCAACGCTTCGAGGGTCTTTTCGAGCGCATCGGGCGTGTGCGCATAGTCGATCACGACGAGCGGCTCGTCTTGATCCGTGCGCCCACCCAGGCGCTCCATGCGGCCATTCACCGGCTGCAGCTTCGAGAGTTCGTTCAGCGCCGCGACGAGCGGCACGTTCGCCGCAAGCAGCGCCCCGAGCACGCCCAGCAGATTGCTCACGTTGAACAAACCGAGCGTCTGCACTTCGACGCTCGCCTCGCCCCAATCCGACGTTTCCAGATGGAACGCCGTGCCCGTGGCCGTCGCGCGCACGTCGTTCGCGCGCAGCCAGGCATCGGCGGCAGGCAGATCCGCAGCGGGCGTCGCCACGCCGTAGGCAATCGTGCGCAGCTTGCTGCGCGTGGCGGCCAGGAGGCGCCGGCCCGCTGCGTCGTCGGCGTTGATCACTGCCGCGTGCAGGCCCGGCCACGCAAACAGACGCGCCTTTGCGGCCTCGTAGGCTTCGAAGGTACGGTGATAGTCGAGGTGGTCCTGCGTGAGATTCGTGAAAACCGCGATATTGAACGAGGTCCCGCTCACACGTCCCTGATGCAGCGCATGCGACGAGACTTCCATCGCCACGGCCTGCGCGCCTTCCTGGCGCAGCTGGGCGAGCGAGCGCTGGAGTTGCGGCGCGTCGGGCGTCGTGAAGCCGGTATGCACGAGCTGGCCCGGAAAGCCGCTGCCGAGCGTGCCGACGATGGCGCACTTCTGGCCGATCGCCGTGAGCGCCGAGGCGATCCACTGGCTGCACGAGGTCTTGCCGTTCGTGCCGGTCACGCCGACCACGAGCATCGCATCGCTCGGATCACCGTACCAGCCGCTCGCGATCTCGCCCGCGAGCATGTCGAGCTGCGGCACGGCGAGCGCGTTCTGCGCCTGCGCCGCGTCGAACTGGCCCGTATAGCCTTCCGGCTGATACACGACGGCCGCCGCGCCGCGCGCGAGCGCGTTTTCGATATGCGAGCGGTTGTCGGCACCCTCGACGGCATAGGCGAGGAAAACATCGCCCGCCTGGAGCGAGCGCGTGTCGGCGTGCAGATTCGCTTGGGGCGCGACGCGCGCGCGCAGCCACGCGAGCGCGTCCGCGATCTGCCGGTGCGCGGGATGCTGGGTGCGCGTGGCGCTCATCGGACGACTCCGGGACGGTTTTTCGCGTTGTCGGCAACGGTCATGTGGCGCGCACCGACGGAGCTCTTGCTTGCAGGGCCGTTCGCGGCGCGCTTAGCCGTCGTGGCGGGCGCGGACGGCGCATTGGCGACAGCGGCCGCCGAAGCACTGTCGTCGGAGACGACGAGTTGCTTGACCGGCATGTCGGGCGGCACGTTGAGCGAGCGCAGCGTGTCGCCGACAATGCCCGAGAACACCGGACCCGACACCGCGCCGCCGAAGTGGCTGCCGGCCGTCGGCTCGTCGACCGTCACCGCCACCACGATGCGCGGATTCGGCATCGGCGCCATACCGACGAACGACGCGCGGTACTTCGAGTGGTCATAGCCGTGCGGGCCGTGCTTGTACGCCGTACCCGACTTGCCGCCCACGCGGTAGCCGGGCACCGCCGCGTCGGGCGACGTGCCGTCCTTGGACACCACGCTCTCCAGCATCGTGCGCACTTCGCGCGCGGTGGTGGGCGAGAAGACCTGCGTGCCGACCACGGGCTGATTGTCACCGGGGTGGCGGAAAATCGTGACCGGCAGGATCTGGCCGTCGTGCGCGATGGCCGTGTACGCGCGCGCGAGCTGGAACAGCGAGACCGACAGGCCATAGCCGTACGACATGGTCGCCTGCTCGATACGGCGCCAGCTTTTCCACGGACGCAGACGGCCCGCCGCCGCGCCGGGGAACCCGACTTTCGGCGCCTGCCCGAGACCGATGCTGGTGTACATGTTCCACATTTCTTCGGGCTTGAGCGTCATGGCGATCTTGGTCGCGCCGATGTTGCTCGACTTCTGGATCACGCCGCCCACGGTGAGCACACCGAACGGAGCATCGTCGGTGATGGTCGCGCCGTCGAGCGTGAAGTGGCCCGAGCCCGTATCCACCAGTGTAGTCGGCGAGACACGGTGCAAATCCAGCGCCAGCGAGATCGTGAACGGCTTCATGATCGAGCCCGGCTCGAACACGTCGGTCAGGATACGGTTGCGCAGCTGCTCGCCCGTGAGGTGCGAGCGGTCGTTCGGGTTGTAGGTGGGATAGTTCACGAGCGCGAGCACTTCGCCGGTGCGCACGTCCACCACCATCGCCGCGCCAGCCTTGGCCTTGAACTTCTCCACCGCCGCCTTCAGGTTCGAATAGGCGATGTACTGGATCTGGCTGTCGATCGACAGCTCGACGTCCTGCCCGTTATGCGGCACGACCGTTTCGTCCACGTCCTCGACGATGTGGCCCATGCGGTCCTTGATGACGTGGCGAATCCCTGGCACGCCCGCGAGGATCTTCTGGTCGGAAAGCTCCACGCCTTCCTGCCCCTCGTCTTCCACATTGGTGAAGCCGATCAGGTGAGCGGTTACCTGCCCTTCGGGATAGAAGCGCTTGTATTCGTTGCGCTGATAGATACCGGGAATGTCGAGCGCCGCGACCTTTTGCGCGACGTCGAGCGGCACCTGGCGCTTCACATAGACGAAGGTCTTGTCTTCGGAGAGCTTGGTGCGCAGTTCCTTGGTCGACATGTTCAGCAGCGTGCCGAGCTGCGTGAGCTTGTCGGCGCCGAGATCGTCGGGCACGTCTTCGGGAATCGCCCAGATCGCGCGCACGGGCAGGCTCGTCGCCAGCACGAGGCCGCTGCGATCGAGAATCTTGCCGCGCGTGGCGGGCAGCTCGAGCGTGCGCAGATAGCGGCTGTCGCCCTGCTTCTGATAGAACGCGTTGCCCGGCCCCTGAATCCAGAACGCCCGCGCGGCGAGCGCGACGAACGCCATGAACAGCATGAAGACGACGAACTTCGAGCGCCACATCGGCAGGCGTACCGAGAGAATCGGGTTCGGGGTAAAGGCGACGCTCTTGCGGTTGTTGCCTTTTTTCATCGCGTGCCCCCACGGCGGCCTTTCGTGGCGGTGGCGGCGGCGCCCTGAGCCGGCGCGGACGTGGGCACCGGCGCATCGGCGGCGCTGGCGGCACCCGGTGCGAGTGTCAGATATTGCGTGCGTCCGGTCGTCACGGCCTGCATCTTGAGCGAATCGGTAGCGATCTGTTCGACACGCGATGTCCGCGACAACGCGCTTTGCTGATATTGAAGCTGTGCGTAGTCCTGCTGAAGCTGCCGCTCCTGCGACTGCGCGCGTTGCAACTGGAAAAACATCTGACGCTGCTGATTGGTGGCGTTGACGACCGACAGCGCGCACCCCATGACGACGATCAGCAGGAAAATATTCAGACGGTTCATGGCGTGACGCGCTCCGCAATGCGCATCACGGCCGAGCGGGCGCGCGGATTGGCGGCGACTTCCTCGTCGCTCGCGAACACGCGCCCAAGCAGCTTCAAAGGCGGGCTGGGCAGGTCGACGGCACGGATCGGCAGACGACGGTCGATCGCCGGCGCCGTGGCATGCGCCTGCATGAACCGCTTCACGATCCGGTCTTCCAGCGAATGAAAGCTGATGACCACGAGCCGCCCCCCCTGCTCCAGCAACGACAATGCTGCTTCTAGTACGACTTGCAGCTCCGCAAGCTCTTGATTGACGTGAATCCGTATAGCCTGAAAGGTGCGGGTTGCCGGGTCCTTACCCTTCTCACGGGTTTTGACGGCGTTAGCCACGATTTGGGCAAGCTCGCCCGTGCTGTCGAGAGGCCCGAGACGGTCGGACTCTGCCCGGCGAGCAACAAGCGCCTTTGCAATCTGAAAAGCAAACCGTTCTTCCCCATAATCTCGAATCACCTCCGTCAGTTCCTGCAACGTGGCCCGCGCGAGCCAGTCGGCAGC
>DATEJU010000437.1:0-4944 GCA_035277805.1 Paraburkholderia sp. | reverse complement strand
TGAACATGGATCTCGTCGACCGCGCGCCGCGCCAGCCGCGTCCGGGCGAGACGCTCGCGGGCAGCGCCTTCGCGCAGGTCGCGGGCGGCAAGGGCGGCAACCAGGCGGTCGCGGCGGCGCGCCTCGGCGCGCGGGTGGCGATGATCGGCTGCGTGGGCGCCGACGCCAACGGCGAACTGCTGCGCGCGGGGCTCCTTGCCGAAGGCATCGATTGCGGCGCGCTCGACACGTCGTCCGAGGCGCCAACCGGCGTGGCGCTGATCGTCGTCGACGATGCGAGCCAGAACGCCATCGTGATCGTGGCGGGCAGCAATGGCGAAGTGACGCCCGCGACGCTCGCACGCCACGAGGCGGCGCTCGCGGCAGCCGACGTCGTCGTCTGCCAGTTGGAGACACCGCCCGACGCGGTGCACGCGGCGCTCGCCACCGCGCGCAAGCTCGGCAAGACCACCATACTCAATCCCGCGCCGGCCACCGGGCCGCTGCCGGCCGAGTGGCTGCCGCTCATCGACTATCTCGTTCCCAACGAACTCGAAGCCGCGACCCTGACGGGCTTGCCGCTCGCCTCGCCCGAGGACGCCGCGCGTGCCGCGCAGGCGCTCTATCGCGCGGGGGCGCGCAACGTGCTGGTGACGCTCGGCGCGCAGGGCGTCTGCGCGCTGCTCGGCGAGGGTGAATCAGACGCGGCGGATACGGCGGACACGCCGGCGCCCGTGCACTGGCCCGCGCCCAAAGTCGCCGCGCTCGACACGACGGCGGCCGGCGACACCTTCATCGGCGCTCTGGCGGCACGGCTGGCCGCCGGCGTTGCGCCCGCGCAGGCGATCCAGTTCGCGCTGCGCGCCGCATCGATCTCGGTCACGCGCGCGGGCGCGCAACCGTCCATTCCCACGCTGGAAGACATGGGCCGCTCAAACTGAGCAACCGAATTGCGCCGCCGAAGTGAGCCATCGCAGTGCGCCATTGAAGCGAGCCATCAAAACGCGGCGCGCCTTCGCGTTCGTCGAAGCGTCCGCGAACCATTCATCCGTTGTAATTTATTCGTCAGGAATTTCGCCCAGCCCTTCATAACATATAACTATTTCAAACCTCTCAAACGTTTGCCGTAAACGCATTCAGGGCAGCAGCCCCAATCTGGGACGGAAAAATCCGCCTCGTGGCAAGCATGGGAGAGTCATGAACAAGGGCATCAGCATCAAGGCGCGCATCGGTCTCACGATGGGTTTTCTGGCGGCGCTCATCGTCGTCATCAGCGGGATGGGGCTGCTCGGCCTGACCCGCTCGAACGACGCGTATCGCGAGACCTGCACCGATCAGATGCCGAGCAGCCATGCCGTGAACATGGCCGAAATCTATGCGGCGCGCGAGCGGCTCGCGCTCGATCGCGCCGCGTTCCAGATCGGCACCGCCGATACGGCGGCCACGTTCGCGCGTGCGCGCATGCTGCGCGGCGTCTCCGACGATTACTGGAAGCAGTATCTGAGTTTGCCGCGCGGCGCGCAGGAAGAGCATCTCACGCAGGATGTCACGCAGCGCCGCGCGGCGTTTCAGCAGGCCGCCGACCGTTTTGCCACCACCATCGCGGCGGGCGACCAGAGCAAGGTGATCGGCGACGCCAACGCGCTGCAGGTCGCGTACAGCCAGCTCTCCAAGACCGATCTCGAGCTCGACAAGCTGCAGAACACGCTCGCGCAGGCGGGCTTTAACGATGCGGAGTCAGCGTTCGGCGAATTGCGCATCGCGGCCATCGCGGCGCTTCTGATCGGTATCGGCGCGGCGTTGTACTCGTTTCTCACGCTGCGCCGCGCGATCGCCGAGCCGCTTCGCGAGGCGCTTGGCGCCTTCTCCGCGATCGCGGCGGGCGATCTGCGCCGCCCCATCGTGGTGCGCTCGCGCGACGAAATGGGCGAGCTGCTCGGCGGCGTCGCGCGCATGCAGCGCAGCCTCGGCGACACCGTGCGCTCGGTGCGCACAGGCACCGAAGCCATCGCCACGGCCACGCGCCAGATCGCGGCGGGCAACACCGATCTCTCGTCGCGCACGGAGGAGCAGGCTTCGGCGCTGCAGGAAACCGCGTCCAGCATGGAGGCGCTCACCGGCACCGTGAAGCAGAACGCCGAAAACGCCCGCCAGGCGAGCGCGCTGGCCGCCAGCGCCTCGGACATCGCCAACCAGGGCAGCCGGGTCGTGAACGAGGTGGTGGGCACGATGGGCGAGATCAACCAGAGCTCGGCGAAGATTGCCGACATCATCGCGATCATCGAGGGCATCGCCTTTCAGACCAACATCCTCGCGCTCAACGCGGCCGTGGAAGCGGCGCGCGCGGGCGAGGAGGGGCGCGGCTTCGCGGTCGTGGCGGGCGAGGTGCGCAGCCTCGCACAGCGCTCGTCGGCGGCGGCCAAGGAGATCAAGGGGCTCATCGACACCTCGGTCGAGCGCGTGCATGCGGGCTCGGCGCTCGTCGACGAGGCGGGCCGCACGATGGCGGAGATCATTGGCGCAGTGCAGCGCGTGACCGACATCATGGGCGAGATCGCGGCGGCCTCGCAGGAGCAGTCGAGCGGCATCGACCAGGTGGCGCGCGCCGTCACGCAGATGGATGAGGTGACGCAGCAAAATGCGGCGCTCGTGGAAGAGGCCGCCGCCGCCGCGCAATCGCTCGAGGATCAGGCGGGCCGCCTGCGTGCCGCCGTCGCCGTTTTCAACCTGGACGATTCCCCCGCGCCGGCCACCGTGCAAACTGCGACGCAGGCCGGTTCGCGCGCTGTGATCGAGCCCGATTTGCCGCCTGCGGGCGCGAAGCCCGTGGCGCGTCCGGTTCCGCAGCCCGTCGCGCGCACCCGTGCGTCCGCGCCGCGCAAGGCTGCGCCCGCCGCGGCCCGTCCGGCTTCGGGCGCGCGCGTAGCCGCGAGCGCCGAGCGTGCGGCAACCTCGCTGGCCACATCGCCAGCGGGATCGAACGACGACTGGGAGACCTTCTGACGCGAGGCTGCGGCGCCTTCATGCGCCTCGCGCAGTCGTGCCGGCCGCATCCGCGCCGCTGCATTGCAGCGGCGCTTTTTTCTGGCCGCAAGGCCAATGCATGCGCGGCACGATGCCGGTTACGGTACATTGTGAATCTTGTCACGCGCGCGGACGGGGACGCACGGTACACTGCGCTGCGCTTCGGTGGTGAAGGCGGTACGTACCGCAACGCCCCGCAGGCGCGCGGCAGGTCCGGGCGTAGCGGGGCGCCCCGCAAGACCGGAGCGGCTGGGCGAGGCGCTTCGCAATGCAACACGCACCGCAACACGCATTGCAGCAGCGCGACATGACGCAAACATGCCGGCTCGACGCGAGAGACTTGCGCTGCCGGCGCACGAACGCAAAGAAAGGACCCAGACATGACACGTGACGATCTCGCGCAGCGCCTCGTGGCGGCGCGTCGCCGCCATCAGATGATCGAGACGCTGGCGCCCGAATGCCTGCCGCCCGACGCGGCCACAGCCTATGCGATCCAGCAGGCCGTGCTAACCGGACTAGGCGCCGCCACGGGCGGCTGGAAGATCGGCGCGCGCACGCCAGGCGGCGCGGTTTCCGGTGCCCCGATTCCGGCGACGCACGTGCACGCCTCGCCGACACGCGTCGAGCGCCAGTCATTCTTCAGGGTGCTCGTCGAACTCGAGATCGCCTTTCGCTTCGCCGAGCCGATCGCGCCGCGCGCCGACGCGTACGCACGCGACGAGGTGCTCGCACTCGTCGGACAGATCCTGCCCGCCATCGAGATCGTCGACAGCCGCTTTGCCGAATGGCCCAACATCGCGCCGCTCGCGCAGCTTGCCGACGCGCAGAACAATGGCGCGCTCGTGACCGGCCATGCGCAACCGTACGGAATGCTCGCGCGCGCGCTCGACTTCGTCGCACCCGAGCTCGAGCTCGCCTTCGACGGCGTCTCGCTCGTGCCGGAAATGGCGGGCAATCCGGCTGGCGATCCGCGCGAACTGCTGGTCTGGTTCGTCAACCATTGCGCCGCGATGGGGATCACCATCGAGCCCGAGTGGACCATCACCACGGGTTCCTACGTAGGGGCGCACCGGATCGACGGAGCGGGCCTTCTGCATGGTCATATCGACGGGCTCGGCGAGGTCGAGATCGAGTTCGTCTGAACGGTGTGCCTGGGCGCTCTCCGCGCAGGGGGGCGGCACGCACCGGTTCATGACATAGACGGCCGTCACGCATCGCGCGTGACGGCCGTTTTCGTTGGCGCGACGGTGCGCGCGACATGGGCGCGGCGTGAGCTGCTCGTTCGCTCAACCTGTCACGCGCGCCATATTCGCAACTGCGTCGCAGGCGAGCATCGAAACAATGAACGGGAGCAGCGATGTTTTCTGCAACGTCCATGCAATGCCCGCTCGCGCCACGGGAAAGAAAAGCCACTACTGCCGACAGGGACAGCGCGGCCGCTCGTCGACTCGCGAGCGAATGCGCGCCAACTCACCGACGTGCGCGCATACGACGTGTAAAACGAGCAAAAAGATCGTCGATGCCCGCACCCGACAGCGGCGCGCGCGCTGTTACAAACATAGCGTTACAAGTATGCGCTGCGAGCTGTGCACGGCTTGCGAAGCCATGCGTTCTATGAAGAGGCGACGAGCGGCGCCGATGAGGTGCGGCGCAGTTGGGAGGACACTGGATTGGCTGCGCTTTCGCTGCACGAGCGTCGATGTGCGGTGCGGTGTCGTGCGCTTGCGGCGTGAAATTTGCGCGGCGGGGAAAACGATTGTACGGCGTACTCGGCCAGGCTCCAAGCGTCGATTTTGCAGCTTCAATCAGGCGCGATTTTTGTGTGAAAAAAAATTCGAAAAGGTTTAGGATGAATTCGAGCGATGTCGTTTCCGAATAGCGCGCCGCGCACGACATCGGTCCAGATCTCGGCGAGGAGGTAGCATGGATATCTACAGCAGC
>DATEJU010000436.1:0-68955 GCA_035277805.1 Paraburkholderia sp. | reverse complement strand
CTTCGAGTACACGGGCGGATCGTGCGGCACGTGGTTGTAGTCGCCCATCAGCAACTGCAGCGTGTGCTTGCCCGGCGGAAGTTCGATGCGGGCCTCCGTTTCGCCCGCCCCGAAATGAAGATGATTGCGATCCGACGGGATAGGCTGGTCGAGCGGCGGGAGATCCGTGTCGATGAGCAGGTGATGATGGCCCGTGTTCGCGCGGTTGACGCCCTTGGGGCAGACACCCATGTTGCGCAGGCCCATGCGCACCCAGAACTTGCCGTTGGGAATCGTTGCGCCGTCCGGCGGCCAGATGATGTACACCTCGGCGCCGGGTGGCGATGGGGTGCGCTCGGCAAACGCGAGACGCGGCATCAGAACGACCGCTGCCAGCGCCAGCAAGGTCTCTCTTCGTTGCATCTCGATGCTCCTTCTTCGGCGGCAGGCACGCGGCTGTGTCGTTCGGCGCGTGATGTACAGCTTAGGTCGGATTCGCTCCAATGCACATATATCGACGCGTGCGCGCCACGTTCGTCTCATACGCTTCATTCGTCTCATACATCGCCTGCACGCGTGCTATTTTGTAGTTGTGTATGAACAGGGCTTGTGTCTGTACCCGGAAGCGTCCATCACGCAGCGCACCCTCGGCATGGAAAACCGCTGGCTTCCGGGTGGCTCCGGGTTTGCTCCTGATGTTGCTCTTGATATTGCTCCTGGCGTTGCGCGATAGGGAGAACGAACATGTGGCGGCGATTGGTGCCTGTGTGCCTGTTGGCCTCGCTCAGCCTGAGCCCGGCGATCCGCCCAGGCATGCCCGTGGCGCATGACCGTTCGGCTCCGGCAAGCACGCAGCGCGCCATGGATCTGCGAACGCATTTCCGCTACACGCATGCAATACGCGCCGCCCGTTTCGGTCACGGCTTTGCCGTCATGCGCGTTGGCCTGATGCCCAAAGACACTTCGGAAGAGTACGAAATCACGTTCTGGAATTCGATCAAGGACAGTCAATACCCGAGCGATTACGAGGCGTATCTGAAGGCCTATCCGAACGGGCGCTTCGCGCCGCTCGCCCAGGCGCGCCTCGCACGCTTGCGGGCAGCGGCATCGACAGCACCCGCTGCACCGCCCTCGCCGCCCCCGCAAGCAAAGAGCCCAGTTCCTGCTGCCACGCCTTCAGCCGCGCAAGCGAAGACTCCGCCCCCCGCCGCCACGCCTCCGGCCACGCAAGCGAAGACTCCACCTCCCGCCGCCGCGCCTTCGGCCGCGCAAAACCGGCCAGCGGCTGCCGCAACAGCCACGGCCCCGGCAGCAGTGCAAGCGGCGGTGCCTGCGAAGACCAACATCGTCGCCGCGAAGCCGGGCCCTCACGACATACAAGACTGCCCCGCTTGCCCGTTGTTGATCGCCGTATCGCCCGGCAACTTCATGATGGGCAACGAAACCGACGATCCATCGGAAAGACCCGTGCACCGCGTAACGATCGAACACGGCTATGCGCTCGCGAAATACTCGGTGACGGTGGCGCAGTGGAACGCGTGCGCCAATGCGGGCGCTTGCCCGCACTTGTCGAGCGATAGCAACGCCGCGCCGAATGCTCCCGTGCGCGACCTGAGCTGGGACGACGCAGAGCAATACGTGAAGTGGCTCTCGAAGATCAGCGGCAAACCCTACCGCCTGCCGACCGAGGCCGAATGGGAATATGCGGCGCGCGGCGGCACCGCAACGCGCTACTGGTGGGGCAACGAAATGCGCAAGGGCACGGCGAACTGCAAGGATTGCGGGCCACCGTGGCGCGTGGATGCGCCCGACGACGTCGGCTCTTTTGCCGCCAATCCCTATGGTTTCTACGACATGGCCGGCGGTGTCTGGGAATGGGTCAGCGACTGCTGGCACAACTCATACAAGAACGCCCCCGACGACGGCCGCTCGTGGGACGAGCCCAACTGCCAGACGCGGGTCATCCGCGGCGGCTCCTGGCGCGACGGCGCGGGCTATATGCTGAGCGCGACGCGCTTCAAGTACGACAGCAGCGTGCGCTACAACGCCAATGGATTTCGCGTGGCGCGGGACATGAAATAGCGCGGCCACGCGTTGCAGGTGTCGTCAAAGAAAGTCCGATTCATGTAAGCACACCCGTAAGGTTGATTACCGTACGTGGAGGCGCGGCATGGCTTGCGATGTTTCCCTCACCCGCCGGACCTTCCTCAAGGCCATGGGCAGTGGCGCATTCACGGTCTCGGTGAGCTCGATCACGGCGTTGACAGGTGCGTGCTCGTCGCCGCGCACGCAGAGCGGAGCAACCGGAACGATTCCCGCAAGCCCCCACGCCGTGCCAGAAGCCGCAGCACCGGAAAGAACGGCGAATGGTGCGCCTGCGTGGGCCCCGGAGCCGGGCAAGGCGCGCTGGCGCATCGAGGGCGTGCGCAAGGTCACGGGAGCGAAGATCTACGCGCGCGATTTCAAGGCTCGCGACTTCGAGGGATGGCCGAAACAAGAAAACTGGCTATACGCGCTCAGATGCAATTGCATCGACAAGAAGGTCGAAGGATTCGACCTCAGTGTATTGCCTCGCGAGCTTCGTCCCATTGCCGTGATATCCAACGAGACGCTGAACGACAATCACATTAATCTCTCGACCAAGCCCGATCCGAGAAAGAACAAGGATATCTATCTTTTTGCGCAGCAAGGCGACGCGGCGGATTGTTACGGTCAGCCCGTTGCCCTGCTGATCTTCGAAGACTTCGATAGCTGGCGCCACGCGAAGAAGCTGCTCGAGTTCAACCCGGCGGTCATTCGCTACGGCGCAACGGTACCGCGGGACAACAAGGCGTCTGCTCTGTTTTCGCGACCCAAACTCTATGTCCGCGACGACGACAAATCGTTCTCTAACATCCACATGGAAACGGACGCCAACGGCAACCCCAGTGATGCGTTTATCAGCCAATGCAAAACCGTAAGCGACGAGATTCGCAATCTGGCCAGACGCAATGTCGAAAGCAGCGCCTGGCGCCGGTTCGACGGCGTCTTTCAGACACCCGCAATCGATCCTGTGTTCCTCGAACCGGAAGCGGGACTGGCCTGGTATCAACGCGACTCCGGAGTGCTGCAACTGGTGCTCGGCACGCAATCGCCACGCGACGACGCCACCTCAGCCGGCAGCCTGTTTGCCAATAGCGACGTCAACATAGGCCACGTGCACGTGACCGGATGCTATCCCGGCGGCGGCTTCGGTGGCCGGGACAAATCGTACTTCCCGCTCTATCTTGCGCTTGCGGCGCCCTTCGCGCGGGGCGCATTGCGCTGGCAGCAGTCACGCTACGAACAGTTCCAGGTGGGCCTGAAGCGCTCCGAAACCGAATTCACGGAGTCGATCTGGGTCGACCGGAACGGCAAGCTCCAGGCATTGGACAGCACGTTCACGCTCAATGGCGGCGGCAAGGCCAATCTCTCCGGCGCCGTCGGCGACCTCGCCGCGATGAGTTCGATGAGTTGCTACGATATTCCGCGCGCGATTGCGCAAAGTTCGGTAACCTATACGCCCGAGGTGTTCGGTGGTTCGCAGCGCGGCTTCGGCGGGCCGCAGGCCTTCATGGCCATCGAAACGTTGCTGGACGAGGCCGCCCAATCGCTGCACAAGAGCCCATTCGATATTCGCCGCAGCAATCTGCTTTTCAAAGGCCGCGGCAAAACGCTTACCGGCGCGCCCATTCTGTTCGACTTGCAGCTCGAAGAACTGCTGAACCGGCTCGAAACGCACGCCCTGTGGCGCAACAGGGCAAGCACGCGCGCGGAAAAGCACCAGCACGGATTGCGATATGGCGTCGGGCTCGCCATGTCGAATCAAGCCTATGGCACCGGGAAAGACGCCGTGTTCGCGATGGTGCAGATTCAGCCAGACGCGGGCATACGCGTCCTGACGCACTACACCGACATGGGCAATGGCGCGGCAACCACGTTGGGGCTCGCGCCCGCTACCTGGCTCGGGCGCAACGCGCAAGAGATCGTCATGAGCGAGGTCGAAGCGTTCGCCTCCATCACGGATTTCAATTACCGCGCACTAGGCCAATGGCAGGACGACAGCCGCAGCTATCCCATTTCGGGGCCCTTTGGATCTTCGAGCGCCTGCCTCGGTGCATTCCATCACTATCAGGCCGTGGATCGCGCAGCCATGGTGTTGATGTTGCAGAGCGTGCTGCCGGCCGCGCGCCAGATATGGGGCAATACGCGCATTCCACTGCAAGCGCTCAAATGGACGAATGGCAAGCTGGCCGCGCCAGGCCACGCGCCGCTAAGCTGGCCCGCCTTGCTGGACGAAATCGACCGCACGCAACTGGCTACGGTGGCGGCCGTCCACGTCACGTATGCGGGCGGCTTCTGGAAAAGTCAGTACACCTTCAAATCGGGAACCACCGAGATGGATTGCGATTTCGTGGCAGTCGGCACCAATACGCGCAACCTCAAGCACTTGCCTCACGGTGCGCTGATCGCGCCGCACGATGCGGTCGGATACGGCCGGACGAACTACGCGCCCGCTGCCGCGCTCGTCGCGCTGACCGTCAGCCCCGTTAGCGGGCACGTCAAGGTGGAGCATGTCGTCACCACGCTCAGCGCCGGCCGGTTGCTCTGCCCTCAGATCGTCGAAGGCCAATCGCAAGGCGCGGTTGCGATGGCGATCGGCAACGTGCTCAGCGAAGCCTGCCCGCTCGGCGATCGAGGCCCCGGCAACGGCACGTGGAATCTGGACCAATACCTGATTACGCGCATGAGTGATGTCCCGATCCAGGAGCTCATCACGCTGCCGCCGCCCGCAGAAAAGGACCGCCACGGAGCACGCGGAATCGGCGAGGCCGTGATGTGCCCCATCGCGCCTGCGCTGCTCAATGCGTTGGCCATGGCAACAGGGCGCCGTTTCAGGCAAACCCCGGTGGCGCCCGGGAAGATTCGGGAGGCACTAGCGTGAGCGAACGAGCGGTGCAGATTCACGTGAACGGGCAACCGGTCACGGTTCCGGCAACCGATGCCGACATGAGCCTCGCCGAATTCCTGCACGAGCGCATGGACTTGACGGGTACCAAAGTGTGCTGCGGCATCGGCGTGTGCCGCGCGTGCACCGTAGGCATGCGCAGCCGCCCGGACGCGCTGATGGAAAAAACCCTGGCGTGCGTGACGCCAGTCAGCGCTGTAGCGAATCAATACATCTATACCGTCGAAAGCCTCGCGGACGGTGCGAGGCTCTCACCGCTCCAGCAGACGTTCCTCGAATCCTTTGCGTTTCAATGCGGATACTGCACGCCGGGTTTCCTGATGGCGGCCACCGCCATGCTCGAGCATTTGAAGGCCTGCTGCGTAGGCGCCGATCAGCTCGAGGCGGCCATCGATACCTGGGTGGGCGGCAATCTGTGCCGTTGCACCGGCTACGTCAAGTACCGCGATGCGATCCGCAAAGTCGCGCAACAGCAAATGAAAGGCTGAGCATGAAGATGCCTCGCGCGGTCCGGCTATTCGCCCTGTACTGCATCATTGCCATGTCGCTTGCCGCCAGAGCGCGTGAACAGACATTGCTCGAATACGCTCAGCAATGCGCGAAGGAAATCGGCGAAATTCCCGCCTTCGACTGCAACGACGGAACGGACATCCCCATTACGATCGACGGAAAACCACCCGCGAAAAACGATTCCCCGCACCTATGCGACAAGCCCTCGCTGCTTCACCCGGACTCCGAAGCAATTGGACAATGCATTCCCTACTCGAAGATACTGAATCTCTCGCGCGGCAATACGCAGATCTCCGCGTACTGCCGGCGTAACACGCTGCGCGCCGACAAGGATCCAGCCTATGACGAAGTCGACGTCGTGATGCATCATGCCGGTAACGGCAAGACCTGCTGGTTCCAGTCCTTGCCCGCTTCAGGCACGAAAGGCATCGATGCGACGCGCGTGCCGCCGCCGAACGAGAAAAAGCCGCCGCCAGGCCGACCCTCCGCCGTCGAATTCTGGACGACGCCCGCAAAAATTGCCGCTGCGAACCCCACTTGTGCGTCCTGCCACGATGCCGGGCCGTTTATCTTCAGCCCGTACATCGGGCAGGTCTGGGACAAAGTGCCCACCGACCCATGGGGGAAATATTCGAGCATCGGCACCGCATTCTCGTCGCATCGCCTCACGACGATGACAACACCAGGTAACGCCTGCATCGGCTGCCACCGGATCGGGAGCGAGAAAAGTTGCACGGCTTATATCGGCCTCTCGGCTGGCAAGCTTTCCGCGCCCGGGAACGACCGGCTGGCCAACAGCTATCCGCTTAGCCACTGGATGCCGACCGATAACAACATGAGCGAGTCGCAGTGGAATGAGGCAAACGTCAAATCGGTCGAGGCCTTGCTGGCCTGCTGCAATGACAAGGCGCACAAAAACCCGAACTGCAGCTTCAATCCCATTCCTGCAAGTTCGAACGCCCGGTAATGCGGGAACATGCAGGCTTCACTGCCTTCAAGTCGAGTGACTCGCAGGCGGCGCGCCACGCGCCTTTGGCGGCTGCCTGCGCTTGCCCTTTCTCCAGCTCAGTAGATTCGCCACCATGGCCGCAATGAACGTGACGATCGTGGAGGTGGACGACGTGATGAGTATCCGCTCCTCAGGATCCAGAGACGGCGTTGCGGGCCGCACCTGGGAAGCGGATGCGAATGTCTTTGCCGGTGCGTTTGCCGCAAGGGCTTGTGACGCTCCTTTCGACTGCACCGCGGTGACTTGCGGAAGGTGATTCGCGGTTTTGTACCGCACGAAGAGCGCGGCGGTGACGCAAAAGAAGCCCACGAAGAGCCCGAGGAATAACCGGCAAAACAGCTCCAGTCTGTTGAAGTGATCCATCTCCGCCTCCGCCGTCTTCCACGCTTGTCACACGTCTATATTGCGCCGGAAACGTGCACAACGTGTGAAACGGCCAAGGCGGACATGCCAGGCATTGAAAAACTGGAGGACACTGGAGGGCACACGAGGCCCGGATACCGGCACGATCAGCCGAAGAACTCCACCGCACCGGTTCCCAGGTTGTACATCGCGCCAACGATCTTGATCGCCCCCTGGGTTTCGAGTTGCGCGAGCACCGGACTGTTCTGACGAATATTGGCGATGGTCAGCTCGACATTCTTTCGGGCCACCGCGTTGACAAAGGTGTAGTTCGACGCGGAGCGATCGCCTTTATAGGTCGTTGCCTGCACGGCAGGTTTGATTCGGTCCAGCAATCCGGTGAGATTGCCCAATTCGACGTTGGCAATGGCGCCCTTGATGGCGCCGCAGGCCGTGTGCCCCATCACGACGATGACCTTGGCACCGGAGAGCTTGCACGCGAACTCCATGCTGCCAAGGATGTCGTTGTTTTCGACATTGCCGGCCACGCGGCAATTGAAAACTTCGCCAATCCCGAGATCCATGATGACTTCGGCAGGTGCGCGCGAATCGATACAACTTAGCAAAACCGCGGCGGGAAACTGGCCACTCGCACTCGCCCTTTGTTCTCGCAGGTAGTTGCGCTCCTTGCGCTCGCCGAACTGGAAGCGCGCGTTGCCCTGCTTCATGTCATCGATGATCTGCTCGGGCGTCATGTGCTCGCGCTGCGCCTGGGTCAGTGCCTCGGCGTGCGCCGGCGTGGTGGAGAGCGCACCCGTAGCCAGGCCAACCACCGTAGCCGTACCCGCCAGCTTGAGAAACCGCCTGCGCCCCGAACTCCCGTATTGCTTCGGATACCCGAATGTATTGCACATGGCCTCGTTCCCCGCATTCGATTGTTGTTGGCGTGCACGAATACCGATTCAGTACACGAATACCGATGCACCGATTCACTATAGGCCATTGCAGGCGAGGTTCAAGGGTGCAAGCCGAACATTCCGTGCCAGACCGCGCTGAAGAAGTTTGCGTGAGGGCGCTCGGCACCCGCGTGAGGCGCCTCGCCGCGTGAGTGTTCCGTTGCGGATCGCGGCCGTTCCTCTTCGGCCTTCCCGGCATCGCGCGGCGTGGCGCCTTCGCCTTGCGCGTTCGCCGATGCTCCCGCCTGGCGCGACAAATGCAATTCGACCGCGCCATCCGCAATACGCCCAGCGAGTTGCGATTCGCAATCGTGCCCGAGCAACACACCGAACACGACGTCGCGATTATGGCCCTGCCCGGCAAAGCGCATCGCGAGCGCCACGTAGCGCGCATACTCCGCCTCGCGAGCTGTCTGCATACGCGCCTCTTCCTCGTCGTGCTCGCGTGCGAGGCGCCCCATCTCCTCGGCGTACACCGCGTCGTAGACGCGGCGCTGCGCCGGGTCGGAAAGAATCGCGTACGCCTCCTTGATCTCCTGGAACTGCGCATGCGCGGACGCTTCGCGCCCCACATTGCGGTCGGGATGCGCTTTCATTGCGGCCCGCCGGTAAGCGCGCTTGATTTCCTCGTCGTTCGCGTCGTCGCGTACGCCCAGCAAGTCATACAACGTCGTCATGGCTCGCATCGTCTGGAGTGGAGTCACGTCGATCGTAGCATGTCAAGCGCTCGCCCACGGAGCGCGCCGTCGATTGTGAACGTCGCAATCTCAGTCGTCGAATTTCCCGGCCTGCAGCGCTTCATCCAGATCCGCGATCCAAGGGGCGAAGTGATCGGTGTCGTAAATCTCCGTCTTGCCGTTGGTGATTCGTGTGACGGAAATCCGCCGGATTGCGCCTTTCGCGCCGTCGGCCGGATCGTGGTCCTTGTCCGTGATCTTGAACTCGCCGAGCTCGAATCCGCGGCTTGTCAGCACCGCCTTGACGTCTGCCTGTTCATCCCAGGAAAACTCGGCGAAGTCGTGGGCAGTCATGTTCATCTCCTCGGCGCGGCGAGCGCAAATATCCTGGCACGGTGACCTGTATGTTGAAACGGATCGAACAAGACGGATCGCTACTGCTCCTGCCGACACATTGCCATTGTTCGGCCAAAGTTGCCAACCCGAGCGTTGGAAACGCTCCGATACCGAACCCCAGTCCATCGACCACGGCCTGCAGGGTCACAAAAAAAGTGATCGAACCTCAGGGTCCGGTGTGCTTCCCGAATCGCGGCCAGCTCTGATACGGCCCGCCCGGCCGCACGTGGGGCCGTATCGCCACATCGAAACTCGCCCGCAACCCGAGCTTTGCGGCGTCGATGGCGCCCGGCGCCTTCGCAATTTCGACGCCTTCGATCCCGCGCTCAATCATGCTGGCTGAGCTTCCCGATGCGATAACCCACCCCGCGCACGTTGTCGATTGCGTCTCCCCCGAGTTTGCGGCGCAGATTGTGAACGTGCACCTGGATGGCGTTACTCTCGATCTCTTCGTTCCATCCGTACAGGCGTTCTTCGAGCTGCGAGCGCGTGACGACGATTGCCGGATCGCGCATGAGCTCCTGCAGCAGCGCGAATTCACGCGTCGTCACCGCGACTTCCTGATCGCGCAACCATACGCGGTGTTGCGCAGGGTCGAGCCGCAGTGCGCCCACTTGCAGCAACGGTTGCACGCGCCCCGTCTGGTGCCGGTTCACGACCCGGATGCGTGCCAGCAGCTCGTCGAATGCAAACGGTTTGACGAGGTAATCGTCGGCGCCTCCGTCGAGCCCCGCAACGCCGTCCGGTATCGCATTGCGTGCGGTAATCACAATCACGGGCGTTGCATCGTTTCGCTGCCGCAATCTTGCGACCAGCGTCAGCCCGTCCTTTCCCGACACGCCGATATCGAGCAGCACCAGGCCGTAGGACGTGGCGTGTAGCGCGAGCATGGCCGCTTCTCCGTCCTTCGCCCAGTCGATGGCGAATCCTTCCTTGTGCAATCCGCGCTGCAACTCAGCGTTCGTCGAAGCGTCATCTCCCACGATCAATATGCGCATGGCGCTCCCCGTATTCACTCCATAGCCGGTCGATGATTTCGACACGACACGTCACGCTCGCCGCATTAATCGATCGCGTTGAGAAGAATTTGTCACAAAACGATCGAAACAAAACGAATCAGGCTAAACGCCGCAACCTTAAGAAACCATTAACCCTCGCACCCGCTACGACGGAATTGCAACAGCTTAAGGTTTGCCGCATTTTTGAAAGCGCGCCGGCGCTCAGTGGATTCCCTGGCCAACGGCTCGTTCCGGCACGGCGTTCGGCCAGCCCCGCATTTCTCTCTTTACATTTTCCTTTACGGCCATCGCGCGGAACGCCGATCTTTGCGCCGACCGAAATAATCACTGCCAACTCGCGCCAGCTTTTATGCACGGTGCTTTGCCGCTGCTGGCATGCTCATTTCTTCCCCCAGGGACCAGCCGCGCGGCGCGGCGGACCATAACCCTCAACCATTTAAATGGCTTTCATCCATAAGCTCTCTTTTATCGTCCGCATAAAATTATTCGATTGTCCTTAAGCTTAGCGTGCCTTCAAAGTTCGATCCGGAACAGGTGATGTCCGCTGCGCCGCTCCGGTGAATAGCGTTCAACGCTGCACCCCGGCGGTCTGCCCGGCATGACGGCTGGAGTCGATCAGGAGCGCCTCCATGCCGTTTCAACACATCGACCTTCGGCACTGAATTCCGCATTATCCAATTCGTACTACAAATTATTACTAATGAAAGGAGATGTTGTGAGCAATTTCAGGTATCGAGCCATTTTCATCGGAGTACTGACTGTATCGGTGTCGGCCGCTGTGCATGCACAGAGCAGCGTCACGCTGTACGGCTCGCTCGACGAAGCCGCCGCCTACTACAACAATACGGGCGGCCATTCTCTCGTGGCGATGCAAAACGGCGACAACGCATCGTCGTATTGGGGCCTCAAAGGCAAGGAAGAACTCGGCGGCGGGCTGAACGCGATCTTCACCCTGGAAAGCTCTTTCGACATCACGCATGGATCGCTTTCGAACAATCGCATTTTCGCCCACCAGGCGACCGTGGGTCTCGCCGACGATGCCTACGGCACGTTGACGATGGGACGCCAGTTCGATCCAACGGTCGACCTGATCCAGCCCATTACCGGCGACAGCTTTGCAGGGCCGGCTTTCACCACACCGGGCGACGCCGACAACAACGACAACTCAGCGTGGATCAATAGCTCGATCAAGTACGCGAGCCCGACCTACGCCGGCTTCCAGTACGAGCTGATGTACGGGGTCGGCGGGATCGCCGGCGATACGACCGGCGGCCACTCGTACGGCGCGGCCGCATCGTACAACAACGGGGGTTTGACGCTTGCCACTGGCTATCTGTTCTCGAAGAACGACGTGAACGGCAACGGCGCGGCCGACCTGACTCAGGATAACTCGGTCACGCCGCTGTTCGGTGCGACGCCCATGTTCGGCTCGCGCCAGATCGTCCAGGTCGCCGCGCAATACGTCATCGGCAGCCTGACCGCCAACATCCGTTACAGCAACGCGCAGTACAAGCCGTACACGAACTACGGCGCGTTCAACCGCACGGAGACCTACAACGTTGGCGGCGCGGCGCTTCAGTACCAGTTCAACCCTGAACTGTCCGGTGCGCTCAACTATGTGTACACGCACTCGAGCGGTGCGTCGTCGGCCACGTACAACAACTTCGGTGTGAACGCCAGCTACTCGTTGAGCAAGCGCACGAGCTTCTATGCGGACGTCGCGTACTCCCACGCGAGCGGCACGACGTTCAGCGAAGACGGCTCCACGATCGTCGCGGCAGGCGGCACCGTGGGCGATCTTGCCGCGAGTTCGAGCACCCGTTCGCAGGTCGTGGCCATCTTCGGCATCACGCACAAGTTCTGAAGCCCGATTCAAGGTAGTCGATAACCCCCATCAAAAAAGCGCGTTCATTTCCATTGGAGGCAACATGGCATTTTTCAGGCACACAGCATTGACGATCGGTCTCGCAGCGATCGGGTTGTGCTCGGTCGCGGCCCAGGCGCAGACCTCGCAGTATCAGCTCGTCAAGACAATCGACCTGCCCGGCAGCAAGGGCGGTCACGGCGATTGGGTCACCTACGACAAGGACACGCACTCGGTCTGGCTCTCCCAGGCGCCCGATCACAATGTCGTCGTGATCGACGCCAAGACCATGACGGTCAAGAAGACACTCCCGGGCATCGATTCCGGCAACGGCATCGATTTCGACGCGAACCACGCCTACGTCACGGACGCGACCACGGGCAAGCTGCTCGTCTATGACAAACATTCGTTCAACCGCATCGCCGCCGTCGACAGCGGCGGAAAAACCCCGGACGGCGTGAACGTCGACACGAAGACGGGCACGATCCTGCTCGCGAACGACGACAGCAACAACGAAGCCGTTTTTGAGCCGAAATCGCCGTACAAGCTCGCCGCGACGTTCAAGCTGAAGCCCGAAGACGACAAGGACGGACCGGACGTCGCGCTGTACGTCGCCGCCACCGACCGCCTGTATCAGCCGGTTGGCGGCAAGATCGACGTGATCAATCCGAACACCCACGAGATCGAAGCGGTATGGGACTTCGGCTTGAAGAAAGCCGCCAAGGGCGGGGTCTACGACAGCAAGACGAACCACCTGATCTTCGGCACCAGCGACAAGAAGATGCTCGTCGTTGATCCGGGCACGGGCAAGCTCGTCACGACCATCAACGTGGCTGGAGCCGTCGACCAGACGGCTATCGACACCGACAAGCGCCGCGCGTTCATCGGCGACAAGACCGGTAATCTCGAAGTGGTCGATCTGGATTCGAATCAGGTCGTCGATCACATCCATACCGAGCCCAAGGTCCACACGCTGACCGTCGATACGACAACCCATCGCCTCTACGTCTATCTCAACCAAAGCAACAAGGTTGGAGTGTACGAGCAGAAGTCCTGATATCGCACGCCGGTTTCGGGTGGTGCAGCAGCATGCCATCCTGCCCCGCCCGGACGGCGCCCACGTTGCATGAAACAGGGCACGGCGCGCGGCGTCGCACAGAAGCACATCCTCGCACGCCGTCGCCTGACCTTTAATTCGCAGGAGAAGTCGTCATGTCATCCGCTGCCTCGCCGGCAGGCAAGCCCTTGTTGGGAAACCGGTGGACTCAACTGTTCATCGGCATTGCCTGCATGGCCCTCGTCGCCAATCTGCAATATGCGTGGACACTCTTCGTTGTCCCGATGAAAACGCAGAACCTCTGGAGCGCTGCCGAAGTTCAAACGGCGTTCTCCATCTTCATCCTGGTCGAAACCTGGCTCGTGCCGATCGAGGGCTGGCTGGTGGACCGCTTCGGCCCGCGCCCCGTCGTCATGGCCGGTGCGGTCTTCGTCGCACTGAGCTGGGTGATCGATTCGTTCGCCACCACGCTGCCCGTGCTCTATGCCGCTTCGGTCCTGGCAGGCCTCGGTGCGGGCTGTGTGTACGGCACCTGCGTCGGCAACGCGCTCAAGTGGTTCCCGGACCGGCGCGGGCTCGCTGCCGGCCTGACCGCTGCGGGCTTCGGCGCCGGCGCCGCGCTCACGGTCATTCCGATCGCGAACATGATTCACAACTCGGGATATCGGCAGACGTTCTTCGTGTTCGGCGTCATTCAGGGCATCGCGATCTTCATCCTGAGCATCGCGTTGATTCGCCCGAATCCCGGACCTGGCATCAAGCCGGTCGCGCGCGTCGTGACCAGCAAGGTCGACTACGCACCGGGGCAGATGGTCAGAACGCCGCTCTTCTGGATGATCTATCTGCTATTCGTGCTCGTGGCCGCCGGCGGCCTGATCGCCACGGCGCAGCTCGGTCCGATTGCGAAATCGTTTGGCTTCGCGAAGCTCCCCGTGCAATTCCTCGGCGCGACATTGCCCTTGCTGACGCTGGCGCTGTCGATCGACAATCTGCTCAACGGACTGACGCGCCCTATCTGCGGTCTCCTGTCCGACAAGATCGGCCGCGAAAACACCATGCTGATCGTGTTCGTGGGCGAAGGACTCGCACTGCTCGGGATGAATGCTTACGGCCACAATCCCTATGCATTCCTTATCTTTGCGCCGCTGATCTTCTTGTGCTGGGGCGAGATTTACTCGATCTTCCCCGCGATCTGTGCGGATACGTTCGGCAGCAAATACGCCTCGTCGAACGCCGGTACGCTTTATACCGCCAAGGGCACCGCCTCGTTGCTCGTGCCGATCGCATCGCTGGTGGCCGCCGGCGGATCGTGGGAGCATGTATTCATCGGCTCCGCCGTGGTGTCGATCGTCGCGGGCGTGTCGGCCAAGTTCATTCTCGCGCCCATGCGAAAGCGCTGGTTCGCGGGCATGAGCGAAGGGGTTGCTCCGGTCCTCCAGACTCAATGAGCGGCGCCGCCAGCTCCGCGCTGGCGGCTGTGGGTCGGCCCCCTATCCAGCCCCATTTGGGGGCCAACCCACACGGTGCCTTCTGGCGCAATTGTCGGACGTCCGTCTGACGTTAACCTTTCCTTAAGTCTGTGCCGTCAAGCTAGCGGTGCCAGCTACCGACCCGTCCCGGGTCCGCTGCGCTGACATCTGTCTAGCTGGAGGCACAGACCATGAACCACACACTTAAACTGGCCGCTTTTGCGGCCGCCTTGCTTGTACCGGCCCTTTCTTTCGCTCAAGCACCCATTGCACCCAATACATCGCCCACGCGCGCCCAGGTACGCGAGGAGCTGGCCCAGGTCGAGAAAGCCGGCTACAAGCCCACCGGCCGCGACAACAAGTACCCTTCCGACCTGCAGGCGGCCGAAGCGCGCATAGCTGCCGGAGCGCCTGGCCCGGACCACTCGCTGGCGCCGGGTCGACCCGCACCCAGGACGGCGCCGGAATGACTAACACGATCGATACTGCATCGTGAGGACCCAACCGAAACAGCGTAAATCTTCATCAGAGCAAGTTTTCCTGGCCGCTCCGCTACCTGGTGGGTAACGGCCATTGAAGCGGCGGGGCCGGGACACGCCCGCGCCCCGGCCGCCGCGCTGCCAACGCAGAACAGTCACTGCGCGCGAATCGCAGACGCGCCGGGCCGCATGGCCCATCGGCACCAGTCAGCACGACACAACGCGCTATGCTTGCGGTCTCTGCAAAGAACGGACAAGGAGACCAGTCGGCATGAACAAAACGGTAACAGTGGTGGGCGTGGTCGGTACGGGTCTGATGGGCGTCGGCATCGCGACACAATGTGCGCTGCACGGCCTGCGCACGATCGTCCATGACGTCGATCCCGCGCGCCTCGGGAGCGTGGCGGCGAAGGCCGGGGCCGTGCTCGACGAGCTCGTCGACGCCGGCCGCATCGACACCGCCACACGCACGGCAGCGCTCGCACGCATCGAAACGAATGCGCGGCTCGACACCATGGCCGAGGCGCAGTTCGTTTTCGAAGCCGTGCCCGAGGTGCTCGACCTCAAGCACCAGCTCTATGCGCAACTCGGCGCCGTGCTCGCGCCCGATGCGATCCTCGCGAGCAACACGAGCGGCTTCGAGCCCGATCTGCTAGCCGGTCCGCTGCCCGCGCCCGAGCGCTTCGTGATCGCCCACTTCTGGAATCCGCCTCACATGATCCCGCTCGTCGAGGTGGTGCCCGGGCGCGCCACCGCGTCCGAAGTCACGGCGCGCACCGAGGCGCTCATGAGCGCGATCGGCATGGAGCCGGTGGTGCTCGCAAAGGCCATCCCGGGTTTCGTCGGCAACCGGCTGCAGTTCGCAGTGCTGCGCGAGGCGCTCAGTATCGTGCGCTCGGGCGCGGCGAGCCCCGAAGTGGTCGATCGCGTGATGAAGGCATCGCTCGGCCGTCGATGGGGCATCGTCGGGCCGTTCGAGAGCGCGGACATGGGCGGCCTCGACACGTTCGTCGACATCTCCTCGCATCTCATGCCCACCCTCGCGAAGGACGAAGACGTGATCGATCTGCTGCGCGAGCAGGTGAGCGCCGGACGCGTAGGTGTGCGCAGCGGCGCGGGCTTCTACGATTGGGACGAAGCGCATCTCGCCCGCATGAAAGCGGCACGGCGCAAACTGATCGCGGGCGGTTGAGCAGCGAGGCGGAACTCACGCCGCCTTGCGCGCCTCTGCAATACGCTGCGGCGCCTCGGGGCGTGCATAGAGACGCTCGAGATATGCCTGCAAACGCGGGAATGCATCGATCAACTGGACTTCATTGGCCCAATCGATAAGATACGCCGTCACGCAGTCGGCCACCGTAAGCCGGTCGCCCACAATGAATTCACGCGCTTCGAGATGCTTGTCGAGAATCGCCGCCATGGCCATGAAATCGGCTCGCGCGAGTTCGATGTCGGCCGGCAGGCGCTTGTCCGGCGGATAGAGCATGGTGTGCCGCGTGATTCGCCATAGCGGCTGTTCGAGCTCGGTCACCGCGAACAGGGTCCAGCGATAAACCTGCGCCCGCTCGTCGGGATCGGCAGGCAGCAATCCTTTCTCCGGATATTTGTCCGCGAGGTACAGCACGATTGCCGCCGATTCGGGAATGACCTGGCCGCCGTCGACCAGCACGGGAACCTTCCCCGCCGGATTGATGCGCAGGAATTCCGGCCGCTTGTGCTCGCCTTCGAGCAGATTGACCGATATGAACTCGAAATCGGCGTCGACTTCCTTGAGGCCCCAGAGCGCGCGTTGCGAACGGGTTCCAGCAAATCCGTAAAGCTTCATCACGATCCTCCAAACTGTCGAAAAACGCTTGTGTTGCGGGCAACGGCCGCCGCGTGCCTCGCGATGCTCGCTGCCCGGCAGCCTGGACCATTCAGCCGCCAGGAATCGGGAGAACGGGCATCACGTCGATCGAATCTCCAGGGAAGATCGTGAAATGCGGATGGCCTTCGAACAACCTGGCCGCCTCCTCGTGCGAAGTGCTGCGCACGACCGTAAAACCCGTTAGCGCATTGGCCGTATCCACGATGCCCTGCTCGCCAATGGTCTTGGTCTTGCCGAGCGGCCCGCCGAAATCGACGATCACGTCCTTGTGCTGCTCCACCCATGCCTTCCATGCAGCAATGCCCTCCCGCTCGCGGGCGCGCCGTGTGTCTTCCGGAAGCGCCCACCACGCCTGCGCGCGCGGGTTGTCCTTGCTGCCGAGGAAAACGGCGAGAAACAATTTCTGGTCACTCATGCGGCTCTCCGCCTGATGATGAGAGCAACGGGATGTTGCTCGTCCGGCCTTGACAATATAGGTTGATATCAACATAATTGCAACATGGCACACGCAAAGAAAATTCCTTTCGATACGACGCTCATGGTGCGCGATTGCTGCCTGTGTCTGCACATGCAGCGGGCGGCGCGCAACCTCGCGCGGATATTCGACGAAGCCTTGCGTCCACTGGATCTCACGAACGGCCAGTTCTCGCTGCTGATGTCGCTCAATCGTCCGCATCCAGCAGCAATGAAAGACGTGTCGGCGCTGCTGGCGATGGATCGCACCACGCTAACGGCCGCGCTCAAGCCGCTCGAGCGCCGCGGCCTCGTCTGCATCGAGCAGGATCCGGATGACAAGCGCAGCCGCCTGCTCCGCCTGACGCCCGATGGCCATAAGTTGCTCGCCCAGGCATTCCCGGTGTGGCAGCACACGCATGACGAAATCGAGCAGCCATTCTCCCGCGGCGAGGTCGACCGGCTGCGCCAGCAATTGCGCGAGCTTTCATAGTTTCGCGCGACAAAGCGGGCACACCAGCCGCAGGCGCCTGATTGCACCACGGCTCATATGGTTGTGTACGCAACCTAATCGCCGGATGGATTCGGAAACGACGGCACCGCTGCGCCGAGGCCCGCCCAGATCGCACAGGTATGATAGAAGCCGGAACGCCCCGTCACTTCACTACCTGGCCGGTTGACCACAGAAACGACATGACCCATTCCGCGAATATTCTGCTTGCGCTCGCAGGCGTCCTGTTCCTGAGCGTCGCGAGCCCCGGTCCCAACTTCCTGATCGTCACGTCGACTGCGATCGCGTCGAGATACGCGGGCGTCATGACCGGCCTCGGCCTTGCCGCGGCCTCCGGCACCTGGGCGCTGATCGCGATCGCGGGGCTCAGCCTGATCGTGACGCACATCGCATGGGTCAACGCCGCGATCCGGTTTGCCGGCGCCCTCTATCTGATCTGGCTGGGAATAAAAATGATCCGCACCGCGCGGCAGCCATTGCCCGTCGCGGCCATGGCGGCGGCTTCAGGCTGGGCAGCCGCGAAGAAAGGCTATCTCGTCAGCATGACGAATCCGAAAGCCATCGCGTTTTATGGCAGCATTTTTGCGGTGATGGTGCCCGCTCACGCAAGCGCATGGCTCGATATCGCCGTCATCGTGCTCTCGATTGGCATTTCGGGCGCCTGGTACTGTGCGATGGCGCTGCTCGCGTCTCACCCCACCGTTCGTGAGACGCTGTCCCGGCGCAAGGCGGCGCTCGAAACCGCCGCGGGTTTGCTATTGATTGCGCTCGGCGGGCGCATGCTCGTCGCGCGCTGACTGCACATTGCCGCCGGCGCGGCGAGATCAGCTCTTTCTCGAAGTCTTGGGCACGAATGTTGTAGGCACATGCTGAACCTGCTCGCTCCCACAATGCGGGCAGCGTGGATGCGCCCCTTGATGTTCGGCGAGATGCTCGACACTCTCGAACGTTTCTCCGCACTTTTCGCAGCGATATTGGTAGGTCGGCATGACAGTCCTCCGGGATCGAGTTAACTAGTATGGTTCGCGGCTCGGGAAACTCAATGTGCATGTAGAACGATGCCGACAAATTGGGCCAGCCATTGCTTGACGATATCCGTTCGCCTGATACACTCCGAGCCTGGAGATGGCATTCTCCATTAACCGCTCATACCGAGCTGATGATGCCTGCGACCCACCCGAACGCATGCGCCGAAAGCGCATGAAGCTCCGGGTGCGCACGTATAGGGGCATCAACATGTATCAGCCGGGACTTGCCGTCATTGCCGTTGCAGTTGGCGGCGCACTGGGTTCGCTGTTGCGCTGGTTTCTCGGGCTGCGTCTGAACGGCATCTTTCCCGAACTTCCCCTCGGAACATTTGCAGCGAACGTGATTGCAGGCTACGTCATTGGCGTGGCCGTGGCCTTTTTCGCGCGGCTCCCTGAAGTCCCCGCCGAATGGCGCCTGTTCGTCATCACAGGCCTCATGGGCGGGCTGTCGACGTTCTCCACGTTCTCCGCGGAAGTCGTCGCCCATATTCGGGAGGGGCGCACCGGCTGGGCCGCCGCAGAGATTGCGATTCACGTATGCGCGTCGCTGGTCATGACGATATTCGGCATTGCCACCGTGAGCGCGGCCATGCCCTCTTCCCTTTGATCCGCCAGCGACGCATGCCGTCGGGCCCGAGCGCGCGCGTTGCGGCAATGAATCACTGCGGCTTGCGCCTGAAGATCGAGAAATGCTTGTGCTCGCCGGGCGGAGCTTCACCGCCCAGCACGCCGAATTCGATAGGCGAGCGCGTATAGAACACGTGCACTTGCGCGACCTTGACGGCATCGAGCAGCCACTGCGCCTCGTCTTCCGTGACAGCGAGAATGATCTGCACGGGCTGGTCGGCAAGCTTGAGCATATGGGCCGCATGATGCGCGCCCGCATGACCCGTGCCTTGCGCGCAGTTGATCACGGTGGCGCCGTGGATGCCCAGTTGCTTCGCTTCGTGAAGCAGCCATTCGCAAACCGTGCGATGGCCGTGATGGCGGTTCTGCTCGGTATAGAACGTGAGCTGGTAACCGTTCATGTCGCCCTCCGCCGCTCATCCGGTTCACCTGCCTCATCCGCGCCGAGCGTGTCGTATTCGATTGGTGCGCGCGTATAGAAAAGGCGAATGCCGCCTTCGCGAAGTTTGGCGAGCAACTGCTCGATCGGGTCGTCGCCGGCAACGACCATGACGGCAGCCGATTGCTCGGCAAGCTCGAAAAAACGCGCGGCGTGGTATTTGCCGTTCGCGTCGATGCCTTCGGCAATTTCAACCACCGTCGCGCCCTGGATGCCGGCATGTTTCGCCTCGTCGAGAATCCATTCGACGACAGGCATGTGCCGCACGTAGTGATTCTGGTTGGCAACGTAGACGGTGAGCTGACTTCCTCGCATGATCGCCTCCTGCGTTCGTCAGGCTGACCACACCAATTCTTCATCCGACTCTACGCTGCGCATACCCGCCTTACAAGCCGCTGCCGCGCACCTCGATCTGCGCATCGCCGGCGCTCATCAAAAACGCCATTTGCAATGACTGCACGACTTCGATAGCGTCCTCGCATCGATCAATTTAACTGACTATTTAGATTGGCAGGACTCCATAACAGGTTAATCCACAGGTGCCAATTCGTCCTATGGAAGCGCTCTGCGGCACACCCCAACCCCTCCTCGACCGGAAACTCTTGCCGCGGACGCTATAATTCTGCGCGCGACAGCAGGCAAAGAATTACGCTTTCGACCCGCATTTTCACATGCCAATTCGGTGCATCCGTGTCAGCGGCAATATCTACCGCACGCGCCCAAATGGGCGAGCTACCCGCACGATTTACCTCTAATCCTCAGATTGATGTTCAGACAGATAGTTAGACTGGGTTCGCAATGAACCACCGCTTGTCCGGCAAACGCTCCCACCAGCAGAAAGCCTGCAATCCCCCGCAGGCTTTTTTCAGGCTCACCGCGCAAGACCGGCGAATGCGGCAGAGATAGCCGCGCTCGGCCGCGATGCGTCATGCAGCATCGCTCGTGAAGAAAAGTATCCGGATGCCCTCGGCGTCCACCAGTTCCGTTTGATAAGGATAACTGATCGTGAAAGTGAAGAATTTCGTCGCCGGCATGATGGCCGGCATTGCCCTTAACCTGTTTGCGGGCGTCGCCAGCGCAACGTGCATCAGCAATCCCGCGGCGCAATCCAACGCCTCGTTTCCCGCCTCTCTCACCGGCAAGCTCGTCTACCACAGCTATGTGACATACGGTGACGGCACGAGCCAGATTTTCCTCTACGATTTTTCGGCACGCACGCTTACGCAGTTGAGCAAGGCCTCATGGGGCATCAAGGATCCGATGAACGCGGTGTTCAGCCCCGACGGCAAGTGGATCGTCTTCATGGGCGTGACCAACAACGCGTGGAATGTGTTCATGTATCAGCTCGGCACCAATAACGCGCCGATCAACATGACGAACAGCACGGGCGCCACGCGCAATGAAGACCCGAAATTCAGCCCGGACGGCAAGACGATCGTGTTCAAGCAGAACGGCAGCGTGATGCAGGCAACGCTGTCGTATACGAGCGCGGGCCCGGTCTTCACCTCGGTCGTGGGTCTCGCGAACGCGCCGGCCGGCGGTGAATACTCGATGCCCTATCTTTCGCCCGACCAGAGCGCCCTCTACTACGCCACCGGCACGGGTGCGAACATGGGCCTGATGAAGCGCACGATCGCCACCGGCGTCACGGCCGTATTCGATCACCCGGCTTCGCTGCAGACCTACTATCCGATCGTGCGCGCGGACGGCAACGTGTTCTATGCGCGCTGGAAGGACACGAGCGCACTCGACCAGATCTACGAAAAGACCGCTGATCCGTCCTCGACGCCGAACCAGTTGCCGCTCAACGACTGCGTCAGCAACAACTCGGACCCGAGCCCGGTGAACGGCACGAACTATCTGTTCTTCTCGTCGACGACGGCGGGCGGCTATCAGCTCTACCTGGGCGACGTGACCACGGGCCAGCGCTGGAGTCTCACGCAGTTCGGCGTGAATGCCGACACCACGAAAGCCAAGCTCGGCTCGAACTATTACGGCGGCCCGGCGGCAAACCAGGTCTCGCTGCTCTCGCAGGGACATCCGGCCAGCGCTTCGGCGAGCTATAACGCCTCGCTCACGGCCGACAAGGCGTTCGACGGCAACACCACCAGCACGCGCTGGGACTCGCCCGAAGGCGCCGGCGTCGATCCGCAATGGATCTCGGTGGATCTCGGCGCTGCGAAGACCATCAGCAGCATCGATCTGTACTGGGATGCGGGCGCGAGCGTCTATCAGATTCAGACATCGAACGACAACGTCAACTGGACGACGCTCTACTCGACGAGCAACGGCGTCTCGTATGGCCACGTGAAGCTGGCGAATCTCAACGGTCACGGCCGCTATGTGCGGATGTACGGCACGAAGCGCGCGACGCAGTGGGGCTACTCGCTCGACGAAATGCAGGTGTGGGGATCGTAAGCGTCCGCGTCGCCCCGCTCCGAAAACCCGCCGGCGCCCCGATCTTCTCGGGCCGTGCCGGCGGGATTCATTTCATGCGGCGAAGTCAGATAAATTCTGCATGTCTAATGAATTTCTCTGGCCACGCTCTGCAAGCGCTTGAACGCGTCATAGCGCGTGTCGTGCAATGCCGCGATGCGGCCCGCGTCAGGCGTGTAACGCTTGCTGATGCGCGACATGTTCGCCATGGCCGAGCGCACGTCGGCGAACACACCTCCCGCGACGGCGCCAAGCATCGCGGCGCCTAGCAGCACGGGCTCAGTCGCCTGCGTGGCCAGCACGGGCTTGCCGGTCGCATCGGCAAGCAACTGGCGCACGAGGTCGAGCCGCCCCGCTCCGCCGCTGATCACCACCTGCTCGATCGGCGCGCCCGCGCCCGCCTGCGCCTCCACGATCTGGCGCAGGCCATAGCCAATGCTGCAAACGCTGGCCACGTAGAGCGCAACCAGGCTGTCCATGTCCGTTTCCATCCCGAGACCCGCGATCACCCCTTTTGCATGAGGATCGGCGAACGGCGCACGGTTGCCGAGGAACTCGGGAACCACATGCAGTCCTTGCGCGAGCAACGCCGCTTCCGACAAGCTGCTCGAGACCAGCACCGCCAGGCCGGCGAGCATCGCCGGCAGCGACTGTCCCTCTTTCGCTGCACGCTCCTGTGCCTCGCGCGCCAGCGGGTGCATCGCGAGCAGGCGCTCGATCGCGGCGCCCGCCATCGACTGCCCGCCTTCGTTGAGCCATGCATCGGGCACCATCGCCGAATAGTAAGGACCCCATACGCCTGGCACGAACACGGGCTCCTGTGTTGTCGTCATCGTGCACGACGAAGTGCCGAACACGTAGCCGAGACATGCTTCGGGATTGCCGTCGGCGCCCACGGTGCCGATGCCCCCGGCATGCGCATCGATCGCCCCCGTGGCCACGGGCGTGCCGGCGCGCAGGCCAAGCTCCTTCGCGGCCTGCCCGGTCAGCCCGTTGCCGAGCGGCACGCCCGGGTCGACCACGCGCTCGCCAGTGCGCGCGAAGCCCTCGTCAGCCAGCACGCCCAGACCCACGGCGCGGAAATAGCTTTCGTCCCAACGCCGCTCGTGCGCGAGATAGGTCCATTTGCAGGTCACGGTGCAGGTGGAGCGCGCGAGATCGCCGCTCGCACGCCAGGTCAGGAAGTCGGTGAGGTCGAAGAATTGCCAGGCCGCATCGAACACGGCGGGCCGGTGCTCGAGCAGCCACAGTAGCTTGGGCGTCTCCATTTCCGGCGAGATCTTGCCGCCCACGTATTTGAGCACCGCGTGCCGCGTCGCGTTAATGCGTTCCGCCTGCTCGAGCGCGCGGTGATCCATCCAGACGATGATGTCGCGTTCGGCGCGTTCGGACGGCCCAACGGGCAGCGGCTGCCCGCCTTCGCCCAGCACCACGAGCGAACACGTGGCGTCGAAGCCGATTCCGGCAATCTGCTCGGGCGCGACGGCGGCCTGTGCGAGTGCCTCTTTCACCGCGTGGCAGACCGCGCTCCAGATCTCGGTGCTCGACTGCTCGACAATGGCGCCGCTCGCATGAAACACGGTGATGTCTTGCTTCGCCGAGGCCACCATGCTGCCGGCCGGATCGAAGATGCCGGCGCGGGCGCTGCCCGTGCCGACGTCCACGCCGATAACGTAGCGCGTGGCGATGAGATTCTCAGAAGTCATGGTTCGTTGCCAGGGTCGGTTCAAAAGGTGTTCGTCTGCAAGGCCGCGTGCGCCCGCGCGAAACGCGCGCTCAGAGATCGACGCTGTTGGGCAGGATCACGAGGTCGCGAATCGTCACATTGCGCGGCCGCGTGAGCATGAACAGCACCGCATCGGCCACCTCCTTCGGCTGCATCAGGCTGCCCGCGGCGAGCGCCTCCTCCATTTTCGCTTTCGGCCAGTCGTCGAGCAATGCCGTGACGACGGGGCCGGGCGCCACCGCGCCAACCCGCACGCCGTATTTGGCAACCTGGCGCCGCGTCGTGTGCACGAAGGCCTGCACGGCGAACTTGGAGGCCGTATAGATGGGCTCCCACACGACCGGCACGATGCCCGCGATCGAGCTGGTGAAAATGATATCGCCCGACTTCTGCAAGACCATATGCGGCAAGACCGCGTGGACCGAACGGAATGCCGCGTTGATATTGAGGTTGAGCATGCGGTCCCACTCGTCGGGGTTGCCGCTCACGATCTCGCCGCCGATATAGGCACCGGCATTGGCGTGAAATATGTCGAGGCCGCCGGCGAGCTGGAGAATCTTCGGCAGCATGCCCGAGACTTCGGCCGGTTGCAGCAGATCCACTTGCAACGCAAATGCATTCGGGCCCAACTCGGCACAGCAAGCCTCGAGCCGGTCTTTCGCGCGGTCGATCAGCACGACCTTCGCGCCCTCCGCAATCAGCGTGCGCGCGCATTCGAGGCCGATCCCCGAAGCCGCGCCCGTGATGGCGGCAATCCTTCCTGTCATGGATGCAGACATAAACGACTTTCCTCCTATGCGTATGAACGCAGACGCCAACCCAGGCGCGAAATTCAGGCGCGGCCGTGCGAGACGCGCGAGCGCCGCGCCAGCGAATCGACAATGACCGCAATCGCCAGCACCGCGCCGGTGATCATGAAGCGCAGCGAGGACGACAGGTTCAGGAGCGTGAGCCCGCTCGCGATCGACTGGATCACGATGATGCCGAGCACGGCCGACCACGCGCTGCCGCGTCCGCCAAACAGGCTCGTGCCGCCGATCACGGCCGCCGCGATGGCGTTGAGGTTCACATCCCCGGTGCCGGCCTGCTGGCTTGCCGAGGCGAGGCGCGCCGCGGTGAGCACGCCGCCGAGCGCGGCGAAGCTCGCGCACAGCACGAAGGCGCTGGTGTAGATGCCGCCAACCTTGATGCCGGCGCGCCGCGCGGCTTCGCGGTTGCCGCCCACGGCGTTCATCGAGCGGCCCCAGCGGGTGCGCTTGAGCGCGTAGTCCATGGCTACCGCGAGGCCGAGGAAGACGCCGAACATCAGCGGCACGCCGCGCCCCTGATCGAGGTAGCTCACCACGATCTCGAGAAACACCGTGATGGCCACGCCGCGTGCGAGCAGGCCGCCCACCGAGGGCGCGGAAAGCCGCGCCGCACGGCGGCGCGCGCGCGTGCGCAGGCCGAGCAGCACGATCAGAATGCCCGGCAGCAGCGCGATCAGATGCGAGACGATGGCTGGAATAATCATCAGCTGTCCGAAGTTCACCATCGTCGATCCGTAGGGCAGATTGATCGAGCCGTTCGCACCGAGCACATAGAGCTGCATCCCGAGGATGGCGAGCAGGCCGGCCAGCGTGGAAACGAAGCTCGGCATGCCGAGGCGGTTGAGCAATAGCGCATACAGTGAGCCGATCAGCGCGCCCACCACTACGGCCACGAGAATCGCGAGCAGCACGGGCCAGCCTTCGTTGACCCAGAGCGTGCCCACGAGCGCCGATGCAAAGCCGCTCATCGAGCCCACCGAGAGGTCGATCTCGCCCACCAGCAGCACGCAGACGATGCCGAGCGAAATGACCCCGACCGTCGAGCAGTCGAACAGCAGGTTCACGAGATTGTCGGCGGAGAGAAATACCGGGTTCAGGCTCGTGAACACGGTCCAGATGATGACGAGACCCACGATGACGGGCAGCGACCCGAGGTCGCCCGAGCGCACCCGGTCGACGAATGCCCAGACGCTCTCGCCCACACCCGCGGCATGCTTCACGCGGACGTCGCTGCGGTCGAGCAGCGGGGATGGCTGCGGCGCGCCCTGTGTTTCCTTGCTCATGATGGTTCCTTTCACTGCACGTCCTGTTGGTCCTGTCGGTCCTGTCGGTCCTGCTGGTCCTGTTGCGCCTGGCGCCGGCCCGCGCGGCGCGATACGGCGTTTTCGGTCGCGCCGGTAATCGCGGCCACCAGTTCCGCATTCGACGAGTCGGGATAGAAAATGCCGTTGTTGCGGCCGAGCCGCAGCACGACGATGCGGTCCGCCACGGCGCGCACGTCCTCCATGTTGTGGCTGATCATGATGACCGCGTGGCCGCGGTCGCGCACGCGCTCGATCAGGTTCAGCACCTCGGCGGTTTGCGCCACGCCCAGCGCCGCCGTGGGTTCGTCGAGCATGATGAGCTTCGGGTCGAGCAGCAGCGAGCGCGCGATCGCCACCGTCTGGCGCTGCCCGCCCGAGAGCGAGGCCACCACGTCCCGCACACTCGGAATGCGCGCCGAGAGCTCGTTGAGCAGCGTCCAGGCGCGCACCTCCATCTGCACCTCGTCCAGACGCATCGGGCTCAGCTCGCGGCCGAGAAAAATATTGGCGACGACGTCGAGGTTCTCGCACAGCGCGAGGTCCTGGAATACCGTGGCGATGCCGAGATCCAGCGCCCTGGCGGGATCGGAGAGCGCGACCGGCTGGCCGCGAAACGTGATCGTGCCGGCGCTCGGCTGATGGACGCCGGCGAGAATCTTCACGAGGGTCGACTTGCCGGCGCCGTTGTCGCCCACGAGGGCGACCACTTCGCCCGCATGCACGTCGAGCTCGATGTCCGTGAGCGCGGATACCGCCCCGAAGTGCTTCGAGACGCCGCGCAGGCTCAGCACGAGTTCGCCGGGATTCGCGCGCGCGGTGGAGAGTTCGGTGGATTGCACAGTGGATTGCTCAGTCATGGGAGGAGTCCCTCCTGGTTCTGCTTGAAGGAGTCCGGCTTGCGCCGGACCCCATCGTTCAGGATCCCGTATCAGTCAAGCCCATCAGTTCCCGATACCCAGCTTCTTGCAGCCTTCCGCATAGCGGCCCGTGCACAGCTCCTTCGCGCTCGCAATGCCCTTGTCGACAACTTCCGCCTTGATGTTCTTCGTGGTGATCACCGTCGGCTGGAACAGCTGTGTCGGCGTCTTGAAGAGCGTCGTCCCGGCCTTGGGCGCCTGGCCCGAAAGGAAGCCCACGGCCACCTTCGCCGCCGCCGCCGCGACGATCTCGCTCGGCTTGAGGATGGTGTTGTACTGGTCGCCCGCGATGATGAGCTGCAAGCCCGCCAGCGTTGCGTCGTTGCCGGTCACGGGCGGCACCGGATTCACACCGGCCGCCTTGAACGCGGCAATGGTGCCGCCCGCTGTGCCGTCATTGGCGGCCACGACACCCACGATCTGCGTGCGAAAGCGCGTGATCTGCCCGCTCACCCATTGCTGGGCCTTGGGCGGCGCCCATTCGGGCGTGTCGTACTCCGAGAGCGTCTTGTAGCCGCTGCCCGCGAGCCCTTCGTGAATGCCCTTCTTGATGAGCCCTGCCGCCGCGTCGGTGGGCGAGCCGTTCACTTCGAGCACGCCGCCCTTGCTGGCCGACACGCCCGTCTCCTTGAGGTGCTGCACGAGCGACTGCGCGATCGATTTACCGATCTGCTCGTTGTCGAACGAGACGTAGTAGTCGGCCGGCGTGGAAGGCACGGGCCGGTCGTACGCAATGACCTTGATACCCTGGCTCTGCGCCATGTGGACGAGCGATGCAGCGGCCGTGGAGTCCACCGGATCGAGCACAATCACTTTCGCGCCCTGCGCGATCACCGAATTGAACTGTTGCTGCTGCTGCGAAGCGTCGGCGTTCGCGTTCTGGTAGAGCACCTTGCAGTCCGGGCACAGCTTGGCCATTTCGGCCTTGAAGCCGGGGAAGTCGTGCTGCTCGTAGCGCGTGGACGCCTGGTCGGGCATCAGGAACGCGACCGTGCCGCTGGGCGCGGCCAGCGCCGCCGTGCTGCTCGTGAGCGCGAAGCCCAGGATGGCGGCGCCGATCAGAGGGTTCGATACTTTGGTCATTGGGTGTCTCCGTTGTTGGTGAAATGCCGGTGCGGGTACTGCCATCGTGGGATCACGGGTGAGGCTTCGGGCACAGCAGAGAGGCGAACCGGGTCTTGCGGTACTGCCACACAAACATGAGCTAGCCAGGCACGGGCGCCGCCCCGGCCTGTTCCGACGATTGCGCCGATTGCGCCGGTCGTGCCGGTTCGGCGGATTCGGCCGCGCTCGCCGCGTTGAGCTGCTGATACGCGCGCCAGCGCGACGGCGACATATCCTTGAGCAACAAAAACTGGCGGTTGAAATTCGAAAGATTGTTGAAGCCGACCTGATAGCAGATATCGGTAATGCTCAGTTTTCCTGACAATAGCAACTGGCAAGCGAGGTCGATGCGCAGCCGGTTCACGTACTGCACGAAAGGCATGCCGGTATGCCGACGGAAGTAGCGCGAGAACGCGCTCACACTTTGCCCCGACAGCTCGGCCAGCTCCGTTTCGCGCAGCTCCTGCGAGAGGTTCTTGCCAATATAGGCCAGCACGTGGTTGATGCGGGTTCCAGCATAGCGCGTGGGGTCGGCGCGGTAAGCGGCGCTCGCGAGCCTCTGCGGCTCCGCGCTTTGCGCGAGCAACTCGAACAGCGCGATGAACAGCACGATGCGCCGCAAGCCTTGCGCACCGAGCATCTCGCGCATGATCGGCTCGGCGGCCGCGCCCGCATCCGGCGTGAACAGCAGGCCCCAGCGCGAAGCATCGAGCAAGGGCTCCACGCGCCTGAACTCGGGAAAGGCCTCGAACGCACGCGCGATGAACGCGGTATCGAATTGCAGCACGAGGCAGCGCTCGTCCACGCGCTCGCCATGCGGCACGCTGCTGACCCAGTTGTGCGGCAGGTTCGATCCCATCATCACGAGATTGCCGGGCGCGAAATTGCCGATGTGATCGCCCACGAAGTACTTGCCCGTGGTGGCCGTGATCAGATGAATCTCGTACTCGGGATGGAAGTGCCAGCGCACCGTGCGATACGGGTAGCCGTGCGACCAGACCTTGAACGACTCGTCGCGCGGGACCGCGACCAGTTCCAGATCCGGCTGGTCGATGCGCTTGGGGCGCCCATCCGGGGCGCTGCGCTCCGCGGGGGGGCCCGCGAGGTCGCCCGCGAATTTACCCATGAATTTGCCCGATTCGTGCGCCGTCGCATCTTGAATGGCTTGCATCTGTCGTCCTCCTGCGCCGGTTCTTTTCTTTTTGTGCGGTTCGCAATTGCGTCCTGCGCGTCCTGCGATCACCATGACTGAGAAGTTAGCCCGGCCGGCGATATGTCACCACTGAAAATAAGACCGCGAACTGATACTTTTTTGCATTCGGGTAAGCCCGTACCGGATCAAAAGTCAACTTTTGTGCAAAGCAGCAGCCTGCTTCTCCTGCTGGCCGCCTCCCCGTTCGCCGCGATCCGGTCGGCACAAACATTGGGCCCATTTCCGGCCGTCCAGAAATGGCCGAGCGGCCCACCCGCGCCTTGAACGCGCGGATGGGCCGCTCGATTCAACCGATTCGCGACTGCGTCAGCTCACGCTCATGGCGCTCAGCTTGCGCATCTGCGAAGCCACCGTCTCGCGGCTCGCCGCATCGCCTTCGAGCGCCTGTGCCTCGCGCTGCACGGCGTCCCGGTAAGCAAGATATTTGCGCTGCGTGACGATATGGTCGGCAATATGTTTGGCGTCGTGCCACACGCCCCAGATGAAGCTGGACCCGCGGCGCGAAAGCCACGGCAGCCCCAGAAAGTAAATGCCAGGCTCGCTCGACACGCCACGCTGATGCCTGGGCTTGCCCTTCTCGTCGAACGCGCTCACCTGGAGCCAGCCGTAATCGACGGCATAGCCGGTCGCCCAGATGATCGACGTGACACCCGCCTTGGCGAGATCGAGTTCGAGAACCGGCTCGGTCACGCAGGCCGGGTCGGCGGGCACGCGGCGCGCCTCGGGCTCCAGCGGCAGATCGAGGCCGTTACGCTCGATATAAGCGTCGGCGGCATCGAGCAGCGCGAGATAGTTTTCATCGCCGCGCTTGAGGTTCTCGGCAAGATCCGCCTCGAAGGTCACGACACCGTTCCCGAACGACTTCGTCAAGCCAACGAGCGTCATGCCCTGGTGCGCGAGCGCCCGGAAATCGACGGTCTGGCCGCCGCGCGCGCCGCTCACCGCAATAGTGACATGCTCGCGGCCCGCCCGCGGGACTTCGGCGTCCCACTCGCCGAGCACGCCCAGCCACCAGCAGAAGTCGCGATTGCGGTAGGCGCGCGGCGGGCGATCGTGCGGCCCCACCGAGAGATAGACCTGACGCCCGGCGCGCCGCAATTCGTCGGCGATCTGCACGCCCGAGGAGCCTGCGCCCACCACGAGCACCGCGCCTTCGGGAAGCTGCGCGGGATTCTTGTAAGCGGCGGAATGGATCTGGTGGATCTCGCCGCCCTTGGGCGCGATCGGCGGGATGACCGGGCGCTGGAATGGCCCCGTCGCCACCACCACGCGGCGCGCCTCGATCACGCCCTCGCTGGTTTCGACGACAAAGCCGGGCTGCCCGTTCATGCGCGCCACCTTCGTCACTTCCACGCCGGTGCGGATGGGCGCGTCGATCTTCTTCGCATAGTCCACGAAGTAGTCGGCCACCTGCTCTTTTGAAGCGAAATCGTCCGGGCCGATGCCGTCGAACTCCATGCCGGGGAAGCGGTCGTGCCACGCGGGGCCATTGGCCACCAGCGAATCCCAGCGGCCCGAGCGCCAGCGCTCGGCGATACGATCGCGCTCCAGCACGAGATGAGGCACGCCGAGCTTGCCCAGGTGCTCGCTCATGGCCACACCTGCCTGACCGGCTCCTACCACGAGCGTATCAATCGAAGTCCTAACATTTTTCATTGCTGTTTCCTTCTGCAAAATAATTGAATCCTTGCGGGCCGCCGAATCAGCTCAATGCGAACTGTCGTTGCGTATCGTCGTGGCGGCCGTCAAACCATAAGACCATAAGACCATCAGACCGCCATGCCGGCATGCTGGCGGCGGCGGTACGCGCTGTCGCGCGAAGCCAGCCAGTAATAGAGCGGCGACGTCACGAGAAGCCCGACCAGCCAGGACAGATCCGCGCCGTCGATGTGCGCGGCAACCGGGCCTGCGTACATCGGCGTGTTCATGAACGGAATCTGCACGGCGATGCCAATCGCGTAAGCGATCAGCGCCTGCGGATTGAAGCGACCATAGATGCCGCCGTCCACGCGGAAAATCGAGCCGATGTCGTAGCTGCCCTTGTGGATCACATAGAAGTCGATCAGGTTGATGGCCGTCCACGGCACCAGCACGACGAGCAGCGCCAGCACGAGATCGACGAAATGGCCCACGAAATTGCTCGACGCGCCAATGGCCGCATAGCAGCACGCCACGAAGATCACGACAGAGAGCACCGCGCGGGCTTTCGAGGTGGGAATCCAGCGGTGCGCGAAAGTCTGCAGCGAGGTAATGACCGACAGCACCGCGCCATAGAGATTGAGCGCGTTATGGCTGATCACGCTCAGCAGGAACAGCACGAGCATCAGTGGCCCAAGCGCACCGGTTGCCTGCTTGACGGCATCCATCGTGTCGACGCCTTGCGGCACGGCGAGCGCCGCGACCGCGCCAAACACGAACGCCAGCGTGGAGCCCAGCGTGCAGCCGAGGTAGGTGGCCCAGAACGTCGAGCCCACGCCCACGTTGGCAGGCAGATAGCGCGAATAGTCGGAGACGTACGGCGCGAACGCGATCTGCCACAGCGCCGAGAGCGAGACCGTGGCGAGCCAGCCCGCGAAGTTGAAGCCGCCGCGCGTGAGGAAGTCGGCGCTCTGCACATGCGAAAGGATGGTCCAGAAGCCCACCACGATGCCGATGCCCAGCACCCAGGTGCCGATACGATTGAGCACGTGTATGAAGCGGTAACCGATGATGCCGATGCACCCCGAGCCCACCGCGCCAATCACGATGCCCACCGGCACCGGCACGCTCGACGCGATGCCGTGCATGGACTTGCCGGCGAGCACGATGTTCGACGCGAAGAAGCCCACGTACATCACGCCCGCAATCACGGTCACGAGCAATGCGCCCCACGAGCCGAACTGCGCGCGGCTCTGGATCATCTGCGGGATGCCCATTTGCGGACCTTGCGCCGAATGCAGCGCCATCAGCACGCCGCCGAGCGCCTGCCCCACGACGATCGCGACGATCCCCCAGAACAGATTCAGGTGATAGATCTGCACGCCCAGCGCGCCCGTCACGATGGGCAGCGGCGCGATATTGCCGCCGAACCACAGCGTGAAGAGGTCGCGCACCTTGCCGTGACGCTCCTCGGGCGGCACGTAGCCGATCGTATGCTTTTCGATAAGCGGGACGGCCCCGCGCTCTGCTGACATGACATGTCTCCGGTTCGGCGCTTCAAGCGCGCGTAGTGATGACTCCGGCGCTCATGCAGGCGGCGCCGGTTCTGGCGTGGCGCGTACACCACCGCGCCGTGTGGGTTTTCAGGCGTGCGCGAGTGCGGGCGCAGGTGCGTGTGCGAACGCGCTCGCACGTTGCGGCAGCTGCGTCGCGAGCCGTTCGAGAAAGCCGAGGCAGCGTTCGAGTTGCGCGATCTCGACATACTCGTCGGCCTTGTGCCCCTGCTCGATCGAGCCCGGGCCGCATATGACAGTCGGAATGCCGATGCGCTGGAACAAGCCGCCTTCGGTGCCGAAAGAAAGCGTGCGCTGCGTGGCGTCGCCGGTGAGCTCGCAGGCCATGTCGCGCAGCCAGTCCGCCGAGGCGTCCGTGGCCAGCGCCGGATAGTCCACGAGCTCGTGCCACTCGATGCCGGTCTGCGCCGATACCGCATGCATCTGCGTTTCGAGCTCGTCCTCGGCAAAACGCCGGGCCGCGAGCACGATGTCGTCGATGGCGTCATCGGGCAGATTGCGCACTTCGAATTCGAGCTCCGCACGATCGGCAATCACGTTGAGCGCAATGCCGCCGTTGAGCTTGCCCGTGTGTACGGTGGTGTACGGCGGCTCGAAACGTTCGTCGTGGCTGCCGTGCTCGCGCAATGCGCGGCTCGCCCGGCGCAGATGAACCGCGAATTCGGCCGCGAAATCGACCGCATTGACGCCGAGGTGCGTGAGCGCCGAATGCCCCGCGAGCCCCTTGAAACAGCAGCGATACGCACGCTTGCCCTTGTGCGCGATGGCCACCTGCATGCTGGTGGGCTCGCCGATGATGCAGGCGAGCGGCTTGAACGGCGCGCGCGCGAGCTCGTCGAGCAGGCCGCGCACGCCACGGCAACCCAACTCCTCGTCGTAGCTGAACGCGAGATGAACCGGCAGCGTGTGGCAATGCTCGACGAAATGCGGCACGCTCGCGAGCACGCACGCGAGAAAGCCCTTCATGTCGGCGGTGCCGCGGCCCAGCACGCGATCGCCCAGGCGCGTGAGCACGAATGGCGGCACGGTCCACGGCTGGCCGTCGGCGGGCACCACGTCCGTGTGGCCGGAAAGGCACAGCCCCGCCCGGTCGCGCGGCCCGATGGTCGCATAGAGATTCGCCTTGTCTCGCGCCGCGCTGTAGTTGAGCGTGGCTTCGATGCCGAAGCCCGCGAGGTAGTCGCGCACGAACGCGATCAGATCGAGATTCGAGCGCGCGCTGCGCGTGTCGAATTCGACGAGCGTCTGCAACAGCGACAACGTCGTATCGAGCCGTCGGTGTGACGGGGTGGGCGTGGTGGACATGGTGTGTCTCCTGCTTTTCGCGGCGTGGAGCGGGGATACTGCACCCGCGCGCCACACGTTGCTTTTATTACTGACGACCGCGCGGAATCACGGCGATCACATCGATCTCGACGAGCCATTCGGGCCGTGCCAGCGCGGAGACCACGAGGCCGGTCGAAACCGGAAACACGCCCTTGAGCCATTTGCCGACCACGTTGTACACGGCTTCGCGATAGCGCACGTCCACGAGAAAGATCGTGATCTTGCAGATGTCCTCGAGGCGGCTGCCCGACTCTTCGAGCAGCATGGCAATGTTGGCCATCGCCTTTTCGGCCTGCGCGGCCACGTCGCCGATGCCGACCGATTCGCGCGTGTCGAGGTCCTGGCCGATCTGACCGCGCACATAGACGGTATCGTTGGCAACCACGGCCTGGCACAGGTCGTTATCGAGTTTTTGCTCGGGGTAGGTCTCGCGTGTGTTGAATTTGCGAATGCGGGTATGACTCATGTTTGCCTCTGTTTTACCGGGCCACGGATGGCAACCGGTTTAATCGATGCGGTACGGCGTACCGCCTTGCGTATAAAACTGAATGCTTCGCCCAAGCGTTCGAAAGGAAAGGCGCGTGAAAGCGCTCTCATGAAAATCACTCGTCGCCGGGCACGCCATACGAAGGCGCACGCGTGGGATCGGTGGCGCGCAGAACGTAGTCGCGCATCTGCGGTTCGTAACGCGTCCACAGTGCGCGCAAATCGGCGATCGGCTGATCGCTCCAGTCCACACGCAGCTCGGCCACCGGCCAGCTCGCGCCGTCGAACACGCACAGGCCCGCCGACTGCACGGGGCCCGCCTCGCCGCCCGCGGCCAGCCCAGCCTCCAGCGCGCGCAACAGGCGCTCCGGCAAGGCACGCGACGCATGCTCCGCAAACGCCTCGATCATGGCGGCCGGCACGCCGTCGTTCGCCAGCAGATTGCCGACTGCCACGCAATTGGCGCCGCTCGCGCCCGCATGCACGCCCAGCCCGCGCTCGCCCGTGCGCCACGCCGAGAAACCCGCCGCATCGAGCACCGCAAGCTGGCGCCACTGCCCATGCGCGCGCGCCGTCGCAAGACGCTCCAGCACTGCTTGCGCACCAAAACCGCGCGCCAGCTCGTCGAGGCCGATCTGGCCCAGGCGCGGATCGGTCACGTTCTGGCTGAGCACCACGCCGTCGCGGCTCGCCCACAGGCAACGGCTGGGCACCGCGATGCTCGAACTCGTCACGATGCCGCCCACGGCGCCCGTGCGGGCGCAGCGGCCTGCGATCGAAAAAGTCATGAGGAGACTCCCTGATGTGGATGAATGGTCGATCAATGGAAAGCAATCTATCGATTCAAAAACCATTCGGAAAATATTGTTTTTCTATATTTTGAAAAGTCTTAGACTATGCAGCCGCCTCTCGCGTATCTGGCTCATGGAACTCACGCCCCTTCACTACTCGCTGCGCCAGCTGAAATATTTCGTCGCCACGGCGGAAGCGCTGTCGTTTACGGCGGCCGCCAAACGCCTGCACGTCTCGCAGCCGTCCATTTCGTCTGCGTTATCGGAGCTCGAGGGCGCTTTCGGCCTGCAACTGTTCATTCGGCATCACGCGCAGGGGCTTTCGCTCACGCAAGCGGGCCGCGATCTGCTCGGGCGTGCGCGCGATCTGCTCAAGAGCGCGGAGGAATTGCAGATTGCCGCGCGCCATTCCGATACCGGCATTGCGGGCACGATTTCACTGGGCTGTCTGAGTTCGGTGGCGCCGCCGCTCATGCCGTGGCTCATGAGCCGCTTTCTGCACGCGCGCACGGGCGTGAATTTCCAGACGCGCGAAGGCGACCAGGAAACGCTGTTCGTGGGCTTGCGCGACGGCACGCTCGACGTCGCGCTCACCTACGATATCGACATCAACGACGAGATCGACTTCACGCCCATCGTCGAATTTCCGCCCTATGCACTGCTGCCCGCGAAGCACCGGCTCGCGGCCAATGAGCAGGTGAGCCTGAAGGATCTGCTCGACGAGCCGTATGTGCTGCTCGATCTGGCACACAGCAAGGAGTATTTCGCTGCGTTGTTCGATCGCTACGGCAGCCGCCCGGTGCCCGTGTTCAGCTCGTCGCAGCCCGAGGTCGTGCGCGGCATGGTCGCCAACGGGCTCGGCTACAGCATCCACAATTTCCCGCTGCGCAGCACGCAGACCGTCGATGGCGGCCGCTTCGCCGCGCGGCCCATCAAGGAGAAGGTGAAGCCCACCGTGCTCGGCGTCGCGCGCTCGACGCGCTCGCATCCGCGCCAGTTGATTCGCGATTTCACCGCGTTTTGCTACGACGAAATTTCGGGGGCGTGGACGAAATGAAGGCCCGGCGCGACGCGTCGGCGCGAAGCCTGGCGCGGTGGCCGCATCATGGCTCGGCCGACACCGCCGAAAGCGGCGCGGCCACCTGCTCGAGCGATTTGCGCTCGGCGTCCACGCCCCAGATCGCGGCGATCAGCGCGGCGATCAGCATCAGCGCGGAGCCCACCAGGTAGCCCGTGAACACTTCGCTGCGCTGGTGCGTATCGATCAGACGTCCGAAGAAAACCGGCCCGACGATCCCGCCGAGCGCCGTGCCGAACGCATAGAACACCGCGATCGCGAGTGCGCGGATTTCGAGCGGAAACGACTCGCTCACGGTCAGATACGCCGAGCTCGCCGCCGCCGACGCGAAGAAGAAAATCACCATCCATGCGATGGTTTGCGTCGTGACGCTCAGCAACCCGTGCGCGAACAGGTAGCCGCTTGCCGTCAGCAGCAGGCCCGAGAGCGCATAGGTTGCGGCAATCATCTTGCGGCGGCCGACCACGTCGAAGAGCCGCCCCAGCACGAGCGGGCCAAGAAAGTTGCCGAGCGCGAACGGCAGCAGATAGAGCCCCACGTCGCCGCCCGGCACGTGGTAGAAGTCCGTGAGCACCAGCGCGTAGGTAAAGAAGATCGCGTTGTAGAAGAACGCCTGCGCCGTCATCAGCGAGAGGCCCACGACGGCCCGGCGGCGGTGCTGCACGAAGATCGCGCGCAGCACGGCGGAAAGCGGCGTACGGCTTTGCGCGCGCAGCCGCAGCGGCTTGCCTGCAGGCTGGTCGAGCACGTGGCCCGCCCTGCGAAAGCGCGCTTCGATCGCCTCGACGATGGAGCGGGCCTCGCCGTGCTCGCCGTGCGTGAGCAGCCAGCGCGGGCTTTCGGGTATCCATGTGCGCATGGGCAGAATGATGAGCGCGAGCACGGCGCCGATGAAAAAGCACACGCGCCAGCCCCAGTCGGGCGGTAGCAGATGCGGCTCGAGCACGACCAGCGAGCCCGCGGCGCCAATGGCCGCGCCCACCCAGAATGTGCCGTTGATGCCGAGGTCGGTCCAGCCGCGCACGCGCGCCGGCGTGAACTCCTGGATGGTCGAATTGATGGCCGCGTACTCGCCGCCGATGCCCGCGCCGGTCAGCGCGCGAAACACCACGAAGCTGGCGAAACTCCACGAGAACGCGGTGGCGGCGGTGGCGAGCAAATAGACCGTGAGCGTGATGAAAAAGAGCTTGCGCCGCCCCAGCCGGTCCGTGAGCCAGCCGAAACCCAGCGCGCCGCAGACCGCGCCGGCAATATACGCACTGCCGGCGAGGCCCACCTGCGTGTTGTCGAAATGGAGCATCGGGCTCGTCTTCAGCGCGCTGGCCACGGCGCCCGCGAGCGTCACTTCGAGCCCGTCGAGCAGCCAGGTGACGCCCAGCGCCACGACGATCAGCACATGGAAGCGGCCCCACGGCAGGCGGTCGAGGCGCGCCGGGAGGTCGGTTTCGACGATGGATTGCGTTTCGGTCGTATGCATCGCGTGGGCAAGTCTCCAGTCGTTGGCATCTCGGCGGCACTCGCGATGCACCGCTAGCATATGGCATGCCCGCCGGGCCGGGAACGCGCGATGCGGCAACCCCCGTGTCGACGGAGATCGACTACGCTTGAAGGGAAAGCAGCCCGCCGGCGTTGCACCACCGCGCCGGCCCGGGCGTTTCAAGCCCGTCCATCGTCCAGTTCAGCTTTGCATGGGAGCACATCATGCCTACGAATCCCGATTCCCCGCATATCGGCGCACGTATCGTCGGCAAAGGCAGCGCGACTGCGGCCGGCCCCGGTCCCTACATCATGGGCGCAAGCACGCTCGAGGGAGACAGCGTTTTCAGTTCGGATGACGAAGAAATTGGCAAGATCAAGGAGATCATGCTGGAAGTCGAGAGCGGCCGCATCGTCTACGTCGTCATGTCGTGCGGCGGCTTTCTCGGCATCGGCGACAAGCTGCTGGCGCTGCCCTGGCCCGCGCTCACGCTCGATACCACCCACAAGTGCTTCGTGCTGAACGTGAGCGCGGAAAAGGTCAAGCATGCGCCGGGCTTCGACAAGAGCCACTGGCCGGCCATGGCCGATCTCAGCTGGGCCACCACGCTGCACGAGTACTACGGCACGCGCGCGCATTGGGAAGAGGATGCGCCCGAGTCCACGGACAAGGACGAGCCGCCGAAGCCACCGGAGCCGCCCGAAGCCGGTGGCGTCAAGCTATGACGCGCACGAGGCGTGCGGGCGCGCTTGCCGCGGCCGCGCACGCCGCTGGAGCGACCATGAAGACATTCGATTTCGGTCAACGGCTCGAGGAGATCCAGATTGCACTGGCCAATCTCTTCGATTCGCCCAAGACGTCCACCGTGAGCCTCCTTGAGGAAGGCGATGCGGTCATCGTGCATCTGTCCTGGGTGGTGGATTCGCGCCGCGACTCCACGCTCGATGCGCGCTGTGCGGCCACCATCCACGCAACACGCGCGCAACTCGAACGCTACGCGGGTCTCGATACCGCGCAACGGCGCACCATCCAGCAGCGCATCCGCCAGCGCGTGCGCACGCGGTTCGAAGAAAGCGAGGATCCTGCGCAGCCAGGCGGCGCCTGTTCGTTCGATGTGGTGCTCGACGATGCGATATTCCGTGCCGACAAAGACAATTATTTCCCGAGCATCGAATGATGCGGGCGAAGCGGCGCGAAACCGAAGCCCGCACAAGTACAAGAACAGGCACGTGCCCATGCATATGCACTAGTGCGCCGCCGCACTGCGATGGTGCTTCGCGGTGCCGCTCAGCAGCAACGCGGTCTTCACCACCGCCATGTGCGTGAGCGCCTGCGGAAAATTGCCCATCAGGCAGCGCGCCCGCACATCGTATTCTTCGGCGGGCAAACCGAGATCGTTCGCCACGGCAAGCACGCGCTCGAACTGGCGGCATGCCGCGTCTTCGTCGCAGCGCAGATACAGGCAGTCGGCCATCCAGCACGAGCACGCGAGAAACGCGCCTTCATCGGGCGCTTCGCCACCGCGCCGCCAGCGGCGGATCAGGCCGCCGTCGCCCAGCTCGGTGCGAATCGCATCGAGCGTCGCCGATATCCAGCCACACACGATCAGCAGGCGACGTGCCACCGCCGCCATGCTGCGTCGCCGCACGCTGGCACTCCCCACCGCCGGTTTTCGTACACACTGCCGCGCCTTCGCCTTACAGCGCAGCCAGACCGCGCAATTCGATCGCATCGAAACCGCGTAGAAACGGGCACGGTTGACTGGCGACTGAACACCCCCGCCGATGCAGGGCATCGTGATTCTCACTCGAGAATCACGATGGAGACGGGCAGGACTGTCGGGCCGAATGCGGGTTGATCTCGCGCAGCCGCTCGTGCAGCCCCTGCTCGCTCGCGCATCAACGCCCGAAAAACGCAGACAATACGCGTGTGACGGTCATCGACCGGGAGAGCGCTTCGTGAACTGGCTGGCCGATATCGTTCTCGTGCTGCACGCGCTGCTGGTGCTCTTCATCGTCGGCGGGCTGCTCGCGATCTGGGTGGGCGCATGGCTCGAGCTCGCCTGGGTGCGCAACCGCGCGTTGCGCATCGTGCATCTCGCGGCCATAGGCGTGGTCGCGCTGCTCGCCGCGCTCGACATACCGTGCCCGCTCACCGTGCTCGAAGACTGGCTGCGCACCGGCAGCGTGAATCCGCAAGGCTTCATCCAGCATTGGGTGAGCTATTGGCTCTACTACAACTTCCCGGCCTGGGTGTTCGCGACGGCCTATGTGATGTTTCTGCTCGTCGTGGCGATCACGTGGTTTCGCGTTCCCCCGCGCAAGTGATCGAGGCACCCGATCGCCTGCGTGGCGCGCGCGGCCTGGCTCGCCGCTACGGCGTCCCGCAATGTCGCGTTAGAAGCACGCCCCGCCGGCATGGCAATCCGCAGGCAAGCGCGCCGCCGAGGCCTACGAGCGGATGCTGGGCGGCAAGGCGCGCTTCAGGGTCGTATTGGTGGCTGGCAAATGAGCCGGACGATATCGGTCGCTCACAGCGAACGCTCGATCGCCTGGCCCAGCAGCGAGATCCCCAGATCGACCTCTTCCTCGCTCACGGTCAGCGGCGGCGCAATCCGGAACACGCCGCCCATGCCGGGCAGTTGCACGATGTTCATGCTGAGCCCGAGGTTCATGCACTCGCGCGTGATCTTCGCGCCCAGCCCATCGGCGGGTTCCTTCGTGCGGCGGTCCTTGACGATCTCCATGCCGAGCAGGAGCCCGCGCCCGCGCACGTCGCCGATGCACTCGAAGCGCTCCATCAGATCCAGCAGGCCACGCCTCAAGCGCTCGCCCATGACGTTCGCGCGCGCCACCAGCCCCTCGCGCTCCACCACGTCGAGCACCCGCAGGCCGACGGCGGCCGGAAGCGGATCGGACACGTGTGTCGTGTAGAACAGATAGCCCAGCTCATGCGCGCGCTCCTCGATCTCCCCGGAGGTCACGACGGCCGCGAGCGGCAGCCCGGCGCCCAGCGTCTTCGAGAGCGTGAGAATGTCGGGCGTCACGCCATCGCGCTCGCAGGCGAACATCGTGCCGGTGCGCCCCACCCCGGTTTGCGCCTCGTCGAGAATCAGCAGCATGCCGCGCGCTTCGCATTTGCGCTTGAGCGCCGCCATGTAGCCTTCGGGTAGCTCGATGATCCCGCCGGAGCTCAGGATCGGCTCGGCGATGAAGGCCGCGAGATTGCCGCTGGACTGGCGATCGATGAGGTCGAACGCGTAGTCGAGCTCCGCAAGATAATCGTAATGGCCGTTGCGCTCGAAGCGCGGACGGTACGCGAACGGCGCCGGTATTGCGAACGAGCCCACGGCGGCGGGACCGACGCCCTTGCGGCCCGAGCTATAGGTCGCGGATGCCGCGCCGCCCGTCATGCCATGCCACGACTGCGCAAAACCGACGATTTCATACTTGCCCGTGACCAGCTTCGCCATGCGGATGGCGGCCTCGTTCGACTCCGCGCCGGTGCTGAGCAGGAGCGCGCGATCGAGCCCGGCGGGCGTGACTTCGGCCAGACGCGTCGCAAGATCGACCACGGGCCGCGAGAGCATGCCGCTGAAGAGATGATCCAGCTTGCCGGCGTACTCGTTGATGACCGCGACGATTTCCGGGTGGCTGTGCCCGAGCACCGCGCTCATCTGCCCCGAGGTGAAATCGAGGATTGCACGGCCATCGGCGTCGTAGACAAAGCTGCCCTGGGCGCGCTCGATGATCATCGGCTCGAACGTGCCGCCGTAGCGGATGAGGTGCTGCCTGGCGTTGCGCCAAAACGTTGCGTCGTCGTTCCGGGTCACCGTGCGTCTCCTGGGGGTTGCGCTTGCGTGTGAGTGGGCGAAAGGAATGACTTGCAGTGTAGGCGCGCCTCTGGTTTTATAGAATCGAATAGTTCTAATGCGAGCCAGCAAAACGGCTAATATCAGCGCCCCATATCCGAGGCGAATATCGTGAGTCAGTCGCTCGAAATCGATCTGCTGCGTTCGTTTGCGGTGATTGCGGAAGTACGCTCGCTCAGCCGCGCGGCCAGCCGCGTCGGCCGCACGCAATCCGCACTGAGCCAGCAGATGAAGCGCCTGGAGGACATTGTCGATCAGCCGCTGTTTCAGCGCACCGGTCGTGGCGTGGTGCTGACGAATCCCGGCGAGCGCCTGTTGATGCACGCCCAGCGCATGCTGCGGCTGCACGACGAGGCCATGGCCGACCTGTGCGGCAAGGGCTTGACGGGGACGATCCGCTTCGGCTGCCCGGACGATTACGCCGCCGTGTTTCTCCCCGCGCTGCTGCGCCAGTTTTCGCGCCAGCACCCGCAGGCGCTCGTGGAGGTCGTGTGCGGGCCCACGCCGCGCCTCATCGAGCAGCTCGAAAGCCGCGCCGTGGATCTCGCCATGATTTCGCTGCCGGAAACCCCGCAAGCGCGGGACGGTGCGGGCGAGCGTGCGGACGACGACATCATTCGCCACGAACAACTCGTGTGGATCGGCTATCCGGGGCTGGATCCCGCGCACTTCGAGCCGTTGCCGCTCGCGCTTTCCGATCCGGACACGCTCGACCACATCGCCGCGTGCGAGGCGCTGCAACGCATCGGCAGGGCCTACCGGGTGGCCTATGCGAGCAGCAGCCTCTCCGGTCTGACTGCGCTGGTGCGCTCGGGCCAGGCGTTCGCGGTGATGACGCAGACGGCCGTGCCCGCCGATCTCGCCATCCTGCATGGCGATCCCGGGCTGCCGCCCTTACCCGCGGTAGGCATTACGCTGAAGTTCGAGCGCAAGCGCCCCTCGCATCTCACGGCAGCGTTCGCCGAGCACATCCGGCTAACGCTGCCGCTCCTGTGAGGGGCGCGGCGTCCTGCTTCCAGTCCTGCTTCTGCTTCTGCTTCTGGTCCTGGTTCTGGCCTTAGCCCGAGATTTTCGCGATCTGGAGCAGGTTCGTCGTGCCTGACTCCCCGAACGGCAAGCCGGCAGCAATCGCCACGAGATCGCCTTCGCGGCCGAACCCTTCGCTCACCGCCGCGCGGCACGCAAGGCCGATCATCTCGTCGACGTTGGAAGCCTCCACGCGCGGCACCGCATGCACGCCCCAGGTCAGGGCGAGCCTGCGCGCGACTGCTTCCGAAGGCGTCAACGCGACGATGCGCGTCGAGGCACGCTCGCGGGCCGCCCGCAAGCTCGTGTAGCCCGAGCTCGTGTAGGTGACGGTGACGGCCGGCTCGATCAACTGCACGGCCTTCCTGAGTGCGCAGCAGATCGCGTCGGCGACGGTCGCATCGGCACGCGTGTGCGAGGCGTCGATCTGCTCGCGGTAAGCCGGATCGCCCTCCACGCGCTCGATGATGCGGTTCATCGTGGAGACCGCCTCGAGCGGGAATTTGCCGCTCGCCGATTCGGCCGAGAGCATCACCGCGTCGGCGCCTTCGTAGATCGCTCCGGCGACATCCGAGGTTTCCGCGCGCGTGGGCACCGGCGAATTCGTCATCGATTCGAGCATCTGCGTCGCCACGACCACCACGCGGCCGACGCGGCGGCATTCGCGAATGATGCGGCGCTGCAGCTCCGGAATCTGCTCGGCCGGCAACTCCACGCCAAGGTCGCCGCGCGCCACCATCAAGCCGTCGCAACGCTGCACGATGCCTTCGAGGTGATCGATCGCCAGCGGCTTCTCGAGCTTCGCCATGATCCACGCGCGCTCGCCGATCAGCGCGCGCGCTTCCTCGATATCCTCCACGCATTGCACGAACGAGAGCGCCACCCAGTCGACGCCGAGCTCGAGACCGAACGCGAGATCCGCGCGATCCTTCTTCGTGAGCGGCGAGATCGGCAGATGCGAGCCCGGCACGTTCACGCCCTTGCGGTCGGAAATGCGCCCGCCCACCAGCACGACGGTCTCGGCGAAGCTCTCACCGGACGCTTCCACGCGCAGGCGGATCTTGCCGTCGTCGAGCAGGAGCTCCGAGCCCGGCTTGACGGCCTTGAAAATCTCGGGATGCGGAAGCGGAGCGCGCTCCTGGCTGCCCGGCGTGGTGTCGAGGTCGAGACGGAAACGCGCGCCGACAGCGAGTTCCGCAAAGCCGTTCTCGAACGTGCCGAGCCGCAGCTTCGGCCCTTGAAGATCGAGCAGAATGCCCACCGGGCGGCCGTATTCCTGTTCCAGCCGGCGGATTTCCGCATGACGCTGGCTATGATCGTCGTGCGTGCCGTGACTGAAATTCAGTCTGAAGACATCGACACCCGCCTCAAACAGTGCGCGGATGACCTTCGGGTCCGAACTGGCCGGCCCGAGCGTCGCTATGATCTTTGCATTACGATTTCGCTTCATTTCCTCTCCGCGGACTACGTTGCGCTGCGCCCACCGTGAGGGGCGCGCGAAACTCATGAACGTTCGTCAGTGTGAGGCTGCACACATGAGACACTGGGCTCGGCGTGGGTGCGCCGAGCTGGGGCTTGGGGCTCGAATGCGGGACAGCGTAGGCAATACCGTGGTGCCCGAATAGCGCTGGAAAACCCCTGGCGAGGGGCTGGAAACGGGAAACGGCTTGTCGATCAACGCTCGCGCAGGTTATCCCTCGTGCGCAATACTGATTTCCCGCGAGGGGTATTCCGGGCGCCGTGGCAATCTTCTATGATCGCGGGTCATGCGATTTTCCGCTCGAAACCGGGGGCCTCGCCACGCGAACGCTCGGGCCAGCGTTCCACCGATGAGACGCAGTGACTTACCTGCACCCTCTACCGGAAACCCGGCCGCGATCCTATCTTCTTTCCATGTCAACGAGGCCGTTTCGGCCGGAAGATAAGGATTCGCACCATGAAGAAGATTCTCGGCAAGTACAGCAATCCCAGCCAGCATTGGGTCGGCGACGGTTTCCCGGTTCGCACGCTGTTTTCGGACCACACGGTGGGCCGCCACCTGAGCCCGTTCCTGATGCTCGACTACGCGGGCCCCGCGAAGTTCGATCCGACCACTCACCAGCGCGGCGTCGGCCAGCACCCGCATCGCGGCTTCGAAACGGTGACGATCGTCTACGAGGGCGAACTCGAACATCGCGACTCGTCGGGCGGCGGCGGCAAGATCGGCCCGGGCGACGTGCAGTGGATGACCGCTGGCGCGGGCATCATTCACGAGGAGTTTCACTCGGGCGATTTCGCGAAGTCGGGCGGCACGCTCGAGATGGCGCAACTCTGGGTGAACCTCCCCGCCAAAGACAAGATGACGCCGCCGCGCTATCAGACCGTGCTCGCGGACACGATTCCGTCTGTGGAATTGCCCGAGCAGGCCGGCACCGTGCGCGTGATCGCGGGCGAATATGCGGGCCATGCCGGGCCGGCCCTCACGTTCACCTCCATGGACGTCTGGGACATGCGCGTGAAGGGCGGACACGGCACGCGCCTCGTCTACCCCGCCGGTCGCTCGCTTGCGCTGGTCGCGCTGCGCGGGCGCATCGTGGTGAACGGCAGCGAGCAGGTAGGCGACGGCGAGCTGGTGCTGTTCGAGCGCACGGGCAGCGACGTGCAGATCGATGCATCCAGCGACGCGACGATCCTGCTGCTTGGCGGCGAGCCCATCGACGAGCCGGTGGTCGCGTATGGCCCGTTCGTGATGAACACGGCCGACGAGATCCGCAAGGCGGTGCTGGATTTCAACAGCGGCCGCTTTGGCCAGATCGCGAAGGAAGCGGCAGTGGGCGCGCAGTAACGTCGGATGTCATGATCGCGCGGCGGTTTGCCCAGGCAAGCCGCCGCGAACCTGTTCGCGCAACCAGCGCATCGTCTCGATACGCCGCTAAAAGACCGTATGAATCCCCACCCGCGCAATCGCCTGATTCACCCCCGATGAAGCACCGTCCGGGTCCAGCACGCCGTTGATCTGCGCCTGCGCCCCGCTGCTCGCGCGCTGCCACACCCCGGTGGCATACACCATCGTCCGCTTCGAAAGCACGTACTGAACCGTTGCGGTAACCTGATGGGCGTGGTTGTTATCCACCGCCGCGTTGCCCTTCATGTACAGATAGTCGGCGCCGATCCGCCATGGCCCGGCAAGGTGCCAGACGCCGCCGAACTCGCTCATCCACACCGCGCCGCCCGAGAATGCATTGCGCACTGTCGTGAAGAGCGCGCTCAAGCTCACCTGATCCAGCTGATAATGCGCGCCCGCGCCCCAATTGCGCACGCTCGTTGCGGCGGAGCCCGGTTGAGCGCCGTACTTCTGGTTGGTGTATGCGGCAGCCGCGCCGAAAGATCCCGCCTCGTATTCGAGGCTGAAGCTCACGGCATTATTCGCGCCGATCGATCCCGGCACGCCCCCGAACGCATAGAGCGCACCGGCCTTCAGGCCGCCAATGACGGGACTCACGTACTTGACGGAGTTGGTAACACGCTGGCTCCCCGCCATCCGGTCCCAGTCGAATGCACCCGTAGGATTGCCAGGCAATGCGAGCTTCTGGAACGGCCCGTTGCGCAGGTTGTAGAGGCCGCCGACGTCGCGTGCCGCGTCGATGCCGCTGAAGAACAGCGTGTCGGCCATGAACTCGTACTGATTGCCGAGCGTCAACGTGCCAAACCGGTCGTTTTGCATGCCGACGTATGCCGTGCGCCCGAACAAACCATTGCCGATGGTCGCGCCGTTGCCGAACGAGAACTGATTGACCAGCTGGAAAACGACGTGCGTGCCGCCGCCGATGTCCTCGCTCCCGCGCAGGCCGATCAGGCTCGGCGTAAAGATGCCGTCGTCGAATTTGGCGTTGCCGTGCCCGCCTTCATTGCTGACGTAGCTCACGCCGGCGTCGAGCAAGCCGAACAGCGCGACGCTGCTTTGTGCCTGCGCGCCGGAAGCCCATAGCAGTGCAAGTGCGGCGACCGTAAAGCCGCTCCGGAAAGCCATATTCTTCCTCATAATCAGTCATACTTAACATATTCGATAGACTCGCGTGATCCTGTGCCGTATGCGTGGCAATCCGCTATTTGCGAGCCGGCGCGAACGTGTTCGCGCCGGCTACGCCCCATCAGGACGCTTCCGTGTTCTCGAAGAAATAGTCGGGTACGTCCGGGCCCCACAGATAGAGCGAATCCTCCGGCGGATGATTGCCGCAGGGCCATTCGGTCCCGGCGCCCACGTAGTCGATATCGGCCGAATATTCCCAATACGATCCCCAGGGATCGCGCACGTACTGGAAGTAGTTCGAGCCGAGCACATGACGCCCGACGCCCCAGCCCTGCTTGTACCCGGCGTGCTCCATCTGCATCTTGCCGAGCCCCACCTCGTCGACCGTGGGGACGTCCCACGCGCTGTGGTGCCAGCCCTTCGCGCTGCCCTGGGCAAACGCGATCAAATGATGATCGCTGCCATGCCGTGCATGGAGGAACGCGACGATGCCTTCGGAGCCATCGGAGAGCCGCAGACCGAGTGCACGCTCGTAGAAGGCAACTGCGCGCATAACGTCGGGCGTAAACATCAGCACGTGCGAGAGGCGCGTCGGGCGGGCCTGCCCGGCTTCAGCCCTGAAGCTCGCGCCGCGCAGCTTGGGCAGCTTCGCTTCATGGCGCACGGACGGCTTGCAGCCGGGCGAGGTCTTGACGCCTGACTTCACCTGAAGCAGGTTGCCGTCCGGATCCTCGAACCAGAAGCCGTCCTGCAACGCGTGCGCCGGCGCCGCGGCCTGCCGCCCTCCCGCGCCCAGGATCTGTGCGCGCAACGGCTCGAAGTCGTCGGCGAAGCAGTTGAACGACAGCCATGCGAGCCGCTTGCGTGGGCCCTGCCGAACGCTGGCCCAGACATGCGCGCTTGGGCTGGCGCGCAGCAAAAGCGCCGTTTCGCGCGTTTCGATATCGAAACCGAACGCAGACAGGAAGCGCTGCGCCTCGGCCAGCTCCGGCACCTCGAGCGCGAAGTGGTCGATGCTATGCACGCCGAACGCAGCACGATCCGTTGTTGACGATGTCATGAATGCCCTCCCTCACGCGCCGGCCGTCGCCGTGGCGGCACGCGCGGTGTTCCGTTCCTTCGACGGCGCCTTGCCGAGAATCTGCGAGAGCACGCGCCGCAGCTCGCCCACCGGATCGTCGGCCAGCGCCTCGGAGCGCCATGCCACGAAGCGGTCCGGCCGCACCAGCAGGCAGCCGTGATCCTCGATCTCGCGCTGTCTCGCCCAGTCGCCATACGCGTCGAATGTCCCGGTCCCGTGCGCAATGGACACTGCGTTCACGTCGACGCCGAACTCTTCGCCCACTTGCTTCGCGGCGTCGATCCATGCCTGCCCGCCCGCGCCGGTGAGCACCGTGAACGCACCGTGACCGACCAGATCGAGCGTCGAGACCTGTTCGCGGCCGCGCTGAATCCAGGCGTGCGGGATCGAGGCGCCCGGCGTGGTCGTCGCGTGATAGTACAGTTCCGGGTCGCGGGTCGGCGCCGGAAACGTCGCGCCGTCGCGCACGATCGCCGACGACGTATAGCGTTGCCCCAGCTCGACGCCGTGGCAATTGAACTGGTAGTTCTGCAAATCGATGGCCTGGGCGAGCGCCTTGCGGCGTGCGCGGCCGGTTGCGTCGTCGCAGAGCAATTCGTCGAGCGACTTCCAGCCGTCCGCGGCGCTCTGCCCTTCGGCGAAGCCGAGCGCTTTCGCAATCGGCAGCATCTCGCCCACCGACTTGATGGCGCGGTTCACCACGCCCTGGGCGACCGGCTGGCGCTCGTCCGAGTAGGTCTGCAGCAGCTCGGGGGACGCCTGGCCCTTGACGATCATCGCCAGCTTCCACGCGAGATTGAAGCCGTCCTGGACCGAGGTGTTCGAGCCGAGCCCGTTGGCCGGCGGGTGGCGGTGCGCCGCATCGCCCGCGATCGCGACACGCCCCTTGACCATGCTGCGCGCGACCACCTTGTTGATCGTCCACTTCGAGACGGCCTTCACGCGAATGGGCACCTCCGGGTCGCCAATGGTCGCACGGGCGCGCGCGATCACGGCTTCCTCGCTCAGGTCGGGCTCGCCGTCCTTCGGGTTGTACATGAACAGCAGCACCCATTCGTTCCACGGCCGCACGCAAATCCATGTGCCGCTGCCCACCCAGTAGTCGCTGCCCGGCTGGCACATCCAGTACAGGACGCCCGGCCGATGCGCGGTGTACTTCGTGAGGTCGGCCTCGAGCCAGCAATTGACCGCGCAGCCCAGACCCATTTCGCCATCCAGCTCGAAGCCGAGCTGCTTGACGACCAGGCTCTGCGCGCCGTCCGCGCCCACGGCGTAGTCGGACACGATCTCGAACTCCTCGCCCGTGAGCCGGTCGACCACGCGCGAATACACGGCTTCGCCGGTCTGCCGGATCGACACCAGCTCCGTATTGAACAGGATCTTCGCGCCATATTCGCGCGCGGCCGTCAGGATCACGGGCTCGAGCAGATGCTGCGGCGCATTGCACATCTCCGAGGGACTCGCCGCTTCGTAATCCGACTTGCGCTTGATCCCGGTGCCCCACGTCTGGAGCCGCGCGAATTCGGTGCCGGCGAAGCTCGTCGCCCACACGTTGTTGCTCATCAGCTCGTGCGGCGTGGCCAGTGCGCGCACGCGCTCTTCGATGCCGAGGTCGCGAAACACCTCCACGGTGCGCTGATTCGTGATGTGCGCGCGCGGCGAATGCGCCGTGCCCGGATAGCGCGTGATGGCCAGCACCTCAACGCCATATCTGGCCAGCAACGCGGCGCTCGTCAGCCCGGCGGGACCGGCCCCCACCACGAATACGGGTACGCGAATCTGTCTCATGTCTGCTCCTGTGTCCTCTAATCTCTCGCGGCCTCTCGTGCTCACGCGTGGCCGCTCGTGCAATCTCGTGCAACTCGGCTCGCGCGCTCAGCGCTGCGGGGCTTCGTCCCGCACGACGTTGCGCAACACGCCGAGGCCTTCGATCTCGACCTCGCAGACGTCGCCGTCGCGCATGATCAGCTTCGGCTCGCGGGCCCAGCCGATGCCGGCTGGCGTGCCGCTCACGATCACATCGCCGGCTTCGAGCGTGATCGCTTCGCTGATGACGGCAATCAGCGTGGCCACGTCGAAGAGCATGTCATCGGTGTTCGCCGACTGGACGACCTTGCCGTTCAGGCGCGTCTCCAGCCTGAGGCCCTTGCCGCCCGCGGACACCTCGTCGGCGGTGACGAGCGCCGGGCCGAACGCGCCCGTGCCGTCGAAGTTCTTGCCGACCGTCCATTGCGGCGCCCTGAACTGGTATTCGCGCACGGAGCCGTCGTTGAACACCGAGTAACCGGCCACGCAATCGAGCGCTTTCGACTGAGGAATGTGGCGGCCGCCGCGCTTCAGCACCACGGCCATCTCGCCTTCGAAGTCCAGCGAATCGGACACGAGCGGGCGGATCATCGGCGCGTCGTGCGCAATCAGGCTGGTATTGAAGCGTGGAAACAGGGTCGGATACGAGGGCTGTTCATAGGGGCTTTCCTTCGTATGATCCGCGTAGTTCAGACCCACGCAAATAATTTTGCCGGGCCGCGTGAGGGGCGGCAGCAGCGTGACGTCGCTCATGGTGTATTGCGTGCCGGACGGGCGCTGGGCGTTCGCCCATGCAATCAGATCCGTGTCTTGCGCGAGCAGTTCTTCCAGCGTGGCGTCGCCCAGCGACACGATCGCGGAGCCTTCGAGCAAGCCCAGCAGACGGGTCTTCCCATCGGGCGAAAAATTCACATAACGCATGACTTCTCCAGTTCAGGTGAGGGGCTGCGACAGGTGCGTCGCCGTTTGATATAAAAGTACAAAATATATATATTTTAGTCTTTGATCGTTAACCCTGACTTCTGCATACATACGCGTTTCTGAATATAATCAAGCCCAAATGCAGGAGAACCTTGTGGACATCACGCTCGACAACGCAGACACCGGCGCATCGCGCACCATGGCCTCGGTGCTGGCGGACGCCATTCTTCAGGACATCGTCACAGGCGCCCTGCCGCCCGGATCGAAGCTCAAGATCCGCGAGCTGGCCGACCGCTATCAGGCGGGCGTCATTCCGTTGCGCGAGGCCGTTTCGCGGCTCGCGATGAGCGGGTTCGTGGAGGCCGAAGACCAGCGCGGCTTCCGGGTCACGCAGGTGTCCAGAGAAGACCTCGAAGACGTGACGTCGGTGCGCCAATGCATCGAAACCGAAGCGCTGCGCGACGCGATCGAAAGCGGGAATCTCGAATGGGAAGGCGCCGTGCTCTCGGCGTTTCATCAGGTGAACAGCCTGCCGACGGTGATCGGCGACCCACCGCGCATGAACCCGGCGTGGGAGCGTGCCCACGACAACTTCCACACCACGCTGCTTGCGGGGTGCCGCTCGAAGTGGCTCAAGCATTTCGCGGCCACGCTGCGCACCCAGACGGCGCGCTACCGCCACATGTCGTTGCGCAGCGAGCATGCGGAGGAGCGCAACGTTGCCAAGGAGCACGAAGGTATTGTGAAGGCCGTGCTCGCGCGCGACGCGGACCTCGCCTGCGAGCTGCTGAGCCAGCATTTCGCCGTCACGACCCAACTGGTGCTCGAGCGCACGTCCGAATCCGCCACGCCGCGCAAGAACACCGCGGCTAGCGCACGCAAACGCCGCGCGACGTCCTGAACCCCTGCATGACCGGGCGCTACGGCGCCTGAAGCTGCCGTACCCTGCCCCGTGTCCCCGGCGCCGGCCGGTGGCCTCTTTTCGCGCACGCACGCTCATCGCGCCGGTGCGTGCACGCTCCCACTCATCGACCTCTCCCGCCATTTCGACGCGCCAGTCTTCGCTGGCGCCTCGCGATGCGCCTTGTCCGCTCTGCGCGTGACATGACACCTGCCTTGCCTCGATTCCGGCATCGGCATACATCCCTATCACTTCAATAGTTTTTATCTTTTTGTATATTTTTCTTTCTCACGTATATTCATCGACAGATCGGAGCCGGCCTTCGGGACGCTCGATCCGCCACCGAAAACATATGGAGGAAGACGATGCACCAACGCTTGAAATGGGCCGGGCGCGAAACGGCTGCGCCCGCGACACAGCCTGCCGCTTGTGACGGCGAATACGATGTCGTCGTGGTGGGCGCGGGTGGCGGCGGCCTGCCCGCCGCGCTCTTTGCGCGCTGGCTCGGCAACTCGGTGGCGCTCGTCGAGAAAGCCGACGCTGTGGGCGGCACCGCACGCAAGGCCGCGTTCTGGTACTGGGTGCCGAACAACCGGCCGATGCGCGAAGCCGGCCTCGCCGACGACAAGGACGACTGCCTGCGCTACATGGCGCGGCTCGCGCGGCCCGAGCGCTACCAACCCGACGCACCGCTGCTCGGCCTCGAGCCCTGGGAATACGAAGCCTTCGAAGCCATCTACGAAAGCGCCGCGCCGGCTGCGGAAGCGCTTCACGAGCGCGGCGCGCTGCGCTACCGCCATTGCGCCGACGTCACCGACTACTGGGCCGAGATGCCGGAAAACAAGGCGCCGCGCGGCCGCGTGCTGCTGCCCGCGGACGCGTGCGAATCGATGTCCGACGGCGGGAAGGTCGCGGTCGAATCGATGCAGGCCGCGGCGTTGCGCGACGGTGTGCAGATCATGACGGGCGTGCGCGTGCAGCGAATCGTGCGCAACGGCGCAGGTGCAGTCGTCGGCGTGCAGGGCACGCGGGCGAGCGGCGAGCGGCTCACGCTCGGCGCGCGCAAGGCGGTGATTTTCGCAACCGGCGGCTTCACGCACGATCCCGCGCTGCGAGCGAATTTCCTGCATGCGCCGTTCGTGGGAGGCTGCGCCGCGCGCAGCAACGAAGGCGACTTCGTGCGCATCGCCAGCGCGGCCGGCGCCCAGCTGCGCAACATGAACTACGCATGGATGTGCCCGGTCGCGCTCGAACGCGTGGCGGCCGGCGGCGACGACTTCACGGGCACCTTCTCGGTCGGCGGGGACTCGATGCTCTGGGTGAACAAGACCGGACAGCGCGTCGTGAACGAGAAGCTCGCCTACAACGAAATCGCCCAGAAGTTCTTCGAATGGGACCCACAGCGCGCCGAGTATCCGAACTTCGTTCAGATCGCCATCTGGGATCAGCGCAGCCAGCAACATTGCGCCAGCACCGAGTATGGCCGGCTGATCCGTCCGGGCGCCGGCAACGAGGCGTTCGAGTTGCGCGGCGAAACGCTCGAGGAGCTGACTGCCGCTCTTCGCGAGCGCTTGCAGAAGTATGCGCATCTGACCGGAAACGCCCAGCTCTGCGACGACTTCAGCGCGAATCTGCGCGCGTCGATCGCCCGCTTCAACGCGTTTGCGCGCGAAGGCAAGGACCATGATTTCCGCCGCGGCGAGCGTCTGGTCGAACGCATGTTCAACGGTCCGACCGGCGAGCCGCTCGAACACGGCAACCCGACCCTGTACCCGCTCTCCGACACCGGCCCCTACTACGCCGCTTTGGTGACTGGCGGCACGCTGGACACGAAGGGCGGCCCGCTTACCAACGCCAGCGCGCAGGTCCTCGACGATCTGGGCGCGCCGATTCCGGGCCTCTACGGCGTGGGCAACTGCGTCGCCTCCGCCTCCGCGCGCGCCTACTGGGCTGGCGGCGGCACGCTGGGACCGATCATCGCGTTCGCGTGGCGCGCTGCCCACGCGGCGCACGACGAAGCCATCAAGCAGAGCGCGCCCGCCGAAGCCGCGCCCGGCTGAGCGCGAACCCGAATCGCGACACCTTCAAGCCATACCTTCAAGCCGTTCATATGAACCCCGTCGCAGCGGCATTCGCAATCCGCTGGGCGTTCCAGGGAGACACACATGCAGATCCAGTCGATGACCGATGAGCAACGCAAGGCCGTGGCACTCGAATACTTCAGGCGCATGGATCGCGGCGACGAGATCCTGAGCCTCTTCGACGAGCATGCCCAGGTCTATTTCCCGAAGTGGGGCATCGCGAGCGGCCGCAGCGAGATCGCCAGGCTGTTCGACGACCTGCTCGGCATTCTTGCCGAAATCGGCCATGACGTGACGTATGCCAATTTCATCCAGCAGGGCGATCTCGTCGTGGTCGAAGCCACTTCGCACGGCCGGCTCAAAACCGGCGAAACGTGGCGCGCGGGAACCTCCCACGCGGGACGCTGGTGCGATGTGTTCGAAATCCGCGACTTCAAGATCCAGCGCTGCCATATCTATCTCGACCCCGACTATGCCGGCGCCGATACGGCCCGCTACCCGTGGCTCGCGAAAGACAGCGCGCGCCGCTACTGATGCACGCACGAGCTTGGCGAACGCGCGGCGTTCGTCGAGCACGATGTCACCGACGAGTCGTCGTGGATACGCGTGTTCGAGCGCACCGCGAGTCTTTTCGGGCAATGCGATGTGCTCGTCAACAACGCCGGCATCTACCGGCCGGCGGCGCTCGGCGATACGACGGCGCAGTTGGCCGAGCAACATTTTCGCGTCAACCCGCTCGGCACGCTGCTTGGCATGAAGCACGCGATCGGGCCACTGAGCGTGAGCGGACGAGGGGCGATCGTCAACATTTTTTGGCGCCGAAGCCGCCCCGCTGAAGCGTCACGGCACGCCCGACGAGGTGGCCGCACTGGTCGCGTTCCTGTCGAGCGACGAGAGCGCATTCATCACCGGAGCCGAGATCGCGATAGACGGCGGCCGGGCGATCCAGCCGCGTTCGAACGCGGCGCGGGCACCCCGGCGCATCGCGCCGCGGTGCCCGCACGCATCGCATCTGTCCGCCAGGCTGGGCGAAGACGTCCAGGCTGACAATCTCGTCCGCAGTTCCAGACCGTGGGTGAGATCAGTTATTTAATTAGCAATCCATATATTTTAATCCATCAACTTCTTTCAATTCACGCTGACGAAGACGTAAGAGGAGACATTCATGCTGCAACAAAAGAGGCGCGCATGGCGTCTTGCCGGATGCACGGCCGGCATGCTGTTCTGCGGACTGGCGCACGCGCAAAGTCATGTCACGCTGTTCGGCCTGATAGACGGCGGCCTGCTGTACACGAGCAAGACGCTCGACGCCGCCGCCGGCGCCGGCGCCAACGCCGGCAAGCAGTTTTCGATGATCGACGGCGGGTCGTCGTATTCGCAGTTCGGGATACTCGGAACCGAGGATCTCGGCGGCGGACTGAGCGCCAAATTCAAGCTCGAAAGCGGGATCAGCATCGCCAACGGGGCGCTCGCGCACTGTGACGGCAACCTGTTCGGCTGCGAGGCGTGGATCGCGCTCGACAGCCGCTACGGCGAAGTGAAAGCCGGCCTGCAGTTCTCGCCCTTCTTCCTCGCCCTGTACGCGTCCGACCCGCGCAACATGTCGTTCTTCGGCAGCGGCGGCGTCAATCTCGTCGACAACCTGCTCGGCACGAGCATTTTCAGCGCGAACTCGGTCTCGTACACGAGCCCGACGCTCTGGGGCCTGCAAACCCGTCTCCTGTATTCGCTCGGCGGCAAACCCGGCGACTTCCAGGCGGGCCGGCAATACTCCGCCAGCGTCAAGTATGAATATGCCGGCCTGATGGTGAATGCGGCGATCTTCGACGGCAACAGCGGTGCCGCGAATCCCACGCCCACGCCAATCCACCTTGCCGCCGAGGGCCGCACGCTCGGCGCGGCGTTCAAGTTCGGCGCAATCACGCTGAAAGCGTCGTTCGTCAACTACAAGGTCGCCGGATCGTTCAACAACAACGTCTACGGCGGCGGCCTGTCGTGGTACGTGACGCCCACGCTGGACCTCGACGGCGGGGTGTGGGTCACCAGCGACCGCAATCGCACGGCCAATCATTCCCTGCTGGTCGCGCTGGGGGCGAGCTATTTCCTCTCGAAGCGAACCACGCTCTACGCGCAGGTCGCCTCCGTGGACAACCACGGCGCGATGAACACGGGCTTGTCGGTCAACGGCGCGCTATATGGCGTTTCCGGCACTACCGTGGGCGCGACGGTCGGCGTCCGCCATTCGTTCTGACCAGGGAGAAAACCGTTGAAACGCACCTGTTCCGCCCTTTACCCGCTAGGGCTCTGCATCGCATTTTTCGCAGCGGCGAGCGCAATCGACGCGCATGCGCAAGCCCCAAACGACCACTCGCCGATGGCGTCGCAGCCCGTTGCGGCAAGCGACGCCAAGGCAGAGGCCAAAGCCGCGAAAGCCGCCAACCGGGCGCTGCGCAAGGTCGTCATGCGCCAGCTTTCACGCACGCGCGGGCTCGACGCCGACGGCATCAACGTCACGGCGGTCGATGGTGTCGTGACGCTGCTGGGCACGGTGCCCGACACCGGCCAGATCGATCTGGCGGCCGATGTGGCGCGTGACGTCGCCGGCGTGCGGACGGTCCGCAACGGCCTGACGCTGCAAACCAACGGAAAGTGAGGCAAAGCCGGCCCACCAGGCCGGCCCTTCTGCCACGCACCGGACGATCTTTACGCCTCGTCGATCTGCCCGAACCGGTGCGCGAGAAAATCGATGAGCTTGCGCACGGAAGGCAGCAGCCCCCGGCGTGACGGGAACACCGCATGGACGATACCGCTTTTCGGCTGCCACTCCGGCATGACTTTCACGAGCGCGCCGCTCGCGAGCTCCTCCGTCACCATCATGTCCGGAAGCTGGACGATGCCCACGCCCGCGGCGGCAGCCCGCCGCAACGCAGTCATGTCGTCGGTGATGAAGCGCGGCGTATGGCGCACCGTCGCCGACGCCCCGTCGGGTCCGTCGAGCTGCCAGACATGCTCATACGAAGGCGGCCCCAGATCGAGCGTAGGCATGCGCGTCAGATCGGCCGGCACGGCCGGCACGCCGAAGGTCTTCAGGAACGCCTGCGACGCCACGAGGCACCAGCGGCGCTCGGCCAGCACGCGCATCACGAGGTCGCTGTCCTTCAGCGGCGGCGGGCGCACGCGGATCGCCACGTCGACGCCCTCGCCGATCACGTCCACCACGCGGTTGGTGGCCTCGAGATGAACCGTCACGCGCGGCGTTTCGGCCATGAAGTCCGCCAGCATGGCGCCGATGCGCGCATGCAGGATCGCCACCGGACACGTCACGCGAATCACGCCCTGCGGCTCCGAGCGGTTCAGCTCGATCGAGCGTTGCGCGGCCTCCGCCTCGATCAGCATGGCCCGGCAGTGGGCGTAATAGATCTGGCCAATCTCGGTCACCGTGAAGCGCCGCGTCGAACGCTGGATGAGCCGCACGCCGAGTTGCTCCTCGAGCAACCCGATGCGGCGGCTCAGCGTCGACTTCGGGATGCCGAGCGCCCGCCCCGCAGGCGCGAACCCCAGGTGGTCGACCACCTGGGCGAACAGATAGAGGTCGTTCAGATCCTGCATGGCACCGTTGTGGATCGTTCCATTTTCGAGACTCAGAGGATAACGCAAGCCGACTACCGGAACCGCCAGCGCTGGCCTACGCTTGCGGCAATTCACATCGTTACTCGCCTGAACCGCGAGATCGGGGTCACGTCATGAAGCCATTGAGCAGTGAGCAAATCCAGGCGTTCCTGTTGACCGTCGAATGGCGCAGCCTCACGGAGGCGGCGCGGCGCCTGAACCTTTCGAAGTCCGTCGTCAGCAAGCGCGTGACCGACCTCGAGCGCGATCTCGGTGTGCAGTTGCTGCTGCGCTCGCCGCGCAACGTCCTGCCGACCGAAGCGGGCGTGATGTTCTACGAGGCCGCATCGGATTCGATGCGGCGTCTCGCCGACGTCGTCGACATCATCTCGGAGCAGTCGAGCGAGCTGTGCGGCGACTTGCGCATCACCGCGCCGGTCAGCCTGACCCAGCGGTGGCTTGGCGACGTGATCGGCCGCTTCGCCGCCGCGCACCCGCGCCTGCATGTCTCGCTGGAACTCGACGACCGGATGCTCAACCTCGAGGCGGAGCGCATCGACATCGCGGTGCGCGTCGCACGCTTGCCGGACAGCTCGCTGATCGCGCGGCGCCTCGGCGTGAGCGAGCGCGTCGTGGTGGCAAGCCCGGACTATCTGCGCAAGCACGGTGCGCCGCACTCGCTCGCCGAGATCGGCGCGCATCGATGCCTGTGCTACAGCAACGCTCCCTCGTCGCAGACGTGGAGCTTCCAGCCGCAGTCGCCGCACGGCAAGCCGCGCACGGTCGCGCCGTCGAGCGCCTTCGCATCGAACAATGGCGACGCGTTGCGCGATGCCGCCGTGAGCGGGCTCGGCCTCGCGATCCTGCCCACCTTCATCGCGGCGCAGGACCTCGCGCAAGGCACGCTCGTTCGCGTGCTGCCCGACGAGCGCCCCGAGGACGACATCATCTATAGCGTGTATCCGCGCAGTCCGTTCATTTCGCAGAAGCTGCGCGCGTTCACGGAGCATGTGCGCCTCGCGCTCGTGGATTGTCCGTGGGACAACGTGCTCACCACCGCGGCGGAACCCGCATAGCATCATGACGGCTCCTGGACGATGCGCTGCTTTCGGTCAGGCGCGGGCTTGCTGTCGCGGCCGACACGGACCATGGTGTCGATGGCACAATCTTCCGGGCCGGCACATTGCCCGTGCCAGGCGCCCCCGACTTGATCGACTTGATCGACTGAATCGGCGCCTCTCGCCGCCGCCCGCCTGCAAACGCCTGGCGGCACGAGAGCCGCCTCGCACCGAGGAGTGAACCATGCCGCTCGCCACCGCCACCGCTCGCCTTGCCGCCGATGCGCCCAACTACGTCGTTGCCCTGGAGGCCGGCCGCCATGCGCTGACCGGCGACGAAGGCCCGCACGAAGGCGGCGAGGATCGCGGCCCGGCGCCGTTCGCATTCGTGCTCTCGGGGCTGGCCGCCTGCACGGCCGCCACGCTGCGCATGTATATGCAGCGCAAGGCGTGGCCGAACGCGACGATCGGCGTGGAGGTCAGCCTGCACGCCGAGCAGGACGGCACGCAGTACATCCGCCGCGGCGTCGCCGTCGATGGGCCGCTCGACGAGGCGCAACGCGCGCGGCTTGCCGAGATCTGCGAAAAGACGCCCGTTACGCGCTTCATCAAGCGCGGTACGCGCATCGACACGACGCTGCGCGTGGCGTAAGGCTCGCGCAACTGTTGCATCGTGGCGCTGCCATGCCGGGCCCGGTCCGGCGCGCGGTTCATTCGGCATCCTGAATAAACAGGCGCGCCATTGGCCCACAGGCGCCGCGCAGGCAACGGCCAGCCATCGGGGCATGCGGGGGCATGCGGGGGCATGCGATTCAAAAATGCATATTGAATCGCTCCGGCATTTGCGCCCAGATCGGCCAATAAGCTGGCGTATTTTTTGCCGAACCGGAATTTTCATAATAATCCGGCAATAAATACCGAAGCATGCGCGCCCCGCGCGCCGTCGTTTAACAATCTCTATTAACTCAACCGATTCAACGCTTAAATTCTCCGATAAAATCTCGTACCCGGGAATCGGGTTAAATCGTCCGCGAGCCTCGCGACACGCGCCGGCCATTAAAATCATGCAGTACCGAAAATCAGCCTCGTTGCGCCATTATCTGCCCGTATTGCTGCCCGCCTCGCTGGTGCAGGCCGTCATGCTGTGTGCAATGCCCACGATTGCCCATGCCGATTGCATCGACGATGCGGCATCGTTTCATCACGTCAATGTGGGCCTGATGCGCGCCATTGCACAGGTGGAATCGGGCACGCAAACCCACGCAATCAATGCCAATAGCAACGGGACAGTCGATATCGGCCTCATGCAGATCAACAGCTCCTGGCTGCCGCGGCTCGCTCGCGAAGGCATCTCGGAGCAGAGCCTGTTCGATCCCTGTACGAACGCGTACGTCGGCGCATGGATACTCTCGGAAAATATCCGCCAGTACGGCCCCACGTGGAGCGCGATCGGCGCCTACAACGCATCGTCGCCCGACAAGCGTCTCGCGTATGCCCGCAAGGTCTACGCCACCGCGCAATCCATCACCAGCACGCCGGACTCGCCCATGCCTATCCTCCCGCCGTCGTATGTGCCGCCTGAGACCTATAACCCGTTCGCGACCTTGCAGGTCAACCAGGTCAAGATGACCGCGCCGCGCGGCGCCCAACCGACTCCGGCGGCACCGCCGCCCGCGATTGCGTCGGGCGGCGCCTACAACTTCGGCTGGAACGTGAGCGGCGCGGACGCCGCGAAACCCGTGCAAGTGTTCGACGACGGCACCAAGGTCTATGTCCAGTTCAGCGACATGAAGCGCGTGCCGGCCATCTTCGCGGACACACCGCGCGGGCGCGTCGTGCTGCGCTGGGAAGCGCAGCCGCCCTATGCCGTCCTTGCCTCGCCGGAGCGCAAGCTGATCTTCCAGATCGGCTCGGCCGAGGCGATCGCGCAAAAGACCGGCGCGGCCGCAGTGGCCGGAACCGCGACGGCGCAAGCGCCCGCCGCGGCGGCATCGGGCGAGGCCGCCGCGCCGAAAGCTGCCGCCGCGCGCGGCGCGTCGAGTATGTCGACGGATGCGCTTTGGTATGTCACGGCATCGTCACCGGTCAAAGCGCCTGCCGCGAAGGTGCCTGCGCCGCAGGCCAGCGCGGGCAGTGCGCAGACCTCGCCCATGAGCGCGGCACCAGCGGCACCAGCGGCACCAGCAGCTCAAGCGGCTCAAGCAGCGCAAGCGGGCGGCCCGAGCCCGACTCCTGTGCCCAAGCCACAATCGGGCACGCCCGGAACCAGCGCCCTCTGGTACGTCACGAAGTGACCTTCCGGCACGGCGCGCTGCAATGAGGCGGCGCTGCCGCCACATCTTGCCGATCAACCATCCGCCCCCGGCTCGCTGGGATAGACGATCGTTCCATCGGCTCGAATCGCCGCGCCCGCAGTCAGACGCGCGGGCTCCAGACGGCCAGCCCCCATGATGTGGAAGACCGTCTCGCCGCGCGCGATCAGATAGTCGCTAATGATGCGCCGGTGGCACCGCCACCACACGGCCTCTGAGCACATGACCGCGCAGCGCCGGGCGTGCCCGAGTTCGATCAGGCGATCGAGGCCCGCGTGAAATTCCGCGCTTAGCGCGTAATCGGCGTAATGATGGAAGCTCTGGTTCGTCCAGAAGCCGTTGACGTCATCGGGCACCGTGCGCGTCCTTCCGCGCAGGCCGCCAAGCGCCGCCTCATGTTCGTAGGCAATGTCGAATGGCGCCAGCGCCTGCGGCAGCGTTGCTTCGTTGAACTGAGGATTGGTTCTCGATCTCGGCATTTTTCTCACGTCCGCGAGCATGCCGATCTCGGCGCCGCTCAACAGGCCGATGAAATCGTCGAGCGCGTGGTTGGAATGGCCGATCGTAAAGAACGGGAGCGTCACGTGTCACCTTCGGCTCATCAAAGCAGTTGAAGCACGCGGCCCCGGTGAGCGGCGATATGGTCGGTCTTGTCGCTCTTGATCTCGTACTGCGGATCGTCCGGCGACGCGCGATGCGTGTGGCCCTTATAGTCGAAGTCCTCCGTGTGCACGGCAATGATGGTGCCCGTGACCCACCCCGCCTCGGAATTCCATCGGACCCGGTCCCCTGGCTTGAATCTGCCCGTCATCTCGATCCTCCTTCGGGAGTGCTTGCGGCATGAATCCGGCGCTTCGAATGCGAGTCCCCTGCCGCGACGATCGTAAGCATCGGCTTATGCGATGCATTGCGCGGCGCGAATAGCGCACTCCGTTCATTATGCCTCTCGTTGCTTTTCCAGGCGCAGGCACGGTCTTGCCGTTAAAATCTCGCACTTTCGTGCGTTTTCCGCGTTTTCCTTTTTAGACCCTCTCGAACCGCCGTTCCCCGATGCAACCCGCCTCCCCCGCACAACCCGCTTCCCACGGCGCCGCCGACGAAGCCGAACTCGCCCGCGACCTCGTCTACGGCCCCGACGACCGGCCCGCCCCCGCACCCGCCTTCGTTGCCGCCTTGCAGCACCTGCTGGCCATCATCGTGCCCATCGTCACGCCGGGCCTCCTGATCTGCCAGGCGCTCGGCGTCTCGAGCCGCGACACCACGCTGATCGTCTCGATGTCGCTCGTGATCTCCGGCATCGCCACCTTCCTCCAGTGCAAGCGCTTCGGGCCGTTGGGCGCGGGCCTGCTGATCGTGCAGGGCACGAGCTTCAACTTCGTCGGCCCGCTGATCGCGGGCGGCAGCCTGATGGTCAAGCAGGGTACGCCCGTCGCGACCGTGATGTCGGCGATCTTCGGCGTCGTCATCGCCGGCTCCTTCGTCGAAATGAGCGTCTCGCGCATCCTGCCCTTCATCAAGCGGCTCATCACGCCGCTCGTCACCGGCATCGTGGTGCTGCTGATCGGCCTCACCCTCATCAAGGTCGGCCTCATCAGCATGGGCGGCGGCTACGGCGCAATCGCCAGGGGCACCTTCGCGAACCCCGAGAACCTCACGCTCTCCTGCGTCGTGCTCGGCACCATCATCCTGCTCAACCGCGTGCCCATCGTCTGGGTGCGCAGCACGGCGCTCGTCATCGCGCTCGCGATCGGCTATATCGTGGCCGGCGCCATGGGCCGGCTCGACTTCACCGGCGCGCGCGAAGCAGCCCTGTTTCAGATTCCGACCCCGCTGCACTTCGGCCTGGGCTTTTCCTGGTCGCTCTTCGTGCCGATGCTGATCATCTACCTCGTCACCTCGCTCGAAGCGATCGGCGACGTCACGGCCACCAGCAAGATCTCGAAAGAGCCCGTCGAAGGCCCCGTGTGGATGCGGCGCATCAAGGGCGGCGTGCTCGTGAACGGCGCCAACTCGCTGATCGCCGGCGTGTTCAACACCTTCCCGAGCTCGGTCTTCGCCCAGAACAACGGCGTGATCCAGATCACCGGCATCGCGAGCCGCCACGTGGGCATCTGGATCGCGGGCATGCTGGTGCTGCTCGGCCTGTTTCCGCCGGTCGCGGGCGCGCTGCAAGCCGTGCCCGAGCCCGTGCTGGGCGGCGCGGCCATGGTGATGTTCGGCGCCGTGGCCGCTTCGGGCATCAACATCCTCGCCGGCATCCGGCTGGATCGCCGCGCGCTGCTCATCATCTCGGTCTCGCTGGCGCTGGGTCTTGGCGTCTCGCAGGTGCCGGAGATCCTGGCGAGCCTGCCGCACGCGCTCAAGAACGTACTGGAATCGGGCGTCGCCACGGGCGGCATCTGCGCGCTCGTGATGAACTGGTTCCTGCCGGAAAAATCGTGATGGTATGAGGCGTGGTCGCCTTGACGCCCAGGCTCTCCGGCGCCTTTGAGGCGCTGTCGGCCAGGCGGGCGCGGCCCTCGGGGCGCGCGGCGATGTGCGATAGTGTTCGCATCGGACCCACCGCAAAGGAGCACCACATGAGCGACGACGAACGCGCCATCCGCCAGGTCGTGGAAAGCTGGATGAGCGCCAGCAAGCGCGGCGACACGGCAACCGTCCTCGGCCTGATGACGGACGATGCACTCTTCATGGTCGCTGGGCAGGAGCCGTTCGGCAAGGAAGCGTTTGCCGCCGCCTCGAAGGGCATGGAGGGGATGAAGCTGGACGGCAAGAGCGAGATCGTGGAGCTGAAGATCCTCGGCGACTGGGCCTTCATCCGCAATCGCATCGACCTGGCCGTGACGCCGCCTGGCGGCAGCACAGTGCGCCGGGCAGGCTATACCCTCACGCTCCTGCAAAAAGGCGCCGACGGCCAGTGGCGCCTCGCGCGCGATGCCAACCTGCTGACCGTGCGTAGCTGAACGCACGGTTGAGCACCCGGTTGAGTGCACAACGGCGTGCGCAACCGGGTACGTCGCGAATCGTGGCGCAGCAACGCCTCAAGCCGACGCCAGGACGTCCTGAAGCTGTTCGACGACGCCCGGCCAGCCACGGCCCATGCCCTGGTACGCGGTCTTCCCCGTCGGCGCATCCAGATCGAATCCCGTGTGCTCGAGCGTCAGGCGCGTGCCGTCGCCCTCCGGCGCGAGGCGCCATGTGATCGTGGTGTTCAGCGTGCCCAGCGCGAACGTATAGGCGAACAAACGCTCGGGCTCCATGGCCACGACCTCGCAGGGCTGCTGGCCCCACGGGCCCATGTCCAGCGTGAAGCGGTGCCCGACGCTCGCGCGCACGTCGCCTGCTGCCCACCACTGCGCGTGGATGGCGGGGTCGGTCAGGGCGGCCCAGACGCGGTCGGGCGCGTGAGGCAGGAAGCGGGTCAATTCGATGATGCCGGGTTCGGTCATGTTTTCTCCTGTCCTGCGCGGACGATGCAGAACAGGCGGCCGACCTTGGCGCCTGGGTACCTGCTCTGGCTCGATGCGCAGCGCGTGAATGCTTCGATCGGACGTATTATCCGCGATCGACGCGGCTGCCTGCGAACGCCGCCCGCCTTCATTGCACCGCGCGCGCCTTGCGCACCTGCTCCGCCGTGACCGTCCCCTCCTTCGAGCCAAAATGGCTCAGCACGAAATTCGCCACGACCGCGACATCCGAATCCGTATACGCGCCTGCGAAGCCGGGCATCTGCTGGGTGCGCCCGTCGACCGTGAGCGACGTGCCATGCAGCAACACCTGCACGAGCGCCGCGCCGGACGGGTCGTTGACCGCGTGGCTGCCCACGAGCGACGCATAGTCGGTCTGGCGCCCCACGCCATTCCACTGATGGCAGCCCGCACAATCGCCGGCGAATAGCCGCTGGCCGCGCGCGAGCCCCGGCGCGACGGCCGCAGAGCCCGGCAGCACCGCGTTGGACGCGCGCGCGGCCGTGGGATCGAGGGCGATCGTGGCGCCCTCGCGACCTCCACCACTGGCGGCCGGCGCAACGCTGCGCAAATACGTGACGAGCGCCGCAATATCGCTGGGCGTCAAATACTGCAAGCTGTGCTCGACGACATCGGCCATCGGCCCCGAGGCCGAGCTGCGCCCCGGCGCATGGCCGCGCGACAGATACTGCGCCACCTGCTCGTCGCTCCATGCGCCGATGCCGTAGCTGCGATCCGAGGTGGTGTTGTACGCCTTCCAGCCTTCGATCTGCGCGCCGGAGAGGTAGTCGCGCGACTTCATGGCGAAGCCCGCGTTGCGCGGCGTATGGCATTCGCCGTAGTGGCCCAGCGCGGTGGCCAGATAGGCGCCGCGATTCCACTCGACGCTCTTCGCCGGGTCGGGAGCGAAGCGCTGCTCGCGAAAGAACCCCGCGTTCCATACCGCCATGCCCCAGCGCTGATCGAACGGGAACGACAGCGCATTGCGCGGCGTGGCCTGCCGCACGGGCGGCAGCGTCAGCAGGTACTGCTTGATCGCCAGCACGTCGTCGCGGCTCATCTGCGCATACGAGGTGTAGGGCATCGCGGGATACAGACGGCCGTGCGAGCCGACGCCGGCGCGCACCGCTTGCACGAACGCGTCGTCGCTCCAGGCGCCGATGCCGGTGTCCCTGTCCGGCGTGAGGTTGGTCGCGTAGAGCGTGCCGAACGGCAGCTGGAACGCGCGGCCGCCCGCGTAAGGCGTGCCGCCTGGCGCGGTATGACAGGCCACGCAATCGGCGGCTTTCGCCAGATACTCGCCGTGCGCGACGCTCGCGGACAAGTCGGCCGGCACGCCCGCCACGGGCGGATGGGGCTCGGGCCCCGCCGGCGTGAGCCATGCGCGGCCCGCGACGGCAGCCGCGGCCACCGCCACGGTCAGCACCGCGTAGCCGATGATGCTTCGAATTTTCACGTTGTCGATCTTCCCGGAGCGGCAAGGAAACAGGCGCGATTCAGGCGCGGATCAGGCGCGCCTGAATCGCGCATCAGGCAGGACGCAGCGTGTCGCCGAGCGGCAGCGCGCGAATGGTCGCGCCGGTGGCGGCGGCAAGCGCGTTCGCGACCGCGGGCGCGGCCGGCGGCACACCGGGTTCGCCGATGCCGGTGGGCGCCTCCTTCGACGGCACGATATGCACTTCGACCACGGGCATGCCGTTCATGCGCAGCACAGGGTAGTCGTTGAAATTGCCCTGCGCGACGTGCCCCTTGTCGAACGTGATGGCAGCGCGCAGGAACGTGAGGCCGAAGCCGATCCCGCCTTCCACCTGCGCGGCGACGATATCCGGATTGACCACCGTGCCGCAATCGACCGCGCAGACCACGCGGTCGACCGTGAACGAGCCGTCCTGCTGCACCGTCACTTCGGCCACTTGCGCGACATAAGTACCGAACGCGAATTGCAGCGCGATGCCCCTGCCGCGCCGCGTGCCTTGCGGCCCCGCCGCCAGCGGCTGGGACCAGCCCGCCTTTTGCGCCGCCAGATCGAGCGCACCGCGATGCCGTGGCTTGCTCGCGAGCAGCGCGTGGCGAAATGCATAGGGATCCTTACCGGCTGCGCGCGCCGCTTCATCCATCATGGTTTCGCCGACGAACGCGGCATGGGTGTGCCCGACCGAGCGCAGCCACTGCGTCTGCACCGGCAGCTTGGGCGTGTGCTGCGTGACCTTAAAGTTCGGAATGTCGTAGGGAATGTCGGCCGCGCCCTCGACGAGCACGGGATCGACCGAATCCGGCTTGGGCAGTTGCATGAAGCTCTGCCCGACCACATCGTGATTCCACGACACCAGGTTGCCGGCCTTGTCGACGGCAACCCGTACTTTGTGAACCGTGAGCGGACGATAATAGCCCGCACGCATGTCGTCTTCGCGCATCCACACGAGCTTGATGGGCGCGTCCACACCTCGCGCGTGCGCCGCGCGCACGATGCGGCACGCCTCGCGCACATAGTCCGAGTGCGGGTTCGCGCGGCGGCCGAAGCTGCCGCCCGCATAGAGTTGATGAATGGTGACCTGCCCGGGCTTGAGCCCGAGCTCGCTGGCGGCCATCGCCTGGTCACCCGTGTGCCACTGCTCGCCGTTCCAGATCTCGCAGCGGCCGCCCTGCAGATGCACGAGGCAATTGAGCGGCTCCATGGGCGCGTGAGAAAGATAGGGCTGCTCATAAACTGCTTCGATATACTTGCCGCCCGCCGGCGCCGCGCTCAACACCGTGCCGCGTTTCTCCGCGACCACGCCGGGCTGGTCCGCGAGCGCGCGGAATTGCTTGTAGATGTCCTCGGAGCTCAGTGTGAACGCGTGGCTGTCGTCCCACGTGATCTTCAGCGCGTCGCGACCCTGGCGGGCCACCCAGGTGTTGTGCGCGAGCACGGCCACGCCGCCCTGCACTTCGCCATCGCCCGGCACCTCGACCACGGCGACCACGCCCTTGATCGCCTTCGCCTTGCTCGCATCCACGTGCTGGACTTTTCCGCCCAGGCGCGGTGGATGCGCGATGACGGCCACCAGCATGCCCGGTACTTTGATGTCCTGCGTATAGATAGCCGAGCCGTTCACCTTGGCCGGAATATCGACGCGACGAGTCTTGGTGCTGCCGATCAGCTTGAATTCGCCGGGCTGCTTGAGCACCACACTCGCCGGCACGCTCTCGCGCGCGGCGGCAGCAACGAACTGGCCATAGCCTGCGCGACGGCCCGATGCGGCGTGCACGATCATGCCGTCTTCAACGTGCAGCGTGGCGGTGTCCACCTTCCACGCTTTCGCGGCGGCGGCGACCAGCATCATGCGAGCGGCTGCAGCGGCCTCGCGCATCTGCTTCCAGGCGCCGGCCATTGCCGTGCTGCCGCCCGTGGCTTGCAGTGTCCAGCCCATCGACGCGAACATGGGGTTCGCGTACTTCTTGACGTCGGCCTGCGCGGGAACCACTGTCACCTTCTCGAGCGGCACGTCGAGCTCGTCGGCGGCCAGCGTGGCCAGTCCGGTGAAGGTGCCCTGGCCCATCTCCAGATATTCGGAGACGACCGTGACCGTGCCGTCCGCATCCACGCGGATGAATGCATTCGGCTCGAACGGCAGTTTCGCGGGATCGAGCGACGCCGCCACCGCAAGCCCGCCTCGGAATCCGACTGCAAGCGTCAACGCCGACATGCCCGCGAGGAACTGGCGCCGCGTGAGTGTCGCGCGCGCTCCGGTATCGCTGGCTTGTTCGGTCGATGGAGCGGCACCGCCCTGTGCCGCGTCTTCGCGAAGGATCGTGTCACGCATGCTTTAACGCCTCCGATGCGTGATGGATCGCCGCGCGAATCCGCTGATAGGTCGCACAGCGGCAGATGTTGCCGCTCATCGCGTCGCTAATGTCGGCGTCGGTGGGGTTGGGCTTCGTTGCGAGCAGCGCGACCGCCGACATCACCTGCCCCGACTGGCAGTAGCCGCATTGTGGCGCTTGTGCCCCGATCCACGCTGCCTGCACGGCGGCCCCTACCTTCTGCTCGTGGATGGCCTCGATCGTCGTCACGCTGCGGCCTTGCAGCGAACCCACCGGCGTCACGCAGGCGCGCGCGGGCTGCCCATCGAGATGCACCGTGCATGCACCGCACAGCGCCATGCCACAACCGAATTTCGTCCCCGTGAGCCCGAGCTCGTCGCGCAGATACCAGAGCAAAGGCATCTCGGGATCGCCATCGAATTGATGGCGCTGACCATTCACCACAATCTGGACCATGTTGTTCGACCTTTTTCTGTGCTGTGAGGGTGACGATGTCCGGCTCGGACGCGCGGACGAATAACCGTACGAGTGTAGGCACGGCGCCTGCAATGGACCATGCCGAATAATCCGCTTCTTTTGCCTGATCGTCTTGAACGTGCGCACGACATAGATGAATATGCATACGTTCGACGCTACTCCATGCGCACGACGCGCATGCGATTCTCCCTATATATTCCGGCTGTTATGTCCATTATGCAAATTTCGCATGAAGCCATGTGCAATCAGCATTGGACGCACCAGGCCAAGTCGCACGAGTATCCGCCTTCAGCATTTATAGCCGCCTGGCCGCACCCGGCCTTTCAATGCGCATACAAGCATTGAAGGCGCGGCGAAAATGCGTGTGACGAGAACAAGGCTCCGACGAAAGTCGCCGCGATACCTTGTGATCTGGAGATAAGGAGACAATGTGAGTAGTTCTGTTAAGCGACATATCGGGCCGTTCGCGCTGATGTTCACCGGCCTCGGGTCGATCATCGGTTCGGGCTGGCTGTTCGGCGCGTGGAAGGCTGCCAAGATTGCCGGTCCCGCTGCTATCTGCGCCTGGATCATCGGCGCTGTGGTCATTCTCGCGATTGCACTCACCTACGCCGAACTCGGCGCGATGTTCCCCGAATCGGGCGGCATGGTCCGTTATGCCCGCTACTCGCACGGCGCACTCGTTGGCTTTATCAGCGCGTGGGCCAACTGGATCGCCATCGTTTCGGTGATTCCCATCGAAGCCGAAGCCTCAATCCAGTACATGAGCACCTGGCCCTACCCCTGGGCACACGCGCTCTTTGTCGACGGATCATTAACCCATTCAGGGTTATTCCTCTCCGCGATACTCGTGATCATCTACTTCATGCTCAATTACTGGGGTGTGAAGCTGTTCGCGCGTGCCAATAGCGCCATCACGATTTTCAAGTTCATCATTCCGGGTCTCACGATCATTGGTTTGATGAGCGCGGGCTTCCACCACGA
>DATEJU010000435.1:0-22285 GCA_035277805.1 Paraburkholderia sp. | reverse complement strand
CGGCTGCGAGGTGAACTCAGGGCGAGACTTGAACCACATCTCGAAACGCTGGCGCTCTTCGAACTCGTCGAGTTGAATCTGCAGATCGCTGCATTTCGATTTGAGGCTCTTGTTCTCGTGGCGAAACTCATCGCACTGCTTCGTGATGGCATCCACTTCAGCGCGGGACGTTTCGAGCTTCGCTTCGAGCGCGGCGATCTTGTCCTGCCGATTTGCCCCGGTGCGCGTGAGGTCGAAGATCCTCGTGCGCAGGTCGTCTCGTTCCCTTTCTAGCTCGGCGATCTTGAGCACGTAGGCGGACGGATCTTCCTTGGAAACTTCCGGTTTTGTCTCCACTGCTGGAGACGTCGGAATAGGATCAGGAGGCGCCTGCATAGTCGGTGTGCCAATGGCCGATTCGAGCTTCTCGACAGCGTCAGCGTGCGAGAGCCAGTACAGGTAGCCGCTGCCGCCGCCTTCCCGCTTCTCGCGCTCGACAATGGCGTCGCTGTGCATGCGGTTCAGTTCCTTGGCGACTTCAAGACGGTCCACGCCGATCTTGTCAGCTATCGTTCCGGCTGTGGAGTTGAGCACGGTGCCGAGGAATACCTGTCCACATTGCCATCGGCCGGTCTCGGAGCCTTGCTGGCGCTCCGGCTTTTCGGGCTCGAGCTGGACGTGATTTCGCTGATCGGCATCATTTTGCTGATCGGCATCGTCAAGAAAAACGCCATCATGATGATTGACTTCGCGCTGGAGGCCGAGCGGGTCGAAGGGCTCGATACCGTACAGGCGATCCGCAAGGCCTGTCTGCTACGTTTTCGCCCGATCATGATGACCACCATGGCGGCGATTCTGGGCGGGTTGCCGCTGGCGCTCGGCCGTGGCGCAGGATCTGAAATTCACGTGCCGCTGGGGGTGGCGATCGTCGGCGGCCTCCTGCTTTCGCAGGTACTGACCTTGTACACCACGCCTGTCATCTACCTGTATCTGGACCGGCTTTCGCAATGGGTGTCACGCCGGGTGCTGAGGGGCGGCGTAGCTTCCTAGAGACACGTTCAATACGCGGACGCGGGCCGCGTCTGATTGCGCATGTCTTTTGTCGGGCGCCGCGCTACGCGCACCTGTCACAACGGACTTTGCACGATTCGCGAGCCGCGAAACTTACCGATTGCTAACGGCATTTTTTTGCTGTTTTTTTTAATTTGCTGTGACACCTATTGGTCACGATCGCATGCTTCCATGTATTACGCGCCGTTACATCGCATGACTTCCAGTCGAGTCGCCGCGCTTCCATCGCAGACCTGTCTTCGCGAATAACCCACACCTCTCAGGAGCCGAACATGGAGTACATCCGGTCCGTCGCGGCAGCACGCCGCATGTTTCATTGCAGCGCGCTTGCCCTCGCGGTTTTGTCCTTTGCTTCCGGCGCCTCGGCACAGACGCCGCCGAAGCCCGTGGCCACACCGGGGTTCACCGTGAGCGTCTTCGCGACCGCTCCCGCAGGGTCGAGCGCGCCCGACTCGATTGCCGTGCTCGATAACCACGTCTGGGTCGGCTACGGCAACGGTGGAGCACCGGACGGATCGGGCAACGCACAGAGCTCGATCGTCGAATACTCGGAAGACGGCAAGGTTCTGAAGACGTTCACTGTGACAGGCCACAACGACGGCCTGAAGGTCAATCCGTACACACGTGAAATCTGGGCCATGCAGAACGAGGACGCCAGCCCGAATCTTGTCACGATCGATTCGGCCACGGGCCGCACGGCTCGCTATGTCTTTGGCAAGACGCCGCATGGCGGCGGCTACGACGACATCGTATTCAAGGACGGCCAGGCTTACTTCAGCGCGTCCAATCCCACGCTGAATGCGCAAGGCGAGAACACCGGGCCTGCAATCGTGCGTGGAATCCTCGAATCGAACGGCACGGTCGACGTGTCCGCGGTGTTCCCGGGCACGCCCAACGCGAGCAACATTCCTTTCGGCACCGTCAAGCGGCTGAACCTGACCGATCCCGATTCGATGACGCTCACGCCATCGGGCGACGTTCTGCTGGATGACCAGGGAGACGGACAGCTTATCGTTTGGCGCGCACCGGGAGCGGAGCCGCAAATTCAATACTTGCCGCTCCTCGGCAACGTGCAGGTTGATGACACGGTGTTTGCGAGCGCCCGAAAGGGTTATCTGCTCGTCTCGGACACGAACGCAAACAGGATCTACAAGATCAGCGCCGATGTCTGGCAGCAAGGCGCTGCGTTCTCCGCGTCGACAGGCGTCGCCGCGGCGAACGGCGCGCCTGCCGTGCCCGCTTACGTGGGGCAGCTCGATCTGCACAGCGGCGCGCTCCTGCCATTGGTCGCCAATCTGACCAGCCCGCACGGCATGGTTTTCGTACCTGCAAACGACCAGCAGCACTAGAGTGCCTTCACCATCTCCGGCACGGCGTCGAACAGGTCATCCACGAGGCCGTAGTCGGCCACGCCGAAAATGGGTGCTTCGGCATCCTTATTGATAGCGACGATGACCTTCGAATCCTTCATGCCCGCGAGGTGCTGGATCGCACCGGAAATACCCACAGCAACATAAAGCTCAGGCGCCACGATCTTGCCGGTCTGACCCACTTGCAGGTCGTTGGCCGCGAAGCCGGAATCCACCGCGGCGCGCGATGCACCAATCGCCGCGCCCAGCTTTTCCGCTAGCGGGGCGAGGATCGCGAAGTTCTCGGCGCTGCCGAGGCCGCGGCCGCCGGAGATCACCACGCGTGCGGACGTGAGGTCGGGACGATTGCTCGTTGCAATCTCGCGGCGGATGAATCGCGACAGCCCCGTATCGGCAACGGCGGGCGCGTCCACGATCTCGGCGTTGCCGCCGGCGCTTGCCGCAGCGTCGAATGCCGTCGTGCGTATCGTGGCGACTTTCACCGCGTCCGGAGATTGCACCGTCGCGATGGCGTTGCCGGCGTAAATGGGACGCTGGAACGTGTCGGCGGAGTCGATCGCAATGACGTCGGAAATCTGCGCGGAATCGAGCTTCGCGGCAACGCGCGGGGCGGCGTTCTTGCCTGCCGCCGTTGCGGGGAAGAGCACGTGCGAATAGTCGCCGGCGAGGGCGGTGACCTGGGCGGCGATGTTCTCGGCCAGCGCGTCGGCGAGATGGGGCGCGTCGACGAAGATGACCTTGTCCACGCCAGCGACCTGGCTGGCGGCTTGCGCGACGCTGCGGGCTGCGCTGCCCGCGACGAGCACATGCACGCCATTGGCGAGCTGTTGCGCGGCACCGATGGTGTGCAGCGTGGCAGCCTTGAGCTGCGCGTTGTCATGTTCGGCAATAACAAGAGTCGTCATTTAGATCACCTTCGCTTCGTTTTTCAGTTTCTCGACGAGCGTCGCGACGTCCGGAACGGTCACACCCGCCTTGCGCGCGGCCGGCTCGACCACCTTGAGCGTTTTCAGCCGCGGAGACGGGTCGACGCCGAGCGACTCCGGCGTGACGGTTTCGAGCGGCTTCTTCCTGGCCTTCATGATGTTCGGCAGCGTCACGTAGCGCGGCTCGTTCAGGCGCAGGTCGGTCGTGACGATGGCCGGCAACTGCAGCGAGATCACTTCGAGACCGCCGTCCACTTCGCGCGTGACGGTGGCCGTCGAGCCGTCGATTTCGATGTTGCTGGCGAAGGTCGCCTGCGGCCAGTCGAGCAGCGCCGCGAGCAACTGGCCGGTCTGGCCGGCGTCGTCGTCGATGGCTTGCTTGCCCAGGATGACGAGTTGCGGCTGTTCCTTCTCGATCACCGCCTTGAGCAGTTTCGCGACGGCGAGCGGCTGAAGCTCGGCATCGGTCTCGACCAGCACGCCGCGGTCGGCGCCGATCGCCAGCGCGGTGCGCAGGGTTTCCTGGCTTTGCGCAACGCCGCAGGAAACGGCGACCACTTCGCTGGCCTTGCTGGCTTCCTTTAGCCGCGTGGCGGCTTCGGTGGCGATTTCGTCGAACGGGTTCATCGACATCTTGACGTTGCCGATGTCGACGCCAGTGTGGTCGGACTTGACGCGCACCTTCACGTTGTAGTCGACGACGCGCTTTACTGCGGTAATCACTTTCATCTCATCTTCCTCAGATTCAATCATTCGTGCGCGCCGGCGGATCGAATGGTCACCAGCACGGGAAATTGCTGTTCTTCGGTATGCTTATTATCTGGCGCGGCGGCCGGCGTAGTCGGCGAGAACCGCATGGCGCGATCGAGGCAATCGGCGATCAGAAACTGGCCGGCTGCGATCTCGCCCGATGCTTCACCCGTGGGTTCATTCCACGCGCAAGCACCGTGAAGCGCGAGAGCGGCAATCGGACAACCCGGCTGCACGATGAGCGGCTCCACGATGGCCCGGATGCTCACGCGATAACGTCCCTTGGTGGTCATGACGTTGAGCGCAGTCACCGGACCGTCGATGAGCGTCGCGTTCCAGTTCGCGTCGCCGTCGTACTCGAGCGCTTCGAACGGCTCGAGCGTCACTACCGTGCTCTTTTCGCGCAGCACGACACCGCCGCCGCGAAGCACGAGAGACTGCCGCGCGATGCCCTCGAATCGCGAGTAGGGCCCGTTGCGTTCCACCTCGGCGAGGCTGATTCGCCAGTGACACTCACCCGAGCCACCCGACGCGATCGTGCGCGTGACGCCGCCGCCGTTGCGCCAGCGCTCCACGGGGAGCGCGGCGATTGCGCGAATTTCGCTTGCCGACATGCGCCGCGCCTCAGGACACCGCGCCCAGGCCGTACTTGCCCGTCAGCAACTCGCCCGTTTCGAAGCGCTCGATCGAATACGGCTTGAGCGAAACGTCGGTCGGCAGGCCGAGCGCTTCCTGCGCGAGCACACGGCCCACCGTGGGCGAGAGCTTGAAGCCGTGGCCCGAGAAGCCATAACCCACGACCAGGCCTTCGACGCCCGGCAGCTTGCCGAGCACCGGGTTCCAGTCCGGGGTCACGTCGTACACGCCGGTCCACGAGGAGGCAATGCCGGCGGTTTCGTATTCGGGGAAGCGCTCGGCAACCTGCGCGCCCACTTCGACGACGTAATCCATCGGAATGTCGCCCTGCTCGGTTTCCGTCGTGCTCAGTTTCTCGCCCACCACGCCCTCGCTCACGAGCATCTGATTGCCGCCGTAGCTGCGGTAGTACAGCATGCCGGTGGAGGCGAGGTCCTTGAAGACCGGCATGGTGAAGGTGTATTTGGCCGCGTCGCACTCGAGCGCCAGCACCGCATGACGTTCCGGCATGATGGGCAGCGTGCGGCCGGTCCAGCCTGCAAGCTCGGGAGTCCAGATGTTCTGCGTGCTGATGACCATCGAGGTCGCGAAGTCGCCGATGCTCGTCGAAACGCCCACGACCTTGTTGCCTTCGAAGAGAATCTTGTGCACCGTCGCGTTCTCGCGGATGGTCACGCCGCCGCGGCGCGCGGCGCGCGCGAAGCTCGTCGCCACCAGGTAGGCGTCGGCGAAGCCGGCCTCGGGCTCGTAGCCGATCAGCGCGGCGTCGTCCAAACGCGCGATGGGCAGGAGCTCCTTTGCTTGCTGCGCGCTGAGCAGCTCGAGCGGAATGCCTTGTTCCTTCTGCTGATTGAGCGACGCGCGCAACGGCTCGAGCTTGTCGCCTTCGTTCGCGACAATCATGTAGCCGCACTTCACGAGGCCGCACGATGCCTCTTCGTCACCCAGATAGCTGGCGAAGTTGTTGAAGACATCCCAGGATTTGCGCGCCAGCTCCACGTTTTCCTTGACGGAGTAATGCGTGCGCAGAATGCCCGACGACTGCGAGGTCGTTCCGGCTCCTATCGTTCCACGGTCGAGCACCAGGACGTTCTTCGCGCCAAGCTTCGAAAGCTGGAACGCCACCGAACTGCCGATTACCCCGGCGCCAATCACAACCACATCGTATGAGTTCACGATTCCGCTTCCTTCGTTGGTCAAGTCGTGGGCACAGTTTGACCGCAAGAAAAACGGGGGACGTAAATATAAGCCGCGGCGATTATTAGCAAAAGGGCGCACTGGTATCGGCTTGCGGGTGCGCATCCGGACGGGAGGTGCACGCGTGCGACGAATGCAACGTCTGGTTGTGTGGAGCATAAGCGGGCGTTATTTCAGCGGGGCCTCAAAACGTTCGGTCTTACGATGCGCAGCACGTGACGCACTGGGCGTTGCACAGTCTCGGGGCGGCCTTGCCGAAGTCCACGGCCGCCAGCTTGCCCGCATACGGTTATCGACATGAATACACAGTCCCTCGTTGAGCAATACGGCCCGCGCGAATCCATGGAGTACGACGTCGTCATCGTAGGCGGCGGTCCTGCGGGGTTGTCGGCGGCAATTCGCTTGAAGCAGCTCGCCCAGGCGCAAGGCAAGGCGGTGAGCGTTTGCGTGCTGGAGAAAGGCTCCGAAGTGGGCGCGCACATTCTTTCGGGCGCGGTCATGGACCCACGGGCCCTGAGCGAGCTCATTCCGGACTGGAAGGAACAGGGCGCGCCGTTGAACGTCGAGGTGACGGAGGACCGCTTTCTGTTTCTCTCGAAGGATGGGGCGCGGAGCGTTCCCAATTGGCTGTTGCCCGACAATTTCAGGAATCACGGCAACTATGTCGTGAGCCTGGGCAATGTCACCCGTTGGCTGGGACAGAAGGCCGAAGCACTCGGCGTGGACATTTTTGCGGGCTTTGCGGCGGCCGGGGTGCTCTATGGCGAGCGCGGCGAGGTGCGTGGCGTTGCCACCGGGAACATGGGCATCGGCAAGGATGGCAACCCCGGCGACGCCTTCCAGCTCGGGATGGAACTGCATGCGAAGTACACGCTCTTCGCGGAGGGCGCGCGCGGTCATCTTGGCCGCCAGCTCATGGAGCGGTATGAGCTGCGCAAAGGGGCGGACCCTCAGGTTTATGGGCTTGGAATCAAGGAGCTCTGGGAAATCGATCCGAAGCTTCATCAGCCCGGGCTCGTGATTCATACCGCCGGTTGGCCGCTCGAGCGCGACACGTATGGCGGCTCGTTCCTCTACCACCTCGAGAACAATCAGGTCGTGGTGGGGTTCGTGGTGGGCCTCGGCTATACGAATCCTTATCTGTCGCCGTTCGAGGAATTCCAGCGCTACAAGACACATCCCGAGATTCGCAAATTCCTCGCAGGGGGGACGCGCTTGTCATATGGCGCGCGCGCGATTGCGGCGGGCGGATTGATGTCGTTGCCCAAGCTGGTTTTTCCGGGGGGCGCGCTCATCGGCTGCGAGGCCGGGTTTCTGAACGCATCGCGCATCAAGGGGAGCCACGCGGCCATTGCCACGGGCAAGATGGCCGCCGAGGCCGTGTTTGGCGCGGTATGTGGCGCTCGCCAGCATGACGTGTTGACGGCATATCCCGAAGCCTTCGAGCGCTCATGGCTCAAGGACGAGCTATACCGCGCCCGCAACTTCAAACAGTGGATGAGCAAGGGCTTGTACACCGGCACGCTGATGGTGGGCCTCGAACAAAAGGTGCTGGGCGGCCGGGTGCCCTGGACGTTGCATCACCAGCACGCGGACCATCAGACCTTGCGCCCGGCGAGTCAATGCAAAGAGATTGTCTATCCGAAGCCGGACGGCAAGCTCACCTTCGACCGGCTCTCTTCGGTGTTTCTCTCGAATACGAATCACGAGGAAAATCAGCCCGCCCACCTCACGCTAAAGGATGCGTCCGTACCGGTACGCGTGAACCTCCAGCGCTATGGCGGACCGGAGTCACGCTTTTGCCCCGCCGGGGTGTATGAGTTCACGGCTAACGCCGCCGGCGCCAGCCAGCTGGTCATCAATGCGCAAAACTGCGTCCATTGCAAAACCTGCGATATCAAGGACCCGACGCAAAACATTGTGTGGGTGACGCCGGAAGGCGGCGGCGGTCCCAATTACCCGAACATGTGAAGCGCACCGGAGACGGCATTCAAGCGCCGGACCGGGCGCATCTTCCGATACTAGCGACGCAAACCGGGGGATCTCGTGTTCATAAGGGCTGGTGATGCTGAATATAATCGACCTGAACAGATGTTCAGCATATTTTGGGGCCAAGCATCGTGATTTTCCCTGGGTTTCGGCGGGAACGCGCTGGAAATGTGGAAATTGCGCTTCTCATACCTTTTTGACGCGCTATTATGCCGTTCAGAAGATCTCCTCGCCTTTCTTTTGTTGAACTATTGTTCAGTCAAAGGCGCGAGCAGAGACGGTGCCTTGCGTGCTGAACATGAGTTCAGTCTGTCTCTGGCCGACGCGAGGACCCTCGGGCGAGGACAAAGATTTCAAGCGCCAGCCATCCCGCCAAACAGGCGGGACAGCACGCCAATTAGTAAGGGTTGCGAAGTAGTTGCCGGGAAAGCGGAAGATGTTTTTTTAACCTGAAAGCCATCGACGCGATATGCGTCATTTGAGTCGCCAAGGAGTGGAAGGAATGGAACTGCACAAGAAGTTGACCCCGAAGATTGTGGCTCTTGCTGCAGTCGCCACGATGAGTACCGCTGCCTCTGCAAGCAGCCTCATGTTTGCCTCCTGGGGCGGGTCCTATCAGGACACCCAGGTCGCCACGGCAACCAAGCCGTTTGCCGCGAAGACCGGAACGAACGTCCAGGTCGACACGTACAACGGCGGCATCGCGCAGATCCGCAGCCAGGTGCAAACGAACAACGTGACGTGGGACGTGGTGGACATGCAGCTTGCGGACGCTGCACGCGCCTGCGACGAGGGCCTGCTGGAGAAGATCAATCCCGCCATGTTGCCGCCCGGAAAAACGGGTACTCCGGCGAAATCCGACTTTCTGCCGGGCGGTTTGTCGGACTGCATGGTGGGCAACGTCGCATGGTCCACCATGATCACGTATAACAAGACCGCATTCAAAGGCGCCCAGCCGACTTCCATCTCGGACTTCTTCGACCTCAAGCGCTTCCCCGGAAAGCGTGGCCTCAGAAAGTCGCCTGAAGGCGCATTGGAATGGGCGTTGCTCGCCGACGGCGTGAAGCCCGCCGACGTGTACAAGGTGCTCGCCACGCCCGCCGGCGTCGACCGCGCATTCAAGAAGCTCGACACGATCAAGTCCTCCATCGTATGGTGGGAAGCCGGTGCTCAGCCTCCGCAGCTTCTCGCCGATCGCGAAGTGACCATGACCAGCGCTTACCCGAACCGTATCTGGGTCGCGGTCGAGCAGGACAAGAAGCCTTTTGGCTTTCTCTGGGATGGCGAAGTCAAGAACATCGAAGGCTACGCGATCGTCAAGGGCACCAGGAACTTGAAGGCTGCCGAAGACTTCGTGAAGTTCGCCACGTCGACCGGGCAGCTTGCGAAGTTGTCGGACGATACCGCCCTTGGGCCGATGCGCAAATCGTCGATTCCGCTGATCAATCCTGCCGTTACGCCCTATTTGCCGACAAACCCGGCAAACCAGAAAGATGCCGTCGATGTCGACGTCAACTTCTGGGCCGACCACGGCGACGATCTGAACCAGAAGTTCGCTGTCTGGCTCGGCAGCAAGTAACGCAACGGCAACGCGTCAAGAGAGCAACATGGCCTTTAAACGTACCTTTCATGCCGTCGAGACACACGCCGGCGAACCCATGCGGGTGATTACCGGCGGCGTGCCGCATATTCCGGGCAATACCGTCTACGAGCAGATGAAGTGGCTCGAAGAAAACGACGATCAAATCCGCAAGCTCATGCTGCGCGAGCCGCGCGGCTATCCTCCGCTGTGCTGCAACCTGATCGTGCCGGCGAAACATCCGGACGCCGCAGCGGGCTACATCATCATGGAGCAGGTCGAATATCCGGTGATGAGCGGGGGAAACACGATCTCGGTTGCAACGGTCCTGCTGGAGACAGGCATGCTTCCGATGCAGGAGCCCGTGACCGAATTTCAGCTGGAAGCGCCCGCGGGCTTGATCGGCATTCGGGCCGAATGCGCCAATGGCAAGGTGACCCGGGTCACCTTCAAGAACGTGCCGGCGTTCGCCCCTTATGTCGATACCGTGATCGATGTGCCGCATCTCGGCAAGGTCACGGTCGATGTAGGCTGGGGTGGCATGTTCTATGTCATCGCAGACGTGCGGCAATTCAAGGGGCTGGAACTCATTCCTGAGCACGGCCGCGAAATTACGCGGATTTCAGCGCTCATTCTCAAAGCGGCGCAGGAGCAATTGCCCGTCAGGCATCCGCATTATCCGGGCTACGGCATTACGGTCGCGCAGCTCTCGGGGCCGACCACGAACGCGAACGCGGACTGGAAAAATGCTGTCACGGTGGCGAGCGGCGAGATCGATTTCGATAATCCGGCCACCTGGACCGGTGCGATCGATCGGTGCCCATGCGGAACCGGAACGTCGGCGAAAATGGCGACGCTGTTCGCCAAGGGGCAACTGGATCTGAATCAGCCGTTCCGTCACGAGGGCATACTCGGGACCGTATTTACCGGGCGTCTCGTGGAGCAGATCGAGATCGACGGCATCAAGGCCGTCGTGCCGACCATATCGGGGCGTTCGTGGATATACGGTTACAACACGTATGTGCTCGATCCCGACGATCCCTTCGTGAACGGCTTTACGATAGGCGATATCTGGGCCTGATCGAATATCCATCGAGCCCGGAGCGTTGAAGGCTGAGAGTCGGGTTGGGGGAGCGCCCAAAAAACATCACACTCCCCAACCCGCTCTCAAACACACCTTTATAGCCAGTCTGTTTCGAACCGGAAGGTCGACAGCGGCGTGCAACCCGCATCGGTCAGCAAGACCTGCTGCTCGAGTTTCACGCCTTCGTGGCCGCCTTCTGCTCCAATGTAGCTCTCGACGCAGAGCGTCATGCCGCTTTCGAACATGCCGTCGTAGCCACCCTCGGCCCAGTCCTTGAAATAGGCGATGGACGGATACTCGTCGACGAGGCCAATGCCGTGCGCGAGGCAGCTATAGCGGTTGCGGAAGAATTGACTGGGCATGTCCCAACTGCGCCCGGAAAACTCCCGAAACGTCATACCGGGCTTGATGAGCGCCATGTTCGTTTGCAACTGATCGTACGCAGCGGCGTAGAGTTGCCGCTGATTGTCGGTGGGGCGGACATGGCCGACGGTCCACGTGCGCGAAATGTCGGCACAGTAGCCATAAGGGCCGACGAGGTCCGTGTCGAACGCAATGAGCTCGCCTTGCTTCATGACGCGAGCGCTGCATTCCTGCATCCACGGGTTCGTGCGCGCGCCCGATGCGAGCAGGCGCGTCTCGATCCATTCGCCGCCCATCCGGATGTTTTCATAGTGCAGATGGGCCCACAGCGCCTGCTCGGTCATGCCAGGCCGCAGCGCGGCATGCATCCGCTCGATGCCCTGCTCGCACACCGCAATCGACGCCTTCATGACGGTGAGTTCATCCGCCGATTTGATCCTGCGTGCCTGCTCCATGAGCGCCTGGCCGTCGATCAGCTCGATGCCTTCCTCGCGCAGCGCATACGTGCCCTCGGGATCGAGGCGGTCCACGGCGATGCGCTTTTCCGATGGCGCGTGCTCGCGCAGCAAGCCGGCGATTTCGCGCGCCCACTGCCGTGCTTTGGAGGCGGCCTGCGGGCCCGCGTTGAAGTAGTTCCAGCAGATCGATCCGCGGATTTCCGCCTTGATCGCGACGTCGTCCCAGACGTGCTCGCAGTTGTGAAACTCGAATGCGACGACGGGACCATCGGCGAACACGACGACATAGCGCGTTGGGTTGCGGCCCGTCCATACCTGCATGTTCGACGTGTCCGTTGCGTACCGGATGTTCACGGGGTCATACATGATGATGGCGGGCACGTGCTGCAAGCGAAGTTGTTGCTGCACCCGCCGCAAACGGTATTCACGCACGCGCTCGAGAACGCCGTCGGGTAGAAGCTCGACGCCTTCCGTCGTTTCGGACGCGACGGCGTGAATGGTGGAAACCACCGACATGACTCATCTCCTGATGATGCTCGCGACAGGGACGCGCCGCACCAGGAGGAGCGCCGCCATCGAGGCGAGCGGAAATATTCAAAGCCTGTGAATCGTGAGGCGAGCGCGGCCGCGAAGCCCAAGGCTGGCTGTCCCCGCGTTGCAGTATCGAAACGCCGTAAAGCGCGGTCAACCGCATATCTTTTCATGCTCACATGACTTTAAGTCATTCGATGGGCGAGGCACGAGGGGCGCCTGAATGAAGCGGTGCGATTCGCTTGAAGTCAGCGCGGCGCGGGGTCTGCGCGCAGCCACTCGATCAGTTGCGTAATGACCGGCGTGATGGTCCGGCCATGCGGAACCACGACGAAATACGCGTCGCTGGGCCGGAACGTGGCAAGGTCGATCCGGACCAGGTCGCCAGCCTGCAACAGGTCGTCCACGAGGCGGTTCCACCCGAGGGCAATGCCCTGTCCATATCTCACCGCCTGAATCGCATCGGTGTAGAGGCTGCACCGCAGCACCTTGTTCAGGCTCAGGCGCGCGGGCCGGTATCCGATCGCGCGGAACCATTCGTTCCAGCCCATCCAGCCCTCGGACGTGGCATCCGATTCGACGAGCGCCATCTGGGCCAGTTCGTCGAGCGAGCGCGGCGTGCCATATTCCCGCAGAAACGCCGGCGAGCAGACGGGGAAGACTTCGACGTCGAAGAGCAAGGTCGCGGTTCCGTCGGGCCAGGTGCCGTCGCCGTAGCGCACGGCGACGTCCACCTCGACGTGCCGAAGGTCGGCGGTAAACATGTCGGTGCTCAGCCGTAGCTGCAACGGCGGATCGAGCTTCTTGAGCTTGGCGAGCCGCGGCAAGAGCCGGAATTGCGAAAACGCGGCGGTCGAGGCGAGCACGAGCTCGCGCTGCTCGGTGCCTGTCACGAGGCGATCGAACACCCCGGCGATTTTCTGCATGGACTCGGCGACGACCATGTACAGCGCCTGGCCTTCACTGGTCAGATCGATCGAGCGATGCAGCCTGTGAAAGAGCCGCACGCCAAGCGTCTCTTCGAGGAACCGCACTTGTCGGCTCACGGCGGATTGCGTGACACCCAGTTCGCTGGCGGCGTAGGTGAAACTCCCGAGGCGCGCCACGGCTTCGAATTCGACAAGCGCGGTAAGCGAGGGAACGATCCGGCGATAGCCTTTCGTTGCTTTGGTGGTTTTCATTCTCTTTCAGTGGAAACCCTGGTTTTGAAGCCGGACGAATGGCCCGCGAACGGCCTCTTTCAGGCGCTGCATCTCGCGCTAATTCTCGCATGATTTAAACGAATGTGAACCAGCTTATAAAGCGCGTTGACGGTGCTTTTTGCCGGTCCAATACTGCCGCCATATCAGTGCCGCAGGCGCTACAAAACGTTCTCATGAAGAGGCCCACCATGTCTGAAGTTCAAATTCAAACGCACCGCGAACTCATCGATTGCCGCAAGAAAGGACACGGCATGCCTGGTGAGTTGTTCGGGCGTCAGGACGTCTTCGAGACGGACGTCGAAGTCTTCTTTCACAAGCTCTGGATTCTGGTTGGCGTGACGGCCGACGTTCCCGAGCCGGGCGACGTTCACACGGTGGACATCGGCAAGGCGTCGGTCATCATCGTGCGCGACGACGACGAGAACGTGCGTGCCTATCGCAACGTTTGCCGTCATCGCGGCTCGCGCATCATGAAGAAGGCGGGCAAGGCGAGCGTGGGGATGCTCGTGTGTCCCTACCATCAATGGACGTACGATCTGGATGGCAGCCTCAAGCATTCGACGCATATGGGCAAGGACTTCGACCCGGGCTGCCACAGTCTCATTCCCGTTCACGTGAAGACCGTGGGCGCGCATATCTTCGTTTGCCTCGCCGACGAACCGCCCGCCGACTTCGCGAAGCTCGAGACGACCATGGTCCCGCGTTTCGCGCCGTACGATCTGACGCGCACGAAGATCGCCTATGAAATGGAGATCGTCGAAAATGGCAACTGGAAACTCGTGATGGAAAATAATCGCGAGTGCTATCACTGCGCGGGCACCCATCCGGAGCTGACGAATTCGTTTCTCGCTGAAGACTTCGGCTTCTGTCCGGACGGCCAGAGCGAAGACGCGCTCGAAGCGTATGACGATTATCTGAAGCGCAATGCGAATTGCCGCGAGAACTGGGAAAGGGACGGTCTCGTTTGCGCCGCGTTCGAATCGCTCGATGAAAGCGTGGACACCAATTTCCGCACGCAACGGCTCGTCATTTCCGGCGCGAACGAATCGCAGACACTGGACACGAAAGTGGCGTGCACGAAACTGCTGGGCGGGGTCGAGCGTCGCGACCTCGGCGACGTTCACATGTGGGGCCACCACTCGTGGACTCACGTGATGAGCGACCATGCGGTCATCGCGTATGCGTTGCCCATCGCGCCGGACAAGACGGTCGTGCGCACGGTCTGGCTGGTCCATGAGGACGCGGTCGAAGGCGTGGACTACGACTTGAAGCGGCTGACCGAAGTCTGGGTTGCCACGACCAATCAGGATGCGGAACTCGTTGCGAACACGCATGCGGGAACGCAGGATCCGGCTTACGTGCCGGGGCCGTTCTCGAACTACACGGAAGCCGCCTTGGACCAGTTTTCGCGCTGGTACGACGCGAAGCTGAAGGCGCACGGTGTTTGAGGCCGCCATGAACGTAGCCGCAGATTCATGTTTCATCGGGCAGGAGCAGGACATGCTTGATCGCTTTAGCAGCGCGAATACGTGGGAACGCGCAGACGCGCAGTGGCCGAGCCACGAGCAGCGCACGCTCATCTGCACGCGCGTCTCGGCGGAGACGCACGACGTGCGGACATTCGTGTTCAGCACGGCGGATGGCCGGCTCTTCAGCTTCGAGCCAGGACAGTTCATTACCGTCTCGGCGCAAGTCGACGGCAAAGAGGTCAGCCGTTGCTACACGATCTCCTCGCCGCCGACGCGCCCCTATACGCTTTCCATCACGGTCAAGCGCACGCCGGGCGGCGTCATGTCGAACTGGCTGCACGAGAATATGAGGGAAGGTGTCGAGCTGAAGGCTTTCGGGCCATCGGGCGTATTCACGCCTTCGTCGGGACCGGCGCTCAAGAGCCTTTATCTTTCGGCGGGTTCGGGCGTGACGCCGTTGATGTCGATGACGCGCGCGGCGCTCGATCTGGGCGTGAACCGCGATATCGTGTTCATCCACAGCGCGAGAACGCCACAAGACATCATCTTCCGCCAGGAGCTTGCGACGCTGTGCGGCGTCTCGGACAAGCTTCGCGTGATTCACGTATGCGAAGCGCTGGGGGATCACCCGGATTGGTCGGGTCCAATGGGGCGTCTCAGTCTGGAGCTCTTGACGGAGCACGTGCCGGACTTCCGCGATCGCGAAGTGTTCATCTGCGGCCCGGGGGGCTATATGGACGCTTCCCGAAACATGCTCCAAGCGGCTGGGCACGACCCCTCCCGATATCATCAGGAGAGCTTCAATTTTGCGGAGACCGTGGAGTGTGCCGAAGAGCCGGCGCCCACGCCTGCCGAACAGGTCGGCTATACGGTGCGTCTTGCGCGCTCGGGCCGCGAGTTCACGATGGATGCTTCGCAGACGGTGCTCGTCGCCGCACGCAAGGCCGGCGTGCCGTTGCCATCGTCATGCAGCCAGGGCATATGCGGCACCTGCAAGACCAAGGTGCTCGAAGGCAGCGTGGAGATGAAGCACAACGGCGGTATCCGTCCGCGTGAAATCGAGAAGGGCATGCGGCTGATGTGCTGCAGCCGTCCGACTTCGGACCTCGTTCTCGACCTGTAATAAGGCCAGGTTCGAGCGCCACGATCGTTGCGTCGTGGCGCAAAAAGGCGTTCGCTGCCGGCGCATGGCGGCGGCGTCAATCGTCTTGCCGACTGCTTGAATAGAAGAAATAAGGAGACGTCCCCGTGTCAAAAGCCATTGCTAGTGGAGCATCCATGCCGGCGCATGCGTCGACGAAGCTATCCACGAAGCACCGCAGATTCATTGCCAGGCTGACCCTGCTGATATCCGGGGGCATGTTGATCGACGGCTTCATCCTCGGCAGCATCGGGATCGTCATGCCCGCCATCAGTCACGACCTGGCGCTGTCCGCGACGTGGCAGGGATTGATCGGGGCATCGGCGCTGATTGGGATCTTTTTCGGCGGACCGTTGGGAGGATGGCTGGCCGACAAGGTGGGCCGTCGCCCGATGTTTACCGTCGATCTGGCCATTTTTCTGGTCGGCTCCGTTGCGCAGTTCTTCGTGGTCGAGGCGTGGCAACTCTTCCTTGTGCGCGTGCTGATGGGGGTCGCCATCGGCGCCGATTACTCGATTGGCTGGCCCTTGCTCGCCGAATTCGCGCCGGCGCGCCTGCGCGGCAAGCTGCTCGCGGTGCTCGAGCTCGCCTGGTACGTGGGGTACTTGGTCTCCTATGCGCTGGGATGGGCGTTGACGGTTTCGTCCACGGCGGGATGGCATGTCATCCTGGGCTTGAGCACGCTCCCGACGGTCATCGTCTTCCTGATGCGGCTTGGCACGCCGGAATCGCCGCGCTGGCTGATGAGCCGGGGCCGGCATGCGGAAGCGAAGCGCGTGGCGGCGGAACACATGAGCCAGCAGGAGCAGCGAGACTTGCATGCGCCCAGCAGCGTGGGTCGGCAAGGATTCGGGCGGCTCTTCTCCCGTGATTATTTGAAGGCGACCGTATTCGTTTCGACCTTTTGGGTCTGCAACGTGACGCCGTACTTCGCCATCGGCGCGTTTGCGCCCATCGTCTTGCGGCAATTGGGCCTCAAGGAAGGGCTGACCGGCGGTCTGGTATTGAACGGCTTTGCGGTTCTCGGCACCGCGCTCTCGGTCATCTTCATCGAGCGGGTGGGGCGGCGCAAGCTCGCGATTCCGCCGTTCTTCATCTCGGCTGTCGCGTTGATTTGCGTTGCGCTGTTTTCGCACGTTTCCACCACTGTGGTGATGGTCTGCTTCTTCGCGTTTTCGCTGGTCAATGCGGTTTCGACCACGCTGTGCGGCGTCTACCCCGGCGAGGTATTCCCGACGGAGATTCGCGGCATCGGTGTCGGCTTCGCTACCGCCGTTTCGCGTGTCGGCGCAGCGCTGGGAACGCTTCTTTTGCCTCTCGCAATGGATTCGCTGGGTATTGCTTACACCATGCTCATCGCGGCGGTCATCTGCCTGGTGGGCGGTATCGTGTCCCAGCTTCTGGCGCCCGAGACGCGCGGGAAATTGCTGAGCGAGGCATCGGCTCCGAGCAGAACGTAGCGCAGGGTTGCGGCGCGTTCGAACGCGTCGCGATACGAACGCGGGCAGGCCAGTCGGCGCCTGCTCGCAATCTGTGGCGAGACCGCGCCACGCTTGAATGGAACCGGGAATCAGATGCGTATCGGATTCGTTGGAACTGGCGTGATTACGAAAGCCGTCGTCACCGGATGGCTCCGCTCAGGCATGGCCTGGGACCGTATCACCCTCTCGCCGCGCGGCGAAAAGACGTCGGCCGAGCTTGCCGCACTCGATGAGCGGATTCGCATTGGCGCGAGCAACCAGGACGTGCTCGATGCCTCGGACGTGGTCTGTCTCGCGGTCGTGCCGCAAATCGCCGACGAAGTGCTCCGGGAATTGAAGTTCGATTCCCGACATCACGTCCTGAGTTTCATCGCCGGGATTGCGCTCGCCAAATTGGAGCGCCTGGTTTGCCCGGCGGCCAGCGTCGTGCGGGTCATCCCATTGCCTGCCGTTGCCGAGGGCAAAGGCAGCACGGCCATCTGCCCACCGGATGCGCTGGCGAAAACGCTGTTCTCCGCGATGGGCGAGGCGGTCGAAGTCGAGGACGAGCATCAGTACGATGCGCTGCAGGCGGTGACGGCGACCATGGCGAGCTTCTACGCGGTGCTGGAAAGCCAGGCGGCCTGGCTCGTACGCCAGGGCCTGAAATACGCCGCCGCAAGGGCGTTCTTGTCGAGCTACTGCGCGGGGCTCGCGCACGAAGCGACGCGCTCGGACCAGTCCTTTGCGTCCATGATCGAGGGCGTCATGACGCCCGGCGGCCTCAATGAGCAATTGCACGACGAGCTAACGCGTCGTGGCAGCTACGCGCACTATCAAGAGGCACTCGACCGGGTGTTGGCGCGAGTCGAAGGCCGCGAATAGCGCGTGGCGGGCGCGCTAAAGCGTCAGGGGCGTGCCGCTCACACGGCCTCTTCCTTGCCGCTCGCGATTGCTTCGGACTCCATGCGTTCCAGATAGCGCAGCAGCTTCGTCACCATGACGACGACCGTGAGCGCGAGGATCACGAAGAACACCGCCAGCGGCGTGAGCACATGCACCGACACGAAGCCCGCGAGCCCCATCATTGCCGACGACACGAGCAGCAGCGCACATCCGAGTATCGCGCTCGTCAGGCCCGCGATATGCGGGAACAGCGAATTGCCCTTGGCCATCAGCGTCGGATACATCGCGCCCGCGCACAGCCCCATCACGAGCACCGGCGTCGCGAGCGTCCAGACCTGCAGGCCAACCGTCAGCGAAAGCACCAGCATGGCGATGGCGGCGCCCGCCATCACGCGCGAGCCGATCTGCAGCCGCCGCTCGGCGCTCGGCAGGCCGGGGCCGTGCAGCCGGTTCGAGAGCCCGCCGAGGAAATACATCATGCCGATACCGAGCGCGAGGTAGCCGAAATAGGTCGGCGGCTTGTGCAGCGTGTTCAGCACCATGAACGGCCCGACGATATTGAACACGAGCAGGATGCTGTAGCACAGGCCCTGCGCGAGAAAGCAGCTCTGGAAGACCGGGCTCGCCAGCACCTTGCCCGCGTTCGCCATGAGCGTGCGCGGCTCGAGGTGCACCGGCTGCGGCAAGGTCTCGCGATAGCGCCAGAGCAGCGCCCACATCGCGAGCGAATAGAGCAGCAGGAACACGAGGCACGCCTGCCAGCCGAACCACGTTTGCAGGTGCGCGCCGATCACGGGCGCGACGATCGGCGCGAGGCCCCACGTGATCGACATGTAGGTGAACGCGTGCATCAGCGCCTTGCCGCGAAACGTATCGGTGATGATCGCCTTGGCGAGCAGGTTCGTCGTGGCGATGCCGAAGCCCTGCAGGCAGCGCGCCAGCACGAAGGTCTCCAGGTTGGGCGCGCCGAGCGAGAGCACGCAGCCGATCGTGTAGACCACGAGCCCGGACGCGAGCACGCGCTTGCGCCCATAGGCGTCGGCGACGGGGCCGAAGATGAGCTGGCCGAGCGCGTAGGCGGCCATATAGCCGGACACGCTCGACTGGATCGCCTGCGGCGAGGTCGCGAAGTAGCGCGCCATCGCGGGCAGCGCGGGCACGTAGATGTCGATCGCGAGCTGTCCCGCGGAGGCGTACAGGCAGATCAGGGCCAGCAGGAAGCGCGGCGAATTGGTTGCGCGCGCAAGCGTAGATGCGCGGTTGGAGAACGGGTCGGTCATGACTGAATTAAAGGTCTGCGCATCGAATTCGGCGCGCGGGAAGGTTGCCCGGATTCGGGCAATGGCACATCGTCGGCTCGAATTTCAGCGCGCCGCGCTGTTCGCGCACTGTTTGTAGCGTCAAGGCAAGCGTCGGGGCAAGATACCGCCATTTCTGGCTGTCGGGCGCGTAGCCGGGCAAATGGGCCGTATGCAGCGGGCCATATACTAACATTCCCTCTCGTTCGAGTTGGCCGGCAGTTTCGGCCGCGGCGCGGCGTGCGAGGAATTGCAGCGCAAGCTGCGGAGTTTCATGTGGCCGTGGTGGCGCTAGACTGGGTTTGCTCGATTTTTCACCGGGAACAAGCGATGACCGATGCAAAGCAGGCTGAGCCAAGGGGTGCCGTCGCGGACACGAATCGGCACAAGAATCGTGAACCGAATTGGGACGCGATCTGGACAGACGCGGCCGCATCGCTCGATCGCCATGGCAATGCGGTGCTGCCCTGCGTGCTCCATGCGGGGCAGTGCGAGCAGCTTGCCGCGCTCTATGCGCGTGACGACTGCTTTCGTTCGCGCATCGTGATGGCGCGTCACAACTTCGGGCGCGGCGAGTACAAGTATTTCGCCTATCCGCTGCCGCCGTTGCTCGAACGCTTGCGCCACGCGCTGTACCGGCGCCTGGCGCCCATCGCCAACCGCTGGAACCGGCAAATGGGCCTCGACGTGCAGTATCCCGCCGAGCTCGATGCATTTCTCGCACGCTGTCACGCGGCAGGGCAGACGCGGCCCACGCCGCTCATGCTCAGCTATCGCGCGGGCGACTACAACTGCCTGCATCAGGACCTTTACGGCGACCATGTGTTTCCGCTTCAGGTGGCAATCCTGCTTTCGGCGCCGGGCGAGGATTTCACGGGCGGCGAATTCGTCATGACCGAAACGGGCAGCCACGGCCAGCTTGCCGATGTCGTCGCGTTGGGGCAGGGCGATGCGGTGGTGTTCACCGTCAACCAGCGCCCTGGCGTGGAGGACGCCACGCCAGGGCGCGTGCGCACACGCAAGGTGGCGATGCGCCACGGCGTGAGCGTCGTGCGCAGCGGCACGCGGCGCACGCTCGGGCTGATCTTTCACGATGCGCGCGAACCGTCTGCATCGGCATCAACAGCGGCATTGGAGACGGCATGAATGCGCACGCCATGATCGAGCGTTTCGATGCGAGCGTCGTCGGTGCGCAACTGGATGCCGAAGGCTACGCCGTGCTGCCCCATTGCTTCGATCCGCACGAAGCAAGCACGCTGGCGAGGCTGCTCGACGAGCCGCGCGACGCCGGGCGCGTTGCGGTATCGTGCGCACAGATGGAACCCGGTGGCGGCGAGCTGCTTTATTTCGTCGATGGCCTGCCGCCGCTCTTGCACGCGTGGCGCGAGGCGCTCTACCGCTGGCTCGTGCCCATGGCGAACCGCTGGCAAGCGCTTTCTGGCCTCGAACAGCGCTTTCCCGCCGCGCTGGATGCCTTTCTCGATGCGAACCGCCGCGCCGGACAGCATCGGCCGCAATCGCATTTGAGCCGGCTGCGCGAGGGCGATCGCCTCGCGCTGCATCGTCACGACGAGGGCGAGCAGGTGTTTCCGTTTCAGGTGGTCGCGCTGCTCGGCGCGCCACGGCATGACTTGGCGGGCGGCGAATTCGTCATGACCGAGCAGCGCCCGCGCATGCAGTCGCGGGCGATGGTCGTGCCGCTCGCGTCCGGTGACGCCGCCATCATCGCGACTGCGCAGCGCCCGGTCGAAGGCGTGCACGGCCATTACCGCGTCAAGCTCAAGCACGCGATCAGCCGCGTGCGTGGCGGCGAGCGCATCGGCCTGGAATTGATCTTTCACGACGCGCCCTGAAAAAGCGGCCGTTCGCGGCGGCCGTCGACATCAACCCCTCCCCAGGCGCAAGCCCGCATTCCCGCCGTCTTTTGCCGAAAGCCCGCCGAATGACGGATACTGTGGCCCAACCGGTCGAATGCGAGCCACGCTCAGCAAAGGAGAGGACAGGGTATGGAAGGCAATCACAAGCAGGGGATGTCGAGTGAACGGCTGAAACGCATCGAGCGTTTCTTCGACGAAAACTATATCGCCACCGGCAAGCTGGCCGGCACCGTCACCCAGGTGTGGCGGCGTGGCGGACTCGCGCTGAACTCGGTGCTCGGTTTCGCCGACCGCGAGCGACAGGTGCCGCTCGCCGAGGATTCGATCTTCCGCATCTACTCGATGACCAAGCCCATCACGTCGGTGGCGGTCATGATGCTGGTCGAGCAATGCAAGATCGCGCTGGACGACCCGGTCAGCAAATATATTCCGGCATGGGAAAAGCTCGGCGTACACGTGGGCGGTTTCATGGAGAGCTTCCAGACGCGTCCGCCCGCGCGCCCCATGCTCGTGGTCGACCTGCTGCGTCATACCTCGGGCTTGACCTACGGCTTCCAGCAGAACACCAATGTCGATGCGGCGTATCGCCGGCTGAAGATCGGTGAGCTGGCAACCGACGGCACGCTGGACGAGATGATCGAAAAGCTGGCCACGCTGCCGCTCGAATTCTCGCCGGGCGAGGCGTGGAACTACTCTGTTGCCACCGACGTGCTCGGCTATATCGTCGGCAAGGTCAGCGGCATGCCGTTCGAGACCTTCCTGAAGGAACGGATCTTCGATCCATTGGGCATGGTCGACACGGACTTCTACGTGCCCGAGGAAAAGGTGTCGCGTTTTTGCGCGTGTTACGCGATCGGCGCGCTCGGCTCGAAGGTGGTATCGGAGCAAGGGCCGGCGCTGCAGGACGATCCGCGCACGAGTCCGTACCTCAAGCCGCCCACGTTCATCTCCGGCGGCGGCGGCCTCGTTTCCACCGCCGCCGACTACATGCGGTTTTCG
>DATEJU010000434.1:0-11740 GCA_035277805.1 Paraburkholderia sp. | reverse complement strand
TCTTGCGGCGATCCTCGGGCCACGACTCGGCCACGTAGGTGCCCGCCAGCGCCCATTCGCCGCCGATGCCCACGCCCGCGAGAAAGCGGTAAATGCCGAGCGCCCACACGCTCTGCGCGGTGGCCGAGAGCCCCGTGAAGATCGCGAACATGAAAATCGTGCCCGCCAGCACGCGCGTGCGGCCGAAGCGGTCCGCCATCGGCCCCCAGATGAACGACAGACCCCACCCCACCAGAAAGAGCGCGAACAGGATCGAGCCCGCGAGGCCGATGTTCGCGGGCGTCGCCGCATAACCCGAGCGTGGCAGCAGTTCGGCAAGCGCCGGCGTGAGCACGAGCGCGTAGATGAACGAGTCCATGCCGTCGAGCGTCCAGCCCGCCCAGGCGCCCCAGAAACCTGCGATCTGCGAACGGTTGAGCGGTGTCTTCTGGGCGCGCTGCGCGGCCCCGGTGATCGAATTCATATGCTCCTCTCTCTTCTGTGATCCCTCGCACGCGCCGAAGCGGCACCACGCGGTACGGAACGCGAACCGGACTGGCGCCGGCTGTTTCAAGCTCCCTTCTGATCCTCTGAAGCACTCGCCGGAATACCATGGGGTATTGGCGAACCCGCTTCTTCCGCCGCCGTCCCGGCTGGTTTGCGACACGGCTTGTGGCGAAGGCTTCGTCCCACATTTCGGGTTTCCGAGACTTTCAAAGTCATCGTTTTATATATAATATTTGATCTCATGAGCCACGCAACGAATGGTTTTCCCCTGGAAGGCAGCGCCACGGACACCGCGCCGCCGACGCCGCACGTGTTGCCGGGCTTGGCCGCAGCCGCGGCGCCGCGCACCAGCACGTCGCGCATGATCGCGGACGCCTTGCGCACCGCCATCGTCGAGGGCACGCTCGCGCCCGACGCGCCGCTGCGTCAGGACGCGATCGCGCGCCACTTCTCAGTGAGCGCGATTCCGGTGCGCGAGGCGCTGCGCCAGCTCGCGAGCGAAGGCTGGGCGCGCATCGAGGTCAACAAGGGCGCGAGCGTCGCTTCGCTCTCGCGCGACGAAGCACGCGAGATCTACGAGATCCGCTCGGCGCTGGAGAGCCTCGCGCTCGGCCTCGCGATTCCGAATCACACGGCCGAGACGCTGCGCGAAGTGAATGCGCTGGCCGCCGCCGCGTCGCGCGAGCGCGACCCGTCGCTCTATGTGGCGCGCAACGAGGCCTTCCATATGAGCCTCTACGCGCCCGCCGGCCGCCCGCAACTGATGGAGATGCTCGCCACGCTGCATCGCCGTGGCGAGCGCTATCTGCGCCTGAAATTCGGCTTTCCCGCCTACAAGGGCGAATCGGATGCCGAGCACACGGAGATCCTCGCCGCCGTGAAGCGGCGCGACATCCCCGCCGCGCAGGCGCTCGTGGCTGCGCACCTGCTGGGCACGGGCGAATTGATCTATCGTTTCCTGACCGAGCGCGCAGCGGCGCAACCCGCCGCCAAAAAGCGGCGCGCCGGTGCTGCTTCCACCGCCGCTTCCGCCTCTCCCGCAACACCCCGCTCACGGAGCCGAACTCCCGATGAAGCCTCAAGCTGAAACGCCCACTTCGCCCCACTCCGCCCAGGGCGCGCCGCGCTCGTGGACCACGCGCCGCGATGAAAAAGCCCGCCGCCTCGCCGCCATTGCCGACTGGCTCGAAGACGGCATCCTGCCCGCCACGCGCATGACCGAAGCGCTGGAGTTGCTGATCCGCCCCGGCGACCGTGTCGTCCTCGAAGGCGACAACCAGAAGCAAGCCGACTTTCTCTCGCGCTCGCTCGCCAAGGCCGATCCCGCGAAGCTCAACAACGTTCATCTGCTGATTTCGAGCATCAGCCGTCCCGAGCACCTCACGCTGTTCGAGCGCGGCATCGCGCACCGCGTGGACTTCTCGTTCGCGGGCCCGCAGAGCCTGCGCGTCGCGCAACTGCTCGAAGACGGCCGGCTCGAAGTGGGCGCGATCCACACCTACGTGGAGCTTTACGCGCGCATGTTCGTCGACCTGATTCCGCAGGTCGCCCTGCTGTGCGCGGAAAAGGCCGATCGTCACGGCAATCTCTACACGGGCCCGAACACCGAGGACACGCCCACGATTGCCGAAGCCGCTGCCTTCAGCCAGGGCATCGTGGTCGTTCAGGTGAACGAAATTGTGGACGAGCTGCCGCGTGTGGATATTCCCGGCTCGTGGGTGGACGTGGTCGTGCAGGCCGACCGGCCCTTCGCGGTCGAGCCGCTTTTCACGCGCGATCCGCGCCATATCGGCGACCTGCAGGTGCTCACCGCGATGATGACCATCAAGGGCATCTACGCACCGTACAACATTACTTCGCTCAACCACGGGATCGGCTTCGACACCGCGGCGATCGAGCTGCTGCTGCCCACTTACGGCACATCGCTCGGCCTCAAGGGCAAGATCTGCCGCAACTGGACGCTCAATCCGCATCCCACGCTGATTCCCGCCATCGAATCGGGCTGGGTCGAGAGCGTGCATTGCTTCGGCAGCGAAGTGGGCATGGAGGCGTATATCGCCGCGCGCCCCGACGTGTTCTTCACCGGCAGCGACGGCACCCTGCGCTCGAACCGCGTGCTGTGCCAGCTTGCGGGTCAGTACGGCGTCGATCTCTTCATCGGCTCGACGCTGCAGATCGACGCCGATGCGAATTCGTCCACCGTCACGCGCGGCCGGCTCGCGGGCTTCGGCGGCGCGCCGAACATGGGCCACGATCCGCGCGGGCGCCGCCACGCGAGCGACGCATGGCTCAAGCTGCTCAAAGCAAGCGGACCGCAACCCGCGATTGCGCGCGGCCACAAGCTGGTCGTGCAACTCGTGGAAACGTGGAAGAAAGGCGGCGAGCCGACTTTCGTGGACGAGCTCGACGCGATCGCCGTGGGCGAAAAGAGCGGCATGCCGATTGCGCCCGTGATGATCTACGGCGACGACGTGAGCCACGTCGTGACCGAGGAAGGCATCGCGCACCTGCATCGCGCGCAAGGAATCGACGAGCGGCGTGCCGCACTCGCGGCCGTCGCGGGGGTGACGCCCATCGGCCTGCGCGCACAGCCGCAGAAAACCGGGGAGCTGCGCCGCCGCGGCATCGTTCAGTTCCCCGAAGATCTCGGCATCCGCCGCGGCGACGCAAAACGCTCGCTGCTCGCGGCACGCAGCATCGACGATCTCGTGACGTGGTCGGGCGGGCTCTATACGCCGCCCGCGCGCTTCCGTAGCTGGTAAGCGCGATGCGCACGCTCTCACTGGAAACGCTGGCCGAAGGCGCAGCGGCCTCCTGGACAACGACGGCGACGAAGGCAACGACACGCCATGCACTCGCAGCCGGCGATCCCGCCTTGGGCCCCGACGCGCAACTCGCGCGCTTCGCTCGCGATGCGCTGATCGAGGAAGCGCGTCTCACGCCCAAGCCCGCGCTCGTGGATGCACGCGGCAGCGGCGCGCACGTCGATCTCGATCTCGCGACGATGCTGCGCTCCGCGCACGCGCTCGAACCCACGTTCGAGGCACTCGCGCGCGCATCGCGCGGCGCGACGCCAGGCAACGCGCTCCGCACCGACCTCGCGCGCATTGGTCGCGCCGGCGAAGCCGCGATGATGCGCGCGACGAGCGGCAGCAATGCGCATCGCGGGGCGATCTGGATCGTTGGCCTGCTGGTTGCTGGCGCAACCATCGTGCACACGCCCGCGGATGACGCAAGCGCATTTGCGCGGGGCGGCCATCCGCGGGGCGGCCGTCCGCATGCGACCGAAATCGCCGAAACGGCGGCGCAGATCGCACGCTTCGACGATCTGCTCGCGCGACCTGTGCAAAGCAACGGCGAACGCGTGCGCCAGCGTTACAACGTGGGCGGTGCACGGCGCGAAGCACAAGACGGCTTTCCGCATGTGATTCGCGTGGGCCTGCCCGCGCTCCATGCAGCCCGCGCGCAAGGGCAAGACGAAGCGGCCGCGCGCGTGGACGCACTGCTCGCCATCATGGCCTCGCTCGACGACACCTGCGTGCTGCACCGCGCGGGCCTCGCCGGCCGCGAGGCCGCAAAAGCGGGCGCGCAGCGCGTACGCGACGCGGGCGGCATCGCCACGCGAGCGGGCCGCGCCGCGTTCGACGCGCTCGAGCGTGCGCTGCTCGCACTCAACGCATCGCCGGGCGGCGCGGCCGATCTGCTCGCCGCGACGCTCTTCATCGACAGACTGGTTCACCACCGCATCGGCGGGAGGACGGTTTCATGGAACAACTGACATTCGACTATCCGGCGCAGCGCGCCGTGACGACGCGCGCCCACGTGGGCGTGGTGGGCTCGGGCGATCTCGAAGTGCTGCTGCAGCCAGCCAGCAATATGCAGGCGCGCGTGGTCGTGCACACGAGCGTGGACGGCTACAGCCATATCTGGAAGAGCGTGCTCGACCGCTTCTTCACGCGCTACGACGGCGCGGCGCTCATCGAGATCAACGACTTCGGCGCGACGCCCGGCGTCGTGGCGCTGCGGCTTGCCGAAGCCGTGGAAGCGGCGCAGGACGGCGCGCAAGGAGCGCAAGCATGAGCGCGGGCACGAATACGCAAACCCTGCTGCGCGAGAGCTTCATCGAGCTCTCCGCGCGCGAGCGCGCCACCGCCGTGCTCGACAAGGGCAGCTTCCGCGAGCTGCTTGGCCCATTCGACCGCATCGAATCGCCGTGGCTGCCGCTGCAAGGCATCGTCTGCCAAGCCGACGACGGCGCCGTGATCGCGCGCGGCACGCTCGATGGCGAGCCCGCCGTCGTGTGCGCGATCGAATCGGCATTCCAGGGCGGCAGCATCGGCGAGGTATCGGGCAGCAAGATCGCAGCCGCGCTCGAATTCGCGCTCGCCGACTGCGAGCGCGGCAAGATCGTGCGCCCCGTCGTGCTGTTCGAGACCGGCGGCGTGCGTCTGCAGGAAGCCAATCTCGGCCTCGCCGTGATCGCCGAGATCCAGTCGGCCATCGTCGCGCTGCGCCGCCACGTGCCCGTGGTCGGCGTGATCGCGGGCATGGTGGGCTGCTTCGGCGGCATGTCGCTCGCGGCGGGCCTGTGCTCGTATCTCGTGATGACGAAGCAAGGCCGTCTCGGCATGAACGGTCCCGAAGTGATCGAGCAGGAAGCGGGCATCGAAGAACTCGACTCGAGCGACCGCCGTCATGTGTGGCAGTTGATCGGCGGCGAACAGCGCGTGCGCACCGGCTATGCCGATGCACTCGTGGAAGATGCCGTCGACGACGTGCGTGCCGCCGTGAGCGCCGCGTTCGCGCGCGGTGTGCCGCAGGCGCATCGCACCGAGCAGGTCGACGCCACGCTCGAGAAGCTCGCGCAGATCGATCCCGCCAGCGTCACGCCCGAAACGATGGGCGCGATGTTCGGCACGTCATCGCCCTCGTCTACCAATCCGCACGGAGAGCCGGCATGAGCGATACGAATTTGAGCCGGGGCGCGCTGTGGCTGCGCGCGCTCGCAGGCGCGCCGGACGATGCCTGCGTGCCCTGCGTGCAATATGCCGATGCGCCGCTCGGCGGCGAGACCGCACGCTTCATCACGGTCGCGCCCGATCCCGATAACCGCTTCCCGCGCGCGCGCGACAACGTGGTGGGACTCGATCAGGGCTGGCGTCTCGCGCAGACCGTGCGCGCGGCGATGGCCGCAGATGCCGCCAGCGGCACGCGCCGCCCGATCGTCGCCATCGTCGATGTGAAGAGCCAGGCGTACGGCTATCGCGAAGAGATGCTCGGCATCCACCTCGCCTGCGCCGCCGCCGTCGACGCGTATGCGAGCGCGCGCCTCGCGGGCCATCCCGTGGTGGCGCTGATCGTCGGCCCGGCCATGTCGGGCGCGTTCCTCGCGCACGGCTATCAGGCGAACCGCATCGTCGCGCTCGATGCGCCCGGCACGATGGTGCACGCGATGGGCAAGGAAGCGGCGGCGCGCGTCACGCGACGCAGCGTCGAAGACCTCGATGAACTCGGCGAGAAAATCGTGCCGATGTCGTATTCGATGGCCTCGTTCGCGAAGCTCGGGCTGCTCGACGAATTGATCGCTGACGTCGACGCCGATGCACCCGACGACGCGCAAATCGCGCGTGTGCGCGAAGTGCTGGCGCGCAGGGTGAGCGAGGCGCGCGCCGACCAGAGCGGTCTCGCGCACCGCCTGCAGAGCGAAGCGGCGCAACACACGCGTGCGGCTTCGATCGAGGTCCGCAAGCGGCTGGCGCAACAGTGGGACGCAAGCTGATGCGAGTGTGCGCCACACCGCCGTTCGCGCCCGACGCAATGCGCGCGGACAACGCCCGCTGGCGCGCGCACGATCTGCTGCGGCTCGTACGCCTCACGCCCGTGGAGGGCGAGCCCGATTGGGTGCGCCCGGCGTTCGCCCGCGCGCCGTTTGCGGTCGTGCGCCGCGCGCAAGCCGCGTCGGGCTTCGTCGCGGCAGGCGTGCGCGGCACCACGCGTGCGGAGCGATTCGGGACATGGATCGATGTTGAGGATATCGAATCATCCATATCGCCCGAGGCGCTGCTCGCAGCCGCGCCCTCGCCTGGGCGCGCCGCGCTCGCGGCATTCGTGGCCCTCGCGACACTGCGCGAAACCCCAGGCCCGCTGCACGATTTCGCCTGGGGACCGACGGGCAGCGCGGGCTTCGAGCTGGCCGCGCAAATCCCCACGCTCACCGAATCCAGCGACCTCGATGTGCTGATCCGCATGCCCCAACCCAGCGACGCGGCGACGATCCATGCACTCGCCGCCGTGCTCGCGCACGCCGCGCAGCGCGCCGGCACCCGCGTGGACGCCCAGGTGGAAACGCCGGCGGGCGGTGTCGCGCTCGCCGAACTCGCGCAGCACGCGCTTGGCAAGGCGCGCGTGCTCGCGCGCGCGTGCGGCGGCGCACGCCTCGTCGCCGATCCATGGCAACCATCATGAGCCTCGCCTGCCTCTTTCCCGGCCAGGGCGCGCAAAGCCCCGGCTTCCTGCACCGGCTGCCCGAGCACGAGATCGTGCACGCCACGCTCGACGCAGCCTCGGCAACGCTCGGCATCGACGTGCTTGCGCTCGACACCGCCGAGGCGCTGCAATCGACCGTCGCGGTGCAAATCGGCCTCGTGGTGGCCGGCGTGGCACACGCTCGCGCGCTCGCCCAGACGGGACTGACGCCGCAATTCAGCGCCGGCCTCTCAGTAGGCGCTTATCCGGCTGCCGTGTGCTGCGGGGCGCTCGACTTCGCCAATGCCCTGCGCATGGTGAAAAAACGCGCCGAACTCATGGAGTCCGCGTGGCCGTCGGGCTATGGCCTCGCGGCCGTCTCGGGACTCAGCGAGACGCAGGTCGAGACACTCGCAAACACGCACACGCAGGCCGGCAGCGAGCGCGTCTACGTGGCCAACGTCAACGCGCCGCGCCAGATCGTCGTGGCGGGCGCCGACACGGCGCTTGAAGCTTTCGCTACGCGCGCGCTTGCGGCGGGGGCCCGCAAGGCACAGCGTCTCGAGGTTGCCGTTCCTTCGCATTGCGAACTATTGGCCGATGCGGCGGAACAACTCGTGGCGTGGTCGCGTGACATTCCGTTTCGCTCGCCAGAAGGCGTCTACATCGACAATCGCGGCGGACGGCCGCTCTATGACGGCGAGGCGATCCGCGCCGACCTCGCCACCAACATGCGCTACACGGTGCGCTGGTTCGACGCGCTCACGGTCATGATCGAGTCGGGCGCGACCGTACTGGTCGAAGCGCCGCCCGGCCAGGTGCTCACCGACATCGCACGCGAACACTATCCCGATGTCGCGGCATTGAGCGCGGCCACGCTGCCGCTCGACCGGCTCGCAGCCACCGTGCGGCGGCGCCTGGGCGTCGACTGAGGGCGCTCCGGTTGTTGTCGCAAGTCTGCGAATAAAATATTTATGCGCATAAAGTCGAATCTGATTTATAGCGTGATATTTTCTGACAGTGCGGAATTTCAGCGAATTTTCGTCTAATTTGTGGCCAAAACACGCCAATCCACCTATTTATTGCGCAATTCTGGCATCACCACGCGAAATGTGAGATTCACCCGTTCGTCGCTCAATGCGGGCTCCTTCGGCACTCGGTGGCGCCATTGCGCCTGGGTCTTGCCGCGCATCACCAGCAGGCTGCCGCTCGAAAGCGGAAATGAGCGCGTCACGCCGGTTGCGTTGTGGCGCAAGTCGAAACGGCGCGTCGCGCCCAAGCTCAGCGAGGCGATCACGGGTTGGGGGCCGAGTTCGGGTTCGTGGTCGGCGTGCCAGCCCATGCTGTCCGTGCCGCTGCGGTAGCGGTTGAGCAGCACGCTGTTGAAGCGCACGCCGCAGAGCGCAGCAAGGGCGTCGCGTAGCTCGGCCACGGCCGGCGTCCACGGCTGCGGCACGTTGCGGATTCCCGAATAGATATACACCGCGCCGGGGTCGCCCTGCCACGCAGTCAGGCGCGGCTGGTCGACCCAGCCGCCGGGCGTGCGGATGCGCTCCTGCCGCCAGTCCGTTTCGGCGACGATGCGCGCAAGCCATTCGGCCGCCGCTGCGGGCGCGAGCCACGCGGGATGCCAATCGACCTCGGGTTGCGGGGTATCGTCGAAGAGATCGAACATTCGAAGCATCAGGCTCGCACGGAGCGATCGCTGCCGCCTCAGGCCAGCAGCGCGATATAGAACACGACCGCGCCGATCAGCGCGCCCACGAAGCAAAAGCCCTCGGGCGCTTCGTCGGTCGTGCGCGAGCGCAGCCACGCTCCCGCCACGCCGAAGAACCCCGCTATGCCGAGCGCGACGAACACCATCACGACGTCGAATAGCGCGCTGCGGCCGATCTCGAGGATGTCGACGTGCCTGACCGCGAAGTACAGCACCACCGCCATGATCGAAAGCACGACCATCGGCAGCATGACATGACTACCCTCGTAACCCACATGATGACCATGAAGCCCATGCACGTCCGGCTTGGTGATTTTCATGACCCATCTCCCCCCAGAGCGCCCGAAACGGCACGGGCCTCGATTCGAGCATAGTCCATCGGCAGGGCCGCTTCAATGAACGTTTAATAGCGCACACAGGCCCGCGAGAAAATAGTGCGACGGCGCTCCGATATTGGCAATCCAGGGTTATGCCGCAGCGCCGCACCCGACCAGCCGCGCTCCGGCACGAACGCTGCGCTGTCGGTAAAATGCCTCGAGTGCACGAGCAGTAAATCGGCATGAATCCCGCTGCGATGCAACGCGCGCCGCCGGCCTCGCGCAAGCCGCCGCGCGTTGCGGCGCACCCGGTGTGCGTGCCTGCGCATCCCACTTCCTTGCCCCAGTTTCCTCAGTTGCCTGAGCTCACCATCGGCCCGACATGCCCCGACTCTCGTTTCTGGTCCGCTTCATTTCCATAGGCGTGCTATTGCACATCTATGTCGGCTTCCGGTTGATTCCCGACCTGCCCGTGCCCGCCGTGGGCAAGTGGCTTGCCGTGCTGTGGCTCGTGCTCTCCGTGCTGGTGATTCCGCCCGGCATGCTCGCGCGCCGCCTCAAGCGCCAGCCGCTCGCCGATCGCCTCGCATGGACCGGCATGCTCGCAATGGGATTTTTCTCGTCGCTGCTCATGCTCACGATCGTGCGCGATCTCGTGCTCGCCTCGCTCATGACGGTCGCCTCGATCTGGCCGCACGGCGTCGATCTCGCGAGCTGGCGCACGGGCAGCGCCGCCGCCGTCGTCGCGCTCGCTTTCTGCTCGAGCGGGTTCGGCTTTTTCAACGCACGGCGGCGCGCGCGCGTGCGCAGCGTCGACGTGCCGATCCGCGGGCTACCCGCCGCGCTCGACGGCTTCACGATCGTGCAGCTGAGCGACATTCACGTTGGGCCCACCATCAAGCACGATTACGTGGATGCGATCGTGCGCGCCGTGAACCAGCTCGACGCCGACGTGGTGGCGATCACGGGCGACGTCGTGGACGGCAGCGTGCAGCATCTCTCGAATCACACGGCGCCGCTCGGACGGCTCGCGTCGCATCACGGTGTCTACCTCGTCACCGGCAATCACGAGTACTACTCGGGTGCCGATGCGTGGGTTGCCGAGTTCAGGCGCATCGGCCTCACGGTGCTGATGAACCAGCACGTGGTGATCGAGCACGACGGCGCGCGGCTCGTGCTCGCCGGCGTGACCGATTACACCGGAGGGCACTTCGATCCCGCGCATCGCAGCGATCCGCAGGGCGCCCTGCGCGGCGCGCCCGCCGACGTGAACACGCGCGTCTTGCTCGCCCATCAGCCGCGCACCGCGCATGCCGCCGCCGACGCGGGCTACACCCTGCAGCTATCGGGCCACACGCACGGCGGGCAGATCTTCCCGTGGAATTTCCTCGTGCGGCTGCAGCAGCCGTTCACGGCGGGCCTCGAAAAACTCGGCAGCCTGTGGGTCTACACGAGCCGCGGCACGGGCTACTGGGGGCCGCCCAAGCGGCTTGGCGCGCCTTCGGAAATCACGCGCGTGCGGCTCGTCGGCGCGCGTTGAGCCCGTCGCCATAAATCGTTGCGCGCGCATTTAAATTGCATGCTTGGCGCGCCCGAATGTCCCGGCTGCGAACCTCGCGAGAGAGACGCCGCCGCCCGAGTCGCACCGATATGGCAGCGGCAGCGCACAGACTGCCGCCAGCGGCGCGCACGAGGCCGTATCATGACTGGCAAGCCACCCGTTCGCCCGGGTTTGCGCTGGCCCGGAACCCACAGGAATCCATCGCTCATGGACGGCAACAAGCATCTCCACCAGACCGCGTTCTATCTGCTGCTCTTCGTCGTCTCCGTCGCACTGTGCTTCGTGCTCGCGCCGTTCTTCAGCACCGTGCTATGGGGCGCGATACTCGCGCTGATCTTCCAGCCCGTGCAGCGCCGCATCGTCGCGCGCCTCGGGCGGCGGCGCAATCTGGCCGCGTTCATCACGCTCATGATCTGTCTGGTCATCGTGATCTTCCCGCTCACGCTCGTGGCGGGCACGCTGATCCAGCAGGTGGGCTACGCATATTCGCAGGTGCGCTCGGGCAGTCTCGACTTCGGCACCTACTTCAGCCAGATCGTACATGCGCTGCCGCAGTCGCTGCAAAACCTCCTCGCACGCTACGACCTGATGGATCTGCCCGGCCTCCAGCAGCGTCTTTCCGCTGGCGCCGCGCAAATCAGCCAGTTCGTCGCAACGCGTGCACTGAGCGTCGGGCAGATCACGGTGCAGGTCACGGTGAGCTTCTGCGTGATGCTCTACATGTTCTTCTTCCTCGTGCGCGACGGCCGCGAGATTTCCAGGCTCATCCGCGATGCGATCCCGCTCGACGAATCGCACAAGCAGCATCTCATCCGCAAGTTCACGACCGTGATCCGCGCGACCGTGAAGGGCAATGTAGCCGTGGCGTTCGTGCAGGGCACGCTGGGCGGCATCGCGCTCTGGGTGCTGGGCATTCAGGGCGCGCTGTTGTGGGGCTTCGTGATGATGCTGCTCTCGCTGCTGCCCGCGGTGGGCGCGGCGCTCGTGTGGGTGCCTATCGCCATCTACTTCATCTCGACGGGCGCGCTCGCCAAGGGCATCGGCCTCGCGCTCTTCGGCACGCTCGTGATCGGCACCGTGGACAACGTGCTGCGCCCCGTGCTGGTGGGCAAGGACACGCGCCTGCCCGACTGGGTCGTGCTGATTTCGACGCTAGGCGGCATCTCGCTCATGGGCATCAACGGCTTCGTGATC
>DATEJU010000433.1:0-16983 GCA_035277805.1 Paraburkholderia sp. | reverse complement strand
AAAAGCGCGATTGTCCTTAGCATGTCGATCATGCGAGCAAGCCCCGGCTTTGATCAGAAAAGGGAGGAGACAATGCAAGGAGCGCTTTCACAGAGTGGTGCAGCACCCCGTGTCGAACTGGCCGCGCGGCAGCGGCGCCGCGCCGTTATCGCGACCGTGCTCGGCAACGGCCTCGAATGGTTCGACTTTACCGTCTACAGCTTTTTTGCCGTCGTCATCGCGAAGCTGTTCTTTCCCACCGGCAATGAACTGAGCTCCGTGCTGCTCACCGTGGCGACCTTCGGCGTGGGCTTTGTCATGCGCCCCGTGGGCGGCATCGTGCTGGGCGTCTACGCCGACAAGGTTGGGCGCAAGGCGGCGCTCTCGCTCACCATCCTGCTGATGGCACTCGGCACGGCGCTCATCGGCCTCGCGCCGACCTACGATCAGGCGGGCGTCGCCGCGCCGCTGCTGATCGTCGCCGCGAGGTTGCTGCAGGGCTTTTCGGCCGGCGGCGAAATGGGCGGCGCGACGGCGTTTCTCACCGAGTATGCGCCGCCCGAAAAGCGCGCGTACTACTCGAGCTGGATCCAGTCGAGCATCGGCTTCGCCGTGCTGCTGGGCGCGGCCACGGGCACCTTCGTCACAACTGCGCTCGACACTCAGGCGCTGCATAGCTGGGGCTGGCGCGTGCCGTTCCTGCTCGGCATTCTGGTCGGTCCGGTGGGCTATTTCATCCGCAGCCAGATGGACGAAACGCCGGCGTTCAGCGCCATGGAGGAGCAGGGCAAGGAGCATTCGCCGCTCAAGGAAGTGCTCGCGCGCTTTCCGCGCGAGACGTTCGCGAGCTTTTCGATGGTCATTCTGTGGACCGTCTGCACCTACGTGCTGCTGTTCTACATGCCGACCTATTCGGTGCGCACGCTGCATCTGCCGCAATCGACTGGCTTCTTCGCCGGCATGGTGGGCGGCCTGATGATCATGTGCTGCTCGCCCGTGGTCGGCAAGCTCGCCGATCTCTGGGGCCGTCGCGTGTTTCTGTGCGGCGCCGCGTTCGCGATCCTCGTGCTCGCGTGGCCCATGTTTGCGTGGATCAACCGCGCGCCCGGACTGATGTCGATGCTCGTGTTCCAGATCGTGTTCGGCGTGCTGATTGCCGCCTATACCGGGCCGATCCTGGCAGCCTTCGCCGAGCTCTTTCCGACTCGTGTGCTCTCGACGGGCCTCTCGGTGGCCTACAACTTCGCGGTCACGATCTTCGGCGGCTTCGCGCCGTTCCTGATCACGTGGCTGATTGCCCGCACGGGCAGCAACATGGCGCCCGCGCTCTACGTGATCGTCGCAGCGGCGATCAGCCTGGCCGGCACGTTCTTCGTCAAGGACGTACGGCACGGCGCCCGGCGCGCAGGCGCCTCAATTCAATAAGGATGACGAATATGTCCATGACGGTAATCCAGGGCGGCAACGTGCTCGACCTCGTGCAGGGCGTGCTGCTCGAGCATCATCATGTGGTCATCGAAGGCGAGCGCATCGTCGAAGTGACCGACCGCCCGGTCGACTACCCCAACGCGCGCGTGATCGACGCGCGCGGCAAGACCGTGATGCCCGGCTTCATCGACTGTCACGTGCACGTGCTCGCGGCCAATGCGAATCTCGGCGCCAACGCCGGACAGCCGAACATCCTCGCGGCCATACGCGCGCTGCCGATCATGCAGGCGATGCTCTCGCGCGGGTTCACGAGCGTGCGCGACGCGGGCGGTGCCGACTGGGCGCTGATGCAGGCCGTGGCAACGGGGCTCGTGCCGGGGCCGCGCATGTTTCCGTCCGGCAAGGCGCTCTCGCAGACCGGCGGCCACGGCGACTTCCGTCCGCGCGGTGATCTGCTCGAGCCTTGCTCGTGCTGCTTCCGCACGGGCGCGATTGCGCGCGTGGTGGATGGCGTGGACGCCGTGCGCCTCGCCGTGCGCGAGGAGATTCAGAAGGGCGCCACGCAGATCAAGATCATGGCCTCGGGCGGCGTAGCCTCGCCGGCCGATCCCATTTCCAATACGCAGTACTCCGAAGATGAGATTCGCGCGATCGTCGGCGAGGCCGAAGCGGCCAACACCTATGTGATGGCACACGCCTACACGGCGCGGGCCATTGCGCGCGCCGTGCGTTGCGGCGTGCGGACGATCGAGCACGGCAATCTCGTCGATGCAGCGGCCGCGCAGCTCATGCACGAGCACGGCGCCTTCGTGGTGCCGACGCTGGTCACCTATGACGCGCTCGCGCGGCACGGCGCGCAGTTCGGTCTGCCGCCCGATTCGGTGGCCAAAGTAGCCAGCGTGCAGCGCGCGGGCCGCGAATCGCTGGAGATCTATGCGAAGGCGGGCGTGCCGATGGGCTTCGGCTCGGACCTGCTCGGCGAAATGCATGCGTTCCAGTGCGGCGAATTCCGCATTCGCGCCGACGTGCTCGGCAATCTGGAGGCCCTGCGCTCGGCGACGAGCGTGGCTGCCGACATCGTCAACATGAAGGGCGAGCTGGGTGTGATCGCGGCGGGCGCGATTGCCGACGTGCTCGTGCTCGACGGCAATCCGCTCGCCGATATTGGCGTGGTGGCCCACGACGGCGAGCGCGTGGAATATGTCCTGCAGCGGGGCAAAGTGGTGAAGGGCGCGAGCTGAGCAGGTCGGGCGTGAGCGCGATTACGCGGCGAACCGGTCCGTTGCCGCAATCAACGCCTTCAGGATGCCCGGCTCGTCGTACGCATGGCCCGCATCCGGCACGATCTCGAACGTCGCATTTGTCCAGGCCTTCGACAGATCCCACGCGCTGCGCGCGGGCGTTGCCACGTCGTAGCGGCCCTGGATGATCGCACCGGGAATATTCGCGAGCCGATGCGCGTCGCGCAGCAACTGGCCTTCTTCGAGGAAGCCAGCGTTGACGAAATAGTGGTTTTCGATGCGCGCGAAGGCGAGCGCGAAGTGGCCGTCGCTGAAATGATCCGTTAGCGTCTGATCGGGCAGCAGCGTGATCGTGCGGCCTTCCCACCGGCTCCACGCACAGGCTGCTTCAAGCTTGCTGGCTTCGTCGTCGCCGGTCAGCCGGCGATGGTAAGCGGCGATCATGTCGCCGCGCTCGTCGACGGGGATCGGTGCGAGAAACTCCTCCCACAGGTCCGGGAACAGCCATGACGCGCCTTCCTGGTAGTACCACAGCAGCTCCGCACGGCGCATCGCGAAGATGCCGCGCACGATCAGCGCGCTCACGCGTTCGGGGTGCGTCTGCGCATAGGCGAGCGCGAGTGTGCTGCCCCACGAGCCGCCGAACACGAGCCATTGCTCGGCGCCGACCATCTCGCGCAGCCGCTCGATGTCTGCAACGAGATGCCAGGTCGTGTTGTTCTCGAGGCTCGCGTATGGCGTCGAGCGGCCGCAGCCGCGCTGGTCGAACAGCAGGATGTCGTAGTGCTCGGGGTCGAACAGGCGGCGATGCTCGGGGCTGCAGCCGCCGCCCGGGCCGCCGTGCAGGAACACGGCAGGCTTGCCGCTGGGATTGCCACAGCGCTCCCAGTACACCTGATGGCCGTCGCCGGTAATGAGATGGCCCTGCGCGTAAGGTTCGATCGGTGGGTACATGACGTTTCGGCTCCGGCGTAATCAGGGGAATCGGAAGAAATCTCGAAGGGCGTTCTGGCGAGCTTTTCAGCGGCACGCACGCGAAAACATCAACGAGTCGGCATTATTGAAGCGCACGGTGATCGGATTGGCGTAGCCCGCTTTCTCCGCCACGCGAATCGACTTTACATTAGCCGGGGAAATCAGGCAGACACTGCGCTCAAAGCGATGCTGCGCGTCGAGCCAGGCAAGCGCATGCGCCAGCGCCTCCGTTGCATACCCTTTCCCGTGCGCCCACGCCGCGAGTGCCCATCCCGCTTCGGGCACGCCCCGGATCGACGGCTCGATGCCGCGGTGAAAATCGGCAAAGCCGATGTCGCCGACGTAACGCCCGGACGCCTTTTCATGAATCGCCCAGTATCCGTAGCCGAGCAGCGGCCACAAGCCGCGATACGCGAGCATGCGCATCCACGATTCGCGCGGTGTCGAAGGCGTGCCGGCTCCGATGTGCGCCACGACCTCCGGTTGCGCCCACAGCGCTGCGAGCGCGTCGAAGTCGCCGAGGGCGTGGCCTTCGAGAACGAGGCGCGGCGTGTCGAGCGCGGGCGGTTGGGTATTGAACGTCATTGGGCGCTCCATGGGCGATGAGGACGAAAAGCAGGATGGTAGCGTGTCGCGTGATCCTGGTCCCTGCGTCGACGCATGGGCGTCAATGGCAGCCAGCACCGGTTACTCGAGCGTTACTCGCTTCCATTGTCCGAAATTTTACTACATTTTTCGGACATATTTGGCTTGCGTTTCGTCCGAAAAAAATATACAAATATCGGACAAGGAGTCTTTCCATGTCCGATCTTCGCGCTCGCATCACATCGCTTGTCGAGTCCGCCGGACCGGGCTTCGTCTGGGTCCCGGCCGATTTCGCGCAGCTTGCGTCGCGTGATGTCATCGACAAGGCGCTGCAGCGCCTCGTTGCCAGTGGGACGCTGAGACGCATCGACCGCGGGCTGTATGACCTGCCGGCGATCAACCGGCTGACCCGGCGTCCGACCGCGCCCGACTACCGCGCCGTGCTCGAGGCGATTGCCCGGCGCGACCAACTGCGCTTGCTGGTGGATGGCATGACGGCGGCCAACGATCTCGGCCTGACCGACGCGGTGCCCGCACGGGTGACCATTCACACCGATGCGCGCCGCCGGTCGATTCAGTTGGACAATCTGCTGATTGACTTCAGGCAGACAGCACCCAGCCGCTTGTACTGGGCTGGGCGGCCCGCCATGCGCGTGGTGCAGGCCCTTCATTGGCTCAAGGACACGTTGCCGGATGATGGAGAGCGGGTACGCGCCCGGCTTCAGGCGCTGCTCAGGGACGCCAGGCACGGTCGGGCGATTCACCAGGATCTCAGCCAGGGTTTTGCGTATCTGCCGGCCTGGATGCAGGCGTTCCTGCGTACCATTCCGGGTTTCGACCCGAGGCCTGTCGATGCAGCCAGTCCGCTTTCCTCCGATAGCCTGGAGTAGGCGCCTGCGTCTTCGGTCCGGGACAGTCCTGCCGGAGGTTCATGGTGAACAATGCGTTCAGGGAAATCATCGCGGCCAGCGAGGCGGATCGTCGTGATCTGTTCGTCGGTACTGCTGCGCGCCTCGGCACGGCTGTGCAGAACGTCGAGAAAGACTTCTGGGTATGCTGGATCCTGGATGCGCTCTTTAATGGACTCCCTGCACAGGGGCCACGCCTTCTCTTCAAGGGTGGCACTTCGCTGTCAAAGGCATTCGGGTTGATCTCCAGCTTTTCGGAGGATATAGACATCACGGTCTTTCGCGACGACCTCGGGCAACATGCCGAGCCAGCCGAGCTGGAGGCGCTGAGTGGAAAGCAGCGTCGTCTTCGGCTCAACGCGATACGCGATGCATGCCAGGCGTTCATTCAGGGGGCTTCAACACTGGCTTGCGCGCTTGTGCCTCCAGGTTCATCCAGCGGGATTTCACACTCGAAGTCGACCCCGACGATGCGGACGGTCAGAGTCTGCTGTTCTGGTATCCGGCAGCAACGACGCGAATAGATGACTACATCCGCTCTGCCGTCAAGATTGAATCTGGCGCGAAGTCGGCGCTGGATCCGCACACGATGGTGACTGTAAAACCCTATGTCGCGGACGATCTCCCACATTTTGATCTGCGCGTGACCAACGTAACGGCCGTCGAGCCAGAGCGAACCTTCTGGGACAAGATTGTCATCCTCCATGGGCTGCGCCAGTGGTACGCCCGGCGTAGCGAGTTGCGCCATGGCGGGCAGCGCGTATCGCGTCACTACTACGACGTTCACCAGCTCTTACGCAGCCCGCGGGCGGCAGGGTGGATGGCGAACGTACCATTAGCCGAGGACTGTGCGCGTCATGCGCGGTTGTTCTTCGCAAGCGCGGACCTCGGTCTGGACCTCGCACGGCACGGCTCTTTTACCCTCATGCCGTCCGCCTCGATGTACGAGGTCTTGCGACGCGATTACACCGCCATGGCGGGCATGATCTTCCGCGACGTGCCTGCGCTGGACGACGTGCTGACGAGTGTGGAACAGATCGAGGCAACCATCAACGCCTGAGCGTGCGGCGGTGTGTATGGCTTGTCCGGTCTCCCATAACATTAGCATTCCGAATGGACTGATGCGGCACGGCATGCCGGGTGGCGTGGCAGGGGTGCAGCCAGATGACTGCGCCCCTCTGCCGATCTAACGCAACGTATAAGCAATACGAATCACGCTTCAACCAGCGTGATAACGACGTCGATATTGCCGCGCGTGGCCTTCGAATACGGACAGGTTTGATGCGCCTTTTCGATGAGGCTTTGCGCCACCTCGCGTGCAAGCCCCGGAAGGCTCACGTTCAGGCGTGCGCGCAGCGAAAAGCCGTCTTCGCCCTTCACGAGATCGATTTCGGCATCGACGGCCGTCTCGCCCGGCAGCGCGATCTTCAACTGGCCTGCTGCGAGCCCCATTGCGCCGATGAAGCACGCCGACCAGCCCGCACCGAACAGCTGCTCCGGATTGGTGCCCGGCGCGCTCGATCCCGGCGACGAGAGCTTGATGTCCAGTCTGCCGTCCGCGCTGCGGGAGGCGCCGTCGCGGCCGCCGGTGGTGCGAGTCTTGCCCGTGTACAGAGCGTTTGCTGCGTGGCTCATGGTGAATTCCTCTTGAAAGGGTTGAGCGATGCGAGTAAAGCGGCGTCATCCGGACAACGCGCTGGAATCCCGATGGACCCGGACGCCGTTGTGCGAACTTCGCCGTTGACGCATTAAAGCGAGCGGATGTATCCGGCTTATTTCCCGAAAGGGCGCAATTGATTCGTTATGTGTAGGGGGAACGGACAGATACATTGGGATACAAGGCGCCCGCGCGCTTCGTCTATAAAACCGTTGCAACGCTTTGTCCGATCAAAATGTCCCTTCAAAAATGGAGAAATCAGTCATGTCAGATCCCGTCAATGTCCGCCGCCGTCGGCTGCTCGGCACTACGCTGGCGAGCATCAGCCTCGCGGAGCTTGGCTTGAGCAGCCTGGCGCATGCGCAGTCGTCTGGCACGCGCACCGGTAGCGGCGTTTCGTTCGGGCCGATCCAGCAGATCGACGCCGGCGTGCTCAACGTGGGCTATGCCGAGGCCGGGCCGAAAGACGGCCTTCCGGTCCTGCTGCTGCACGGCTGGCCCTACGACATCTACAGCTATGTCGAAGTCGCACCGATGCTGGCGGCGGCGGGCTATCGCGTGATCGTGCCTTATCTGCGAGGCTTCGGGCCGACGCGCTTTCTCTCGGCCCACACGCCACGCAACGGGCAGCAGTCGGTGACCGCCGTCGACATCGTCGCGCTGATGGATGCCTTGAAGATCGATCAGGCCGTGCTGGGCGGCTACGACTGGGGCGCGCGCACGGCGGACATCATCGCCGCGTTGTGGCCCGAGCGGGTCAAGGGGCTCGTCTCGGTGAGCGGCTACCTGATCGGCAGCCAGGAGGCGAACAGAAAGCCACTGCCGCCGCAGGCCGAGTTGCAATGGTGGTATCAGTACTACTTCGCAACCGAGCGCGGTGCGCAGGGTTACGCGGCGAACCGCGACGCCTTCAACAAGCTGATCTGGCAACTCGCATCGCCGAAATGGAATTTCGACGATGCGACCTATGCGCGCTCGGCCGCGGCGTTCGAGAATCCGGATCATGTGGCGATCGTCATCAGCAACTATCGCTGGCGTCTCGGGCTCGCGCAGGGCGAGTCGAAATACGACGGCATCGAGCAGCGCCTGGCCGCCGCGCCGGCCATTTCGGTGCCGGCGATCACGCTCGAAGGCGACGCCAACGGCGCGCCGCATCCGCAGCCGGCGGCGTATGCCAGCAAGTTCACGGGTAAGTATGTGCACCGGAATATTGCCGGCGGTATCGGCCATAATCTGCCGCAGGAAGCGCCCAAGGCTTTCGCGGAGGCGATCATGCAGGTCACGCATTTGTGACGCGGGGTGGGGCACACGAAGTGTGCCGCTGGGGGCGCGCCGGTTGTGGGCGCGCTGTTCGTGGTGCGTTGGGAGCGCTTGACGCTTTGTACAATGATAAGTACAATGTTTCTCGTAGTGGATGCTTGTCACACTGTCCTGTGTTCTGCTGCTACGGGCCTCCGGCTAGTCGACCGCCGACTATAAATCTTGCCTGCTGACTACAAAATCCTGACGACCGTCTGCTGACCGCTAAATTTTGTCTCTTGATCGCTAACTTTTCCCGCCGGGATCGGACAGGATCCCTTGGAGCTCTTGATGAACATCCTGACTTTCAGTGAGGCGCGAGCCGGCTTGAAGCAGGCGATGGATGATGTATGCCGTGATCACGAACCGGCTGTAATCACGAGGCAGCGTGGGGAACATGTCGTTCTGATATCGCTGGACGACTTCAATAGCATGCAGGAAACGCTGCATTTGCTCGGTTCACCCGTGAACGCGAAGCGGCTTAGTGAATCTATCGCCGAATTCAACGCTGGTAAGACCTCGAAGCGAGGCTTGATTGATGAACCAGCAGAAAAAGAAGGCCAGAAACAAGGCGGAAGCCGTAAGCGCAGTTGAAGTTGCGTGGTCGAGCAATGCCTGGGATGATTACCTCTATTGGCAAGCAACGGACATGGCAATCGTTCGCGAGATCAACGGGCTTCTCGAAGAAATCTCGCGCGATCCGTTCCGCGGAACCGGAAAACCGGAACCCTTGAAGGGGAGTCTGACCGGATTCTGGTCGCGTCGCATCACGAAGGCCGATCGCCTCGTGTATATTGTTCAGGACGGCGTGGCATACGTCATGCAGTGCCGCTACCACTACTCGTAACGATAGAAAAAGCCGCCCAGCGGTGCTTCTTCTTCATCTCGTCCGGATCCAGCGGGGCGCATCGCCCCGCCTGATTGCCCCACACAATCACCCAGCCTTGCCGCCCACCCCCAGCAGACCACGAATAGTCTGTTCGGTTTCCTGATAATCTCCCTCTCCAACGCGCGTGTACGCCACCTTGCCGTTCTTGTCGATGAGATAAATCGCGGGCCAGTACTGGTTTCCATAGGCATTCCACGTCGCATACTGGTTGTCCTGCACGACGGGATATTGAATCCCGAACCGCGCGAGCGCCTTCTTCAGATTACCCGTGTCGCGCTCGAACGGATATTCGGGCGTATGCACCCCGACCACCACGAGCCCCTTGTCGCGATAGCGGGCGTACCAGTCCTTCACATAGGGCACTGTGTGCGCGCAGTTGATGCAATCGAAGGTCCAGAATTCGACGAGCACGACCTTGCCGCGCAATTGCTTCAGATCGAGCGGCGCGCTGTTGAGCCACGCGCCGGTGCCGGTAAAGTCGGGCGCGCTCGCGCCGGTCTGCACGGGCGCCGGCGCGGCGGCGAGGTTCTGGCCGAATGCGATGGCAGCCCAGGCGCCGGTGGCGGCCAGCCCCGCAAACGCGGTAACGGCGGCCGCAATCTTGAGTCGATCGAACATGACGGGATCTCCGTGGTTGAGGGTTCGACCGTATTGGAGCGCGCGCACGTATCCGGCAAATGTCCCGGGCGAGCGCGGGTGAAACGCAGTGTGTCGCAGCGCGTGCCGGATACACGGAGATACAAAACAATCCGGTGCGGCGCCCCGGCGGACGTCACGCGCCTATGCCGGCTTCCAGTTCCTCCAGCGCGCCCTCGTGCGCCTCGAGCAAGCGCCGCACGTCGGGCAGCGCACGCCGCACGAGCGCGCGGGCCGAAGCGGGCAAGTCCGCGCAGGCATCCTCGATGTCGCCGCTGCGGTGATCGCCGAGCATCGCGAGGAGCACGCATGCCTGGTGCACATCCTTTTGCGACTTGATGAGCATATGGGTACGCAAGCGCGACACCAGCAGCTTGTGAATCGCAAAGCGCGCCGGGTCCGGCACCCGTACGGGAACCGCGCCGTGTCTCGAAATGAGCGTGCCCATCTGCGACTTGCCGAGCAGGAATGCGAGGTAGGGCAGCCCCATCGCGTGCGCGCCCAGCTCGGGCACTGCGATGGTCGGGAACGAATCGTCCTCCGAAGGCACGAGCAGATCGACGTGGAAGCGCGTCGCGCCCGCTTGCTTGAACGATGTCGATGGCGCGCCGCGCGTCATCGCCGGCACTTCCACGAAGGCGATGCCGGTCTCTTTCAGGATCGCGAGCAGTCCGCCCGTGGGCACGTGCTGCAGCGCGAGTTGCCGCGCGCGCGCAATATCGACGTCTTCCGTCTCATAGGCGACCGACTTGATGCCGAGGCTGTTGAGCAGCACCGCGTAGGCATGCGAGCCAATGAGCACGGCCCCGGCCTGGAAGAGACCGTGGTTGTACAACACCCCCATCGTGGCGTAGGTCTTGTTATCGGCGATCTGAAAGCCCAGCTTCGCGAGTTCGCGGATGCGGTTCACGAGGTCCTTGCCTTGCAGGATGCGCTCGCGCATTGCCTCCACGCGCGCTTCCACGTCGGGGTCGCCTTGCGGGCCGCCGAGGCTTTCCTCCTGCTTCTTGCCCTCGGGGTTCATGAACTGGCGGGCGTAGTAGACGAGGTCTGCGCGCCTGTGCTCGAGGATCGTCCCCGGCGCGCCGATGAGCACCGCGTCCTGCGCCGCCGCGGCTTGCTCGACGTTGGCAAGCTGGGCGCAGAAGGCCTGGTCGTGACGTTGGTAAAGCGATGAACCGAGCATGTCCGGAGCAATTTTCAGTAATTTTCTATATTTTACTGAAAAACGGCCGGTGAGGGTATTTTCAGTAATTTCTTGATAATTACTGAAAATCGTGCAACCCGATGCGGGTCGGGACCTTTGGATGGGGCCGCCAAGGTGGGGCCGCCGAGGTGGGGCCGCCGAGGCAGGGCCCGCCCTGGTAAAATGCGCGACAACGGCGCGCGGCATCGCCGGGCCGAACGAACATGCGGGACGAGGGCGGAGGCGCAGAAGGTGGTAATCGATTATTTTTTGGCAATTCGGGCATTTCTTCAGGCGGCGGAGCTGGGCAGCTTCAGCAAGGCGGCCGAGCGAATCGAGGTCAAGACGTCGACGGTCTCGCGCTATATCTCCGAGCTTGAAGCCGACCTCGGAATCTCGCTGTTCAATCGTTCGACACGCGGCCTCACGCTGACCGAGGGCGGACGCGTCTTTCGCGAGCGCGCCTTGCGGGTGATGCAAAGCCTCGATGAGGCGCGCGAGGCCGCCTCGTCGCTCAATAGCGCTCCGCAGGGCGTGCTGCGCGTCACCATGCCGACTTCGTTCGGGCGCAGGCACGTGATCCGCCATCTGCCCGAGTTCATGGCGCGCTATCCCAAGATCAACGTCGATGCGGTCTTGACCGACGAAATCGTGAACATCATCGACGCCGGCATCGACGTGGCCGTGCGCATCGGCGTGCTTCCCGACTCGCAGCTGATGGCAAGACAGCTCGCCACGCACCGGCGCATCGTCTGCGCAAGCCCGGCGTATCTCTCGCGGCGGGGGCATCCCGCCACGCCTGCGGAGCTCGCGTCGCACGAGGCCATCCGCTTTCCGCTGACCGCCGAGGACAAGTGGGTCATCGTGAGCCCGTCGGGCCGCGGCAGCGCGGGCGAGGTGACGGTCAAGCTCGGCGGGCGCCTGCGCGTCGACGACACCGAGGCCGTGCTCTCGCTCGCGCTGGCGGGCATGGGCGTCGCGCTGCTGCCCGAATGGGCCGCGGGCGGCGCGCTGCGCGAAGGCAAGCTCGTGCAATTGCTGCCCGGCTGGGAGGCGCGCACCTCCACCGCGACGCCGGGCGTGTGGGGCGTCTATCCGCCCAGGAAAACCGTCTCGACGAAGGTGCGCGCCTTCCTCGACTTCTTTACGGGTCTTTACGCGCGCGAAGGCTATTGGCAGGAGCCGTCGGCGTGACGCAAGACGCAGGCGCCGGAACCGCGCGCGACTCGTGAATGCCACGGGAGCGCTGGACGGGAGGGAATCCAGCGCCCCGATGCATCGCGTCGATACGGCCTGGCGGGCCTAGTGCAGGTGCCGCAGCTTGTCCGGATTGCGCACGACATAAATAGCCGCGATCTTGCCGTTCTCGATTTCGAGCGCGGTCGTCTGCAGCTCGCCATCGGCCTCGAGCGTCACGAAGCCGGGCAGCCCGTTGATGTAGCCCACGCGCACGAGCGTCGAAGCATGCTCGCGGAACAGCTCCGCCAGATACGCGTGCACCTTCATCACAGTCTCGAAGCCGAACAGCGGCTTGCCGGCCGCGGAACGCTTGCCGCCGCCATCCGCATGCAGGCTCACATCGGCGGCGAGCATGGCGCCGAGAGCGCTCATGTCGCCGCTGCGCGACGCGGCGAAGAACGCCTTCGCCAGCTCCACGCCGCGTGCCTTCTCCACGCGAAAACGCGGACGCGATTCCCGCACATGCGTGCGCGCCCGCGCCGCGAGCTGGCGGCACGCGGCGGGCTCGCGCTGGATCGTCGCCGCGACCTCGTCGAAGTCGAGGCCGAACACGTCGTGCAGCAGAAACGCTGCGCGCTCGAGCGGCGAGAGCCGCTCGAGCGCGAGCATCAGCGGCAGCGTGACGTCTTCCTGCTCGTCTTCTTCGATGACCGGGTCGGGCAGCCACGGACCGACATAGGTTTCGCGCTGATGCCGCGCGGACTTGAGCTGATCGAGGCACATGCGCATCACCATGCGGCGCAGGAAGGCCTCGGGCACGCGCACCTCGGCGCGATCGGCGTGCATCCAGCGGATGAACGCGTCCTGCACGATGTCCTCGGCATCCGCGACCGAGCCGAGCATGCGGTACGCGACGCGGATCAGCTTGCGCCGCAGCGGATCGAAGCTCGCCGAGGCGTCGCCGGCGTTCGCCGCATTCTCAGCGCGAGTCGGGTCGACGTCCGTCATGCGGCAGCCGACTTCGCCATGGCCTTCGCCATCGCCGGATCGACCCAGAGGCCAAAGCCGACCGCGAGGCGGTTCCAGCCGTTGATCACGTTGATCATCAGCGTGAGCTTCACCTGCTCCTCCTGCGTAAAGTGGTCGTTGAGCGCGGCGCGAGCACGCTCGATCGCATCGCGACCTTCGGAAATGCGGGTCAGCGCCTCGGTCCAGGCAAGCGCCGCGCGTTCGCGCTCGCTGTAGCAGGGCGCCTCGCGCCAGGCCGAGAGCAGGTAGAGGCGTTGCTCGGTCTCGCCTGCCTCGCGCGCATAGGTCGTGTGCATGTTAATACAGCTGCCACAGCCGTTGATCTGCGAGGCACGCACCTCCACGAGCGCGATGAGGCTCTGGTCGAGGCTGCCGGCAACGGCAAGCGACGTGCCCATCCAGGACTTCATTTGAGCGGGGGCGGCGGCGAACGGGTCGAGCTTGGCAGTCATGGTTCCATCTCCTTTTGTGTGGGTTCCACTGACATGACGAGCGAGCACGCCCCGTGTGTGACATCGGTGCAAAAAATTTGCGGGTGTGGTGGTTTCAGGGGCGAATTTATGCCCCCGGCATCGAGAGCGTGGCCGCATTTAGGAATTTTCTCCTATTAAGGATAACAATACCTCCATCAAGATAGATTCCTGCGAGCGGCGCACTGGGCTGCGCTTGCATCGCAGGATCTCTCTTCGAAAGGAAGCGGCATATGAAAGACGTACTGACCCGGCGCGACGTCGCCCGTGCGGGCGATATGACGAACCGCGGCGGCGAGGTGAAGCAGGCCGTGCCGAATCTCACCCACGGACGTGTGCCCGTGGCGTTCATCGGTGGCGCAGCCGCAGGCGGCGCAACGCCGCAAAAGGCCTCCCGATAATGTGGCCCGTCAGGAATTACGTCAGTCCGGTGCGGATGCATGGTCCCGCATTGCCCGAACGTGTCGTTGTCCTGCAGTTCCGAAAGCAGGAGAAGGAGCTTCGCGAGGACGTGCTGATTCCACGACGCATTTCAGGTCATGAGGGAATCGGGCAGCTTTTTGAGTATCGCATCGAGGCGGTCCGGTCGGTCGCCAACCCGGACTATTTCGGGCACGACGACACGAAAATCGATCCGAAAGCCATCGAGGGTACGGTCATTACGCTCACGTTCAGCGATGTTTACTGGAAGCAGCGAGACTGGGTTTCTGCCCGTGAGCGCACCGGAGATCGCGAAATCAGCGGCGTGGTCGAGTCCGCCGGCGTCCTGCGGACCGAGGGGAACACGGTCGTCCATGAATTCGTGATACGCCCGTGGTGGTGGCGCGCGACGCTGTGCAAAAACTCGCGCATCTTTACCGGCGTGGAAGGAGAAATTATCCACATCCTGCACACCGTCCTGAAGCCGTACAGCAACGATATCGAATTGCGTGCTGGTCACAATACAGGCCCTCTGCGCGATTTCATCCGGCAGGCATGGGAGACGGACTGGGACTTCTGCATGCGCCTGTGCGAGGAATTCGGCTATCTGATCTGGTTCGAGCACCATGACGGCAGACATGTCCTTGTCATTGCGGAAAGCATCCGGGCTTGCCACAAGCATAGTCATCCTTATGAAACGTTGCCGTATCGCCCCGATGGCGGGCATCTCGACAGGGAGCACGTCACCCATCTGTCCTCGCGGACTTCGGCTGCGCTCGGCACGGTGACGGTACACGACCACAGTTATGTGTCGCCGCGGCTGAGCCGCCACAGCCTGCCGTATCGTGAGGACTACGGGATAACGCACGACGACGAAACGCGTCTCGAATCCTATGAACCTGCCGAGTACGCCCAGCCGGATACGACCGCCTGGGTCCAGCAGGATGGATGCTCCTGGCGCGCAGACGCGCGATATCTGGCACGCGTGAAGCTCGAAGCCGCGCGATGTGGGCGGCTGCGTGCGAAGGCCCGGGGCGCGTTGCGCGGCATCGAAGCCGGCAAGACGCTTACGTTGACGGACCACCCGCACGACGACGCGAACGGCGAATATCTCGTGCTGGATTGCAGGCTCGATATCGGGAGAACGCCGGGCACGTCGACCACGCTGCCGGAATATGCGTTTGAAGCGGAGTTCGGACTGCACCCGACGAGCGAGCCTTACCGGATGCCGCAGGTGACGCCTCGCCCGCACATCGGCGGCTGCGAACATGCCGTGATCGTGGGGGATGGCGACTATCCGCTGACGATCGATAAATACAACCGCGTGCGCATCCAGTTCGCGTGGGACCGCGAAGGCGGGTACGACGGGAAGTCATCGATCTGGGTGCGCGTCGCACAGCCATGGCAAGGCAACCAGATGGGCACGGTCATGCACGGGCGCCACGGGCAGCCGGTGCTGGTTGCGTATGTCAACGGCGACCCTGACCGGCCCATCGTCGCGGGCTTTGCGCCGGATGAGCTGAACATGCCGCCCTGGAAACTGCCGGAAAACGGCGCGCTCACCGGCATCGTGAGCCGTACGCTCGGACCGGACGGCACGACCAATCATCTTGCGCTGGACGACACCGAAAACCGCCAGCAGGCACAACTCGCGAGCGACCACGCGAAAAGCAGCCTGAGCCTGGGCCATATCACGCGCATCGAGGGCAATGCGGGGCGGCAGGATGCGCGCGGCGAGGGCTTTGAGCTTCGCACGGACAAACATGGCGTACTGCGTGCGGCGCTCGGGCTGTTGCTCACCACGATCGCGAAGATCGGCGCGGCGGGCAAGGTCAAGGACATGCCCGAGACCATTGCCCGCCTCACGCGCTCGCGCGATATCCACGAAAGCCTCGCGCAGCAGGCGCAGCGGCACGGCGCACAGAACGCGACGAGCGATCAGTCGGATGTGACAGTGGACATGCAGCGCGCCAACGCCGAACTGCGCGGCAAGCCGGCTGCGGGCGTGGATGACTTTCCCGAGTTCGACGCGCCGCACCTGACGCTTTCCAGCGCGGCGGGCATCCAGACGGCGGCGGCGGGAAGCACGCATATTGCGAGCGATGAACACATTGCGCTGACTGCGGGCGGTCATGTCTCTATCGCGGCGGGTAAATCGTTCTTCGCGTCGGTGCGCGAGAGTCTCGCGCTCTACGCGCGCAAGGCGCTGACACTGATCACGCCGGGGCCGGTCCATATTGAATCGCGCAATGGTCCGATGACGCAATCATCGCAGGGAGAGTTCTCCATTACCAGCACGCAGGGAATCGTGCGGATATCGGGAAAAAACGGCGTCGATATCAGTTGCGGTGGAACCTTGCTGAGAATCCGCCCAGAGGGAATCACCGGCTACACCAACGGAAAATTTCTTGTTCATGCAACGAACCATGCGACTGATAACCCGCAGGCGAAGCCGGTCGATTATCCCGTTACGCCAGAGAAGCCCGGCAAACTTGCGGCCCATCATGTGCTGGTGGAAAACGGCGGCGGCTTTGCCGTTCCGAATCAACCGTATCGGCTCACGCTCGACGATGGACAGGTGATTGAGGGCGTGACGAGCGAACTGGGCGAGTTGCAGATGGTGACGAGTAACGTCGTGGCGTTTGGCGTGGTCGAGTTCATGTCGCAGAGCGCCCCGGCAGACGTGATTTCAGTGATCCATATTGCGGTTCATCGAGACGCCATTCCGCCACCCCCATTAGCCCCGCCCATTCCCGCAAAACGTACAGCGCGGATCGGTGGCAAGACGGCCAGCACGCCCGAAGAAGGCGCGACAACGCAGGGGCAGCCGGCGCGCTACGTGACGTGCGATCCCATGAACTTTGGACTGCGGCGTTATCGCATCCTGAACGGGGCGAAGGCCGACGAGTCGCCCGAGTACCAAAGCCGCTCGAACATTGAGTATCCGGTTGCCAGGCAGTATACGGCGGCTATCAAACCTAAGCTGCTGGCTATTAATTGGGCCGATCTGGCTGGCAAATCGGATGACGACATAACTGCGGTTATCGCGCCTGCTGTGCAGGAGGCTGTGTGGGCTGCGCTGCAGGATGGGCCGTTTGGTCT
>DATEJU010000432.1:0-7571 GCA_035277805.1 Paraburkholderia sp. | reverse complement strand
CAATGTCAGCCGGTATCTGTTCTACTTTAAGTTTTTCGCCAACGGCAACCTTGTACTGCTTGCCGCCGGTTTTTATGACCGCGTACATTGAGAACCTCACTCTTCAATAATTCGGGACGCACTGCGCGCCCAGAAACCCTCAATTATACATAGAGTTAGCTGCGTGGTCAAAAGGTATTGACAGCGGCACTTCAACGGCTATGGCCCCTGCGGGCCGGCCCGGCGCGAAGCCCGACTGGCGGGGCGCCGGCGCACGCATCACCGGGCGGCGCAATGTGCGCCGAATAGAGGAACGCGTCGAGGAAACCCTGGCCAAACGGCAGGGCAGCGTCCGGCCCACCGCCGATTCGCCTTATAATCCGCGGCACTACCTATATTTGCCATCATGTCGTCCACCGCCACCCATTCCCCCAGCGCAGCCACCCTGCTCGCGCCCATCGCCAGTGACATGGAGCAGGTCAACCGTGTCATCCGGCAGAGTCTGGCGTCCGAGGTGATGCTGATCAACCAGATCTCCGAGTACATCATCGGCGCGGGCGGCAAGCGGCTGCGCCCGGCCCTGCTGCTGCTCGTGGCCGGTGCGCTCGGCGACCGGGGTACCCATCGCCATGTGCTCGCGGCGGTCGTCGAGTTCATCCATACGGCGACGCTGCTGCACGACGACGTCGTCGACGAATCCGACCTGCGGCGCGGCCGCCAGACGGCCAATGCCCTCTTCGGCAACGCCGCCAGCGTGCTGGTGGGCGACTACCTGTACTCGCGCTCGTTCGAGATGATGGTGGGCGTGGGCAAGATGCGCGTGATGGAGATCCTTTCGGCGGCCACGACGATCATCTCCGAAGGCGAAGTGCTCCAGCTCCTGAACATGCACGACGCCGACGTGGACACCGGCCGCTACATGCAGGTGATCCGCTACAAGACGGCCAAGCTCTTCGAGGCAGCGGCGCAGCTAGGCGCGGTGCTTTCGGGGGCGGATGCGCGCACGGAGGAAGCCGCGGCGGAATATGGCCGTCGCATCGGAACTGCGTTCCAGATCATGGACGACTGGCTCGACTACACCGGCACGCCGGAATCGATGGGCAAAAACGCCGGCGACGACCTGCGCGAAGGCAAGCCCACGCTGCCGCTCATCTGGCTGATCGAGCACGGCACGGCCACTGAGGCCGCCCTCGCACGCGAAGCGATCGAGCAAGGCGGCACGATGCGCTTCGACGAAATCTTCGCGGCTATCTCGCGCTCGGGCGCGCTCGACCACACGCTGAAATGCGCGAAGGCCGAAGCTCAGGCCGCCGCTGCAGCAATTTCGTCATTTCCCTCTTCCATTTACAAAGAGAGCCTGCTAGAATTATGTTCTTACTCGACGACGCGCCAGTCTTGAACGAGACAAAGCAAGTTTAAGAGTGACTGAAAACGGGGTGTAGCTTAGCCTGGTAGAGCGCTACGTTCGGGACGTAGAGGCCGGAGGTTCGAATCCTCTCACCCCGACCAGATTTTCGAAAAAAGGCCGTGCACAAGTTGCACGGCCTTTTTTTTCGCCTGCCGGAAAGGCGAAAAAAGCGTTGGCTCCCGGCGCGCTTATCCGTACGGCTAGCGCACGTGCGAGATGTGTCCAGACGCGCCAGTGCCGCCACACCCCTCTGCTATAGTTTCCGCATCCTCTCCCCTCACTTTCTCTCGACGCGTGGACCACATTCCCTTATGGGCGCAGATTTGCGCCGTCTTCGTCCTGCTCATCTGCTCCAGTTTTTTCTCCATCTCCGAAACGGCGATGATGGCGCTCAACCGCCATCGGCTGAAATATCTCGCGAACCACGGCACGCTTGGTGCGAAGACCACGCAGAAGCTGCTTGCGCGCACCGATCTTCTGCTTTCGGTCATTCTGATCGGCAATAACCTCTTCAACACGATCATTCCGGTCCTGACCACCTCGATCGCGCTGCACACGTTCGGCCACGACAACCTCGTGCTCTCGATCGCGACCGGCATCGTCGCGTTCCTCATCATCGTGTTCGCGGAGATCACGCCGAAGATCGTCGGCGCGACCTTTCCCGAGAAGATCGCACTGCCCGCAAGCCTCTTGATCGCGCCGCTCATGCGCGTGACCAAGCCGCTCATCTGGTTCGTGAACATGTTCGCGAACGGTATCCTGCGCGTACTCCACATCAACACGAGCAAAGCGCACGAGCAGCGCCTCTCGACCGAGGAGCTGCGCACCATCGTGCTCGAGTCGGGCAGCTTCATGCCGACCAAGCACCGCAGCATCCTTCTGAACCTGTTCGATCTCGAGAACATCACCGTCGACGACGTGATGATTCCGCGCCGGCGCATCGAGGCGCTCGACTACGACGCGCCGCTCGAGGACATCCTGCATCAGATCGAGACCTGCTATCACAACAAGCTCGTCGTCTATCAAGGCGACATCGACCGCGTGCTTGGCGTGCTGCACGTGCGCAAGACGCTGGCCGCGCTGCACAACCAGGACTTCGAGCGCGAGACGCTGCGCGAGCTGCTCGCCGAGCCGTACTTCGTGCCCACCGGCACGCCCGTGTTCCAGCAGCTTCAGTATTTCCAGGAAAGTCGCCATCGCATCGCGCTCGTCGTGAACGAGTATGGCGAGATGGAAGGGCTTGTCACGCCCGAGGACATCATCGAAGAGCTGATCGGCGAATTCACGACCACCATGCCGCGCAGCGGCACCGGGCGCGGTGGCTGGAACGATCAGGGCGAGTTGATCGTGGCGGGCAGCATGCCTTTGCGCGAGCTCAATCGCTGGCTGCATATCAAGCTGCCGACCGACGGCCCGAAAACGCTCAATGGCCTCATCCTGGAAGTGCTCGAGGAGATTCCCGAAGGCGACGTGTGCGTGCAGATTGGCGACGTAAAGCTCGAAGTGCTGCGCAGCGACGATCAGGCTGTGCGCACGGTCAAGCTCTTCAAACCGGGCACCAAGCCGAGCAAAGGCACAGGCGCGCTGAGCAAGGCGAAGAAGCTGCTGCCGGGCCGCTAGCCGTTCGGCCGAATGGCGCCTGCTCTCGCGCCAGCCGATGATGAAACCGTCTCTCGCTCACGGCGGCTTCGGGCCGGCAACCGATGTTTTCCATTCCTGATCGTTTTAGCGCACACGGCATGCATGCCGTGCTCGCCATTGCAGCGCGTGTCACCGATGGCACGGCTTCTGCCGATGGCGCATCTCGCGCAAGCCTCACTCGGCCCACCTCCGCTGCGACCGACGACGCACCTGCCGTGCGCCTGCTCGCCGAAACACTGCGCGAAGCCACACGGCGCGGCGCCTCCGACCTGCATATCGAGCCGCTCGAACACGGTTGGCGCATCCGCCTGCGCATCGACGGCGTGCTGCACGAGAGTGCGCGGCCGCCAGCGCACCTGCGCGACGCGTTCATCACGCGCATCAAGGTGCTCGCACGCATGGACATTGCCGAGCGCCGCATTCCCCAGGACGGGCGCCTGCGGCTCTCGCCGCGCGGCGAGACGCAGGCACAGGAAGACTACCGGGTGAACTCGCTGCCTACGCTGCACGGTGAAAAACTCGTGCTGCGCCGGCTCGAAGCCTTGCCCGCCGATCTATCGCTCGCCGCACTCGGCCTCGACAACACGCAGCAGCAAACGCTTGGGGCGGCGATTGGCGCGCCGCACGGGCTCGTGCTCGTCACGGGCCCTACCGGCAGTGGCAAGACGCTGTCACTCTATTGCTTCCTGCAGATGCTCAACAACGCGTCGCGCAATCTCTGCTCCGTCGAGGACCCAGCGGAAATTCAGCTCGCCGGCATCAATCAGGTCAACGTGCGCGAGAAGGCCGGGCTCACTTTCGCGCTGGCGTTGCGCGCACTGCTGCGCCAGGATCCGGACGTCATCATGATCGGCGAGATCCGCGACGAAGAAACCGCCAGCGTCGCGGTCAAGGCGGCGCAGACCGGCCACCTCGTGCTCTCCACCCTGCATACGAACGACGCGCCCGCCGCAGTCGCGCGGCTTATCGACATCGGCGTGGAGCCGTATAACCTCGCCGCCGCGTTGCGGCTCGTCACGGCACAGCGGCTCGTGCGGCGCTTGTGTCCGCATTGCCGCGTGCGAGCCGAAGAATCGGCAGCGGCGCTAAGCGCGGCCGGTCTCGATTGTGGCGAAGGCAATGCACAGGAAGCATCGCAGCCCTTCATCGCGCGCGGCTGCGCGGCGTGTCACGGCATTGGCTATCGCGGGCGTGTTGGCGTTCATGAGGTGATGCCGGTTAGCGCCGCCATGCGCGACCTGATCGTCGCGCAGCGCAGCGCGCACGAGATTGCACGCCAGGCCCGCGCGGAAGGCGTGGCCACGCTGCGCGATGCGGCGCTCGCCCGCGTGCGTGACGGCACGACCAGCCTCGCCGAAGCGCTCTGCACAACGGATGCGCCAGCATGAAGCGCGCGCAGCCTCCGTCCGACTGGCGCTTCGCGTGGCGCGGGCTCGACGCCGCAGGCGTTGCGCGAAGCGGCACGCTGATCGCTTTCGATGCGGCGGCGGCGCGCGGCGTGCTCAGGCGCGAGCGCATCACCGCCACCGTACTCGAGCGGCGCGGCCCGGCTGCGCAGCCGCGTACGAGCCAGGCGGACATCACACGCTTCACGCGTCAGCTCGCCAGCCTGCTGCGCGCCGGCTTGCCGCTCGCGAACGCGCTCGAGCTGCTCGCCCAGGCACCGGGACCGCGTGGCCTGCCTCGCATCGCCGCCGCGCTCGCGCGCGAGATCACGGCGGGCATGCGCTTTTCCGATTCGCTCGCGCAGCATCCTTCGCGATTCGGCCCGCTCTACTGCCAGCTCGTTGCTGTCGGCGAGGCCTCGGGCGCGCTCGCCGCCGTGCTCGCCCGTATCGCCGACGATCGCGAGCGCGGCGCCGCACAACGCGCCAAGGTGCGCGCGGCGCTCACCTACCCGGTCGCGGTACTGCTGCTCGCAGTCGCCATTACAGCGGCGCTGCTGGTCTGGGTGGTGCCCACCTTCAAGCAGATCTTCGACGGTTTCGGCGCGGCCCTGCCCGCTCCCACGCAGTTCGTGCTGATGCTCTCGGCTACCGCCGCGCGCTGGAGCATGCCCACCGCCGTCTGCGCCGCCAGCGCCACATTCGCCCTGCACGCGCTGTTGCGACGCTCCGCAGCGGCGCGCCTCACGTTCGGGCGCGTCGTGCTCTCGCTGCCGCTCGCAGGCGTGCTGCTCACCACGCTGTGCGCCGCGCGCTGGAGTCGCGCGCTCGGCACGCTGCTCGCCGCCGGCACACCGCTAGCCGATGCCTTCGACTCGCTTACGCACGCAAGCGGCAACGCCTTCTTCGACCGCGCGAGCGCGGATATCAGCGCGCGGCTGCGGCGCGGTGAACGACTCGCCGCGGCCATGCGCTCGTCCGGCTGCTTTCCCGCGGATGTAATCCAGCCCGTTGCAGTCGCCGAGGAATCGGGCGCACTCGACGCCATGCTGCTCGACGTGGCCGCGCTCGCCGACCGTCAGGTGGACGAAAAGATCGCGCTCGTCGCGAGCCTGTGCGAGCCGCTCGTGATCGTGGTGCTCGGCGCGCTGGTCGGCGGCCTCGTCGTCGCCATGTATCTTCCCATCATTCAACTCGGCAACGTGGTGTAGCATCGCTGCCAGATTACGGTTCTCCACTATGTCCGTCCTTCTTTCGTCCGCCACCGTTGCTGCGCCCGCGTCTTCCATGATGGATTCGACTGTTTCTGCTGCATCGTTTGCGTCAGTGGCTTCGATCGATACGGCCGCGTCCTTTGCTGCCACTCTGGGCGCGCTACCGCCCGGTGTGCTGATGGGCTTTGCGATCGTGATCGGCCTTGTCGTAGGCAGCTTCCTGAACGTGGTCGTGCATCGACTGCCGATCATGCTCGAGCGCGCGTGGCGCGCCGACGCCGCCGAGGCATTCGGTCATGTGCCCACGAGCGGCGAGCTCTTCGCAAACAACGGCGCAAACGACAACACAAATGGCAACGCACACGACGGCCTGCCCGCCCGCTACAACCTGTGGCTGCCGCGCAGCGCCTGCCCACATTGCGGCCACGTGTTGCGCGCGTGGGAGAACATTCCCGTCGTGAGCTGGCTCGCGCTGCGCGGCCGCTGCTCGCAGTGCGGCTCGCGCGTGAGCGTGCGCTATCCGGTGATCGAACTCGCCAGCGCGGTGTGCGCCGCCGGTGCGCTGCTCTCGTTTGGCCCTACGGGCAAGGCGCTTGCTGCATTCGCGCTGTGCGCGACGCTCATCGCAACAAGCGCCATCGACCTCGAACATCAACTGCTGCCCGACGCGATCACGCTGCCGCTCATCTGGGCCGGGCTGCTCGTCAATCTCGCGCAGACGTTCACCGATCTGCACGCCGCCGTGGTAGGCGCCGTAGCGGGCTATCTCGCGCTCTGGTGCGTCTACTGGCTGTTCAGGCTGCTGCGCGGCATCGAAGGCATGGGACACGGCGACTTCAAGTTGCTCGCCGCGCTCGGCGCCTGGCTCGGCTGGGCCGCGCTGCCGCAGATCGTCGTGATTGCCGCGGTAACTGGCGCCGTGGTCGGCCTCGGCGCCACCTTGAGTGGACGCATGCGCTTCGAGGAGCCGTTGCCCTTCGGGCCGTATCTCGCCGCCGGCGCACTCGTCACGCTATTTGCAGGCACACCGCTTTATGCCGTTTTTGCGTGGGGGAATTGATCGATGATTGCGGTCGGATTGACTGGAGGTATCGGCAGCGGCAAGTCGACCGTCGCAGACCTGTTCGCGGCGCGCGGCGTGCCGCTCGTCGACGCGGATGTGATCGCGCACCGCATCACCGCGCCGCACGGCATTGCCATGGCCGCGATCGCCTCGCAATTCGGCCCCGAATTCGTCGCTGCCGACGGGTCCATGGACCGCGCACGCATGCGCGCGCTCGTGTTCGGCGACGAAGCGGCACGCAAGCGGCTCGAAACCATCACGCATCCGCTCATTCGCGCAGAAACCGAACGCGAGACGCGCGAGGCCAACGGGCCGTACGTCATCGTGGTTGTGCCGCTGCTTGTCGAATCCGGCACCTGGAAAACGCGTGTCGATCGCGTGCTCGCCGTGGATTGCAGCGTGAAAACGCAGATCGCCCGCGTGATGCGCCGCAACGGCTTCACGCGCGAGCAGGTGCTTGCGATCATCGCGCGTCAGGCCACGCGCGAAGCACGCCTCGCGGCCGCCGACGACGTGATCGTCAACGACGGCGCCACGCTCGAGGCACTCGCGCAGGACGTCGAAACGCTGCACCAGCGCTACCTCGCACTGTCACGTGCGTAACGAAGGGTAAAAACGCTAGTCAAACCGCATGCGGCGCGCGTCGCAGCGGGGTTCGCCGTTTCGCGGTGCGAGGCCGCGGCATTCGTCAGGGAAATGGCCTGAATTGGGCGCGTACGCGGGCAAAGTGCGGGTGGTGTGCGATTGCGACCGCAGACTCGCGGCATTAGAATGTCCTGCAATCCTTCATCGACCACGTCCGAGGCGAGCGCGCTTGATTCTTTACGAGTATCCCTTCAACGAGCGAATCCGGACGCTGCTGCGCCTCGAAGATCTTTTCG
>DATEJU010000431.1:0-5344 GCA_035277805.1 Paraburkholderia sp. | reverse complement strand
TCCACCAGCGTCTTAAGCAACGCCACCGACTCCTGCCACCCAAGATAACAAGCCTCAACCGGGATAATTTCAGGAATCCCTTCCTGCGCGACATTCAACTCCGTGCCACAAAACACCGCACGCAGCGAAACCGTAGTCTCCATAACCCCTGGCAAATTAGGATCCTCAAACACCCCCGTATACCGAATCCGCTCATTCGGCACGAGCTCCAGATACTCTCCACCAAACGAGTGACTAGCCCCATTGGTGAAATTCGTAAACGACATCCGATACTTCCCACCAACAACGGCATCGAGCTGATGCACGGTCCCGGTAAACCCATTCGGCGGCAGCCATTTGGCCATTGCAGCAGCATCCAGAAACGCGCGATAGACCCGCTCAGGGGGGGCGGTAAAAACACGATGAATTCGAACGGTACTCGTAGCCATCTTCATCCTCCAGGCAAGCGCAAAGGCGCGGGGCGATAGAGCAATCAAGCATCCAGGATTCTAGGCGACAGCCAAACGAAGGCACCCAACACTCGTCGTCGCACCGCAGCAAACCAACGCAGCCCGGTAGCCTAAACTTCCCCTATGACCCGGGCCACCCGCCCGACCAGTCCATCGGAGGCCACCATGCCCACCGCCCAGCTAGAGACTCAAAAAGTCGACTACGAAGGTTTCGAGATCCACGTCAGTGCCATGCCGGTCCAGGACGGCGGCACGCGCTACACGTACACCGCCTACGTCTGCCACCCAGGCGCGGAGGTCACCCTTCCGGGCCACTCGGTCGCGTATCACCCGGACGGCGACGAGACATTCCGCAGCGAGCGAGATGCGGTTGAAGAGGCGGCGCATGTGGGGCGGAGCATCATCGAGGGCACGCATCCCGATTTGTCGGTGCTTTCGCTCGTGACCCACGGCTACTAGCCGATCAAACCGCAACTAACTGCACCCAGCAACCGCAACGTACCCAAAAGCGGCGCAGCACTCCGCTGCGCCTTGAGCCAAGTTGCGCTCTGCAAAAAGCTCACGCACTCAGCGCACCACCGCCACCGCAAACCCCGCAACACAAGCCTCCCGCTGCATCAACCCCACCGTTGCACATCCCCATCGCGTTCCCAAAAATCCCGCCCAGCGGCCAGACAAACATTGCACTCTGCCTACATTTCTTACTAATATTTCCCCCTTCTGCAAGGCACCCGGGCCGCGCGTTCACATAAGCATCATCAACGCGCACCTAACCCGCCGCCGCAAAAGCACAATAACTCACCCTTCAGCACCCTCATGACCAGCCCCTCGCACAAGAAGGCTGCGCTTGCCGCTGCCTGCGCCGTCACTCTCGCTTGCCTGAGCGCATCCGCGCAGGCTCAATCCAGCGTCACCCTCTACGGCGAGATCGACGCCGGCCTCGCCTACGCCAGCAACGTCGGCGGCCACGCGCAATACCAGCTCACCTCGGGTCTCATCGACGGCAGTTTCTGGGGCCTGCAAGGCAGCGAGGACCTCGGCGGCGGCATGAAGGCGCTGTTCCGTCTCGAGCGCGGCTTGTCGCTCGCCAACGGCGAGGAGCGCAACGAACACCCGTACTATGTCGGCCTCGAATCGGAGTCGTTCGGTACGCTCACGCTCGGCCGTCAGTACGACTCGGTTCACGACTATTTCGCGCCGTTCACGCTCACGGGCAACGCAGGCGGCACCGCGTTCGCGCATCCCTTCGACAACGACAACGCCAACAACACTTATCTCGCCGCGAACGCCGTCAAGTACGCGAGCCCGAAGTTCGGCGGCTTCACGTTCGGCGGCATGTACGCGCTCTCGAACGGTGCGGGCCGCTTCGCCGACAACCGTGCCTTCAGCCTCGGCGCGAACTACTCGGGCGGCGCATTCAGCGCGGGCGTCGCGTGGCTGCACAACAATGGCCGCGGCGCGACCGGTTCGGGCGCGTACGAGCCGGTCGCGCTGCCGGGCTCGGGCGACGTGGCGAACTCGGTGATCGATACGTTCGTCGGGAAGCAGGACACCATCGGCGTGGGCGCGAACTATGTGATCGGAGACGTGATACTTGGCGCGGCGTGGTCGCGTGCGATCCAGACCGGCGTCGTCGATGCGGATAGCGGCGCGGGGCTGCCGTCCATCGCCTTCAGCAACTACGAGGTCAATGCGGTCTGGCAGGTCACCCCGGCCGTGTCGCTCGCGGGCATGTACGTCTACACGAAGGCATCGGCGGCGCACTGGCACGAGGGCGCGGTGCAGGCGGTCTATCAGCTTTCGAAGCGCACCGACGTCTACGCCGAAACGGTCTATCAGCGCGCGACGGCGGGCGCGCCTGCGGTCATCAATGCGTTCGATCCTGCGAGCGGTCGCAACCAGCTCGTGGTCGCGACGGGTATTCGCCACCGCTTCTGAGGATCGGCGTTCGGGCACCCGCCGCCATCCGGTGGCGGCCAACGTAGTCGAGTGCGATCGGAAAGCCAGCCAGCGCATCCGCGGATGCGCTGCTACCATCGGCCGTTCACCCTTCATCGCCGTCTTCATCGCAGACTTCAGCCCCGATGCTCGCGCTCAAGCTCACCCTCGTCCCCCTGTTCCTGCTGTTCGTTTCGATGGCCGGCAAGCACTGGGGGCCGAAGGTCGCGGGCTGGCTCGCCGGGTTGCCCGTGATCGCGGGCCCCATTCTCTGGCTGCTCGTGATGCAGCACGGCGATGCGTTCGGCGCGCGTGCCGCCACGCTCTCGCTTTACGCGATTCTTGCTTCGGAGTCGTTCAATTTCGCCTACGCGTGGACGTGCCGCGCGCGGCCCTGGTGGCTCGCGCTCGCGGCGGGGCTGGCTGCATGGTTCGTCGCCGCGTGCGTGCTGTCGCGCCTGCCGGTGTCGTGGCCTTGGGCGCTCGGCGTGGCGCTGGCCGCGACGCTCTTCGGCCAGACTTTCCTCCCTCGCAGCTCCGTGATTGCCGCGGGTGCGCCGCTCACACGCACCGATCTCGCCGGACGCATGGCGGCGGGCGCTGCGCTCACCGTGGCCGTCACGGCGATGTCCACGCGCCTCGGTCCCGTTTGGAGCGGGTTGTTCGCGGTGTTTCCGCTGCTCAGCAGCGTGCTGGCGGTGTCGTCGCATCGTGCGCACGGCGCGGCGTTCGTCATCGCGTTGCTGCGTGGGATGGTGCTCGGGCGCTTCGGGTTCGCGGCGTTCTGCCTTGTGCTGTCGCTGGCGCTGCAACATCAGGCGTCGACGCTGGCGTTCGCCGAAGCGGCGGCAGTCGCCATGCTGGTTCAGGCGACGAGCGGGCGCCTTGCGCGGCTCAAGCGCGCGGATTCCGCGCAAAGCAGCGTGCGTGCCGATACCGTTTCCACGGAGTAATTGGCGGATCGGGCGAGAGACAAACGAAACGGGAAGCCAGCAAGGGCGGGCTCGCGCACCGGTGTTGCGTGGCGCGGCCCGTTGCGACGATCGATGCCACGCCAGAGCCAGGAAGAGGGGAAAAAGGCCCGGACAGCGAGTGTCCGGGCAAGCCGCCGGATCACCGGCGGCGGAGGTTTCCTGCGGGCGCGCCGCGCGCATTGCGCGAAGCAACGTTAACTAACTTGTTTGCACAAAGACTAACGAGCCCGCTCTCAAGTTCCATCGAGAGCGGGCCCGTCTGGTGTTCTTCTCGCAGCGCGCCGTCTGGCGGGGCGCTGCTTTCGACCGCGATTACTGGCCGAAATAAACCGACTTGGCGTTCGGCGTCACGCGGCTGCCGGCTTGCGTCGAGCCGTTCGTCGAGGCGCCGTAGGCCGTGGCTTCAGCCGTTGCAGTCTGTTGCGCGACCTTCGCTTGGGCGGCTTGCAGGTCTTCCGGGTAGTACGGGCTCGAGACGCCCGGGCGATAGCCGGCCTTTTCGAGTTGCACGAGTTCTGCGCGCACCTGGGCGCGAGTCACCGGCTGGCTTTCTTGAGCGAACGAGAGGGCCGGGGCGGCAAGAACGGTAGCGGCGAGCGCTGCAGCAATCAGGGTCTTCATGGTAACTAACCTCCAAAGTTTATCTTTCGAACCGTAACAATCAGTTTGTTCGATCCGTTGATGTAACTCTATTGCAGCGCACTTCGAAGATAAATATCGAGATACGGCAAACATCATTACAAGAATGAAGATAATTGCCGCTGGCGCGCGAGCCGGCCAGATTTGGTGGATGCATACGCGCGCGCGTGCATCGGCGTGTCTTGCGGTGAGGCAAAATAGTGCGCACGAGGCCGCGCAAGGCTCGGCTGTCCCGGGCTGATGCGATAGCGGCAACCTTCGAGGAGATTTCCCATGAAAAACGCGCTCGGCCGTCAGGCCGTGATTGCCGCCGCGCTGGCGGGCCTTGCGGCGGCTGGCGTCGCGCACGCCGACGAAACCGTGAATTGCTTTGGCGTCGCCAAGGCTGGCCAGAACGATTGCGCGAGCAAGACTGGCGTGCACGACTGCGCGGGCCAGGCCAAGGTCGATCACGACAAGGGCGACTTCAAGACGATGCCGAAGGGCACCTGCGAAAAGCTCGGCGGCACGCCGGAAAAGTAAGTCGCGGCAGGAGCGACGAAATGAGCGACGAAATGAGCGACGAAATGAGCCGCGAAATGCGTGGCGTAGCAAGGCTCGATGCGAGCCTCGACACGATCCCGTGCGCGAGAGCGCGCGTGGCATGGGCACGATGATGCCGATGCAAACGCATTCGCGCACGAGTCCGGCGCAAAGCGTCGGCATCGGTTTGCGTCACGCGCACTATGGTGCATTCATGCAGGTGCCGCCGTCGGTCGGCTGGGTCGAGGTGCACAGCGAAAACTATTTCGGCGACGGCGGCTACGACCTGCACGTGCTCGAAACGGTGCGCTGCGATCTGCCGGTGAGTCTGCACGGCGTAGGCCTTGGGCCTGGCTCGGCGGCGCCGCTCGATGAGGCGCATCTCGCGCGTCTCAAGCGCCTCGTCGAGCGTATCGAGCCCGCGCTCGTCTCCGAGCATCTTTGCTGGGGCGCCACGCCCCAGGCAGCACTCCACGATCTTTTGCCGATGCCGCTTACGCAGGCGTCGCTCGATCATCTATGCACCCGCGTCGCGCAGATGCAGGACACGTTGTGCCAGCGCGTGCTGATCGAAAACGTCTCCACGTATGTGCGCTTTCGCATCGATGCCTATGGCGAGACGGCTTTTCTCGCGGAGCTCGCGCGCCGAACCGGCTGCGGCGTCCTGCTCGACGTGAACAATCTCTACGTGAATCAGCGCAATCACGGCGAGGACGCACTCGAGGCGATGGCCGCGTTGCCGCGCGAGGCGGTGGGCGAACTGCATCTCGCGGGGCATCGCGTGACGGCGGCGGCGCTGATCGACGATCACGGCTCGCGCGT
>DATEJU010000430.1:0-5369 GCA_035277805.1 Paraburkholderia sp. | reverse complement strand
ACCACCAGCGTGTCGAAAATGCTCGACGCGCGCCGCACGAGATCTTCGTGACCGCGCGTGAGCGGATCGAACGTACCGGGGTACACGGCGACTACCATGAGGCTTCTCCTCTCAACAGAAATGGGGCGCAATGTGCGGCTGTTGCACAGCATGCGCGAGTGCCTGCGTGGCGCCTGAGGCCGCCCGCCCGCTTCTTTATCGAACGCGCATTATTCCTCATTTTCGCGCTGCAGCAAATGATAGCGAACCGCCCCCGCCTTGCCCTCGCGCACCACGGTCCAGCCCGCCAGCGCGGGCTGCGTCGCGGGATCCACGGACTCTCCCGACTCCACGTAGAGCCAGCCGTCCGGCGCGACGAGCGGCGCAGCCAGCTCGAGCGAGCGCGCAAGCAGCGCTGCGTCGCCGAACGGCGGATCGAGGAATACGACGTCGAACGAGCCCGGCGCGAGATTGGCGGCGAGGCTCAGCGCGTCGGCTTCGGCGACCTCGATCGTGCGGGCCGCAAGGCGCGCCTGGTTCGCGCGCAGTTGCGCGGCGACGCGCGCACTGCGCTCGATCATCACCACGCGCGCAGCGCCCCGCGACGCCGCTTCGAAGCCGAGCGCGCCGCTGCCCGCGAACAGGTCGAGGCAGCGCTGGCCGTCGAGGCGCTGGCCGAGCCAGTTGAAGAGCGTCTCGCGCACGCGGTCGGGCGTGGGCCGCAGGCCCTCCAGATCGAGCACCGGCAACGGCGTGCGCTTCCAGTCGCCGCCAATGATGCGGATCGTGTGGGTGCCGCCGGTGCGGCCGGATTGCGCACCGGGTTGTGCACCACGAACTGCGCGGGCGCCCTGCGGGCGTGGGGAAGATGAACGGGGCATGCGTTTTTTGCTGAGTGAATCGGTGCCGATGTGCGCCAGCGGACGCCGGCAAGACGTCAGCCAGCATGGCGCTACGCGCCGTGCGCGCAAGCGCCGCGCCGGCTAATGCGCGAACGTTACCACAGGGCCGCTCGCACGCCGGGATGTCTAGCGCACGCCTGCCGCGACGACGCGCCCGGGGGCGCCTGATAAAATGACGTGTTTTCCACGCGTTGCCCGCTTGAGCCACGTCGATGAGCGACGTCGATGACCGCCCCTCGGTCAGACCCGCAGCGCGTTTTCCTCACACCAGACCATGTTCAGTTTCTTTAAACGACTCCGGGGCTCGAAGGGCGCCGGGAACGAGGCCGCCGAAACCGACGCGGCGCCCGACGCGACAGCCATGCCCGACGAAACGAGCGCAGCGGCTCCGGCCCCGTCTTCCGCACCCGAGCCGGCCGCTCCTGCCGCACGCACTCCAGCGCGATCGGTCTACGAGGCGCCGCAAGTCGCCGCCCCAGAGGAGACATATGAAGGCGAGCTCGAAGCCGTCGAAATCGTCCCGCCGCCCGCGCCTGACGCCAACGCAAAGAAGTCGTGGCTCTCGCGCCTGAAGTCGGGGCTTTCGAAGACGGGCTCGAACATCCAGAGCATCTTCGTCAACGCGAAGATCGACGACGACCTCTACGAAGAACTCGAAACGGCGCTGCTGATGTCCGACGCGGGCGTCGACGCCACCGAGTACCTGCTCGAAACGCTGCGTCAAAAGGTGCGCGCCGAGCGCCTGACCGACGCCCAGCAAGTGAAGGACGCGCTGCGCCAGTTGCTCGTCGACCTGCTCAAGCCGCTCGAACGGTCGCTCATGCTGGGCCGCGCACAGCCGCTCGTGATGATGATCGCGGGCGTGAACGGCGCGGGCAAGACCACGAGCATCGGCAAGCTCGCGAAACACATGCAGAGCTTCAACCAGAGCGTGCTGCTGGCCGCCGGCGACACGTTCCGCGCCGCCGCGCGCGAGCAGCTCGCGATCTGGGGCGAGCGCAACAACGTGACGGTCGTGCAGCAGGAAAGCGGCGATCCCGCCGCCGTGATCTTCGACGCAGTGAGCGCGGCGCGGGCACGCGGCATCAACGTGGTGATGGCCGACACGGCAGGCCGCCTGCCTACGCAGCTGCACCTCATGGACGAGCTCAAGAAAGTCAAGCGCGTGATCGGCAAGGCGCTAGACGGCGCGCCGCACGAAGTCCTGCTCGTGATCGACGCGAATACGGGTCAGAACGCGCTCACGCAGGTGAAGGTGTTCGACGACGCGCTCGGTCTGACTGGCCTCGTCGTCACGAAGCTCGACGGCACCGCGAAGGGCGGCATTCTCGCCGCCATCGCGCGCCAGCGGCCGATTCCGGTGTACTTCATCGGTGTGGGCGAGAAGGTCGAGGACCTGCAGCCGTTCGTAGCCGAAGAATTCGCAGACGCGCTGCTCGGGAACTGATCGCGCTCCCAGCCACTTCAAAGGCGCGAGCCCAAGCACAAAAGGCGTCGTTCTCGCGAACGACGCCTTTTTTCATGCGCTTGAGCGCTCACGCGCACAGCTCACTCGGCGTCCGGCTGCACGCCCGGCGCCGCGCGCACGAACGCGTCGAGTTGCACGGCGTAGTCGTGAATGCGCTGGATGGTCGGATAGCGCGTCGTATCGATATTGAAGCGATGCGCGTTGTAGATCTGCGGCACGAGGCACAAGTCGGCGATCGTCGGCGTATCGCCATAACAGAGCTTGCCCGTGCGCGGATCGCTCGCGAGGCGCTCCTCCAGCGTGCTGAACCCGGCTTCGATCCAGTGCCGATACCAGGCATCCTTGGCCGCATCGTCCACGCCCAGCGTGCGTTTCAGGTATCTCAGCACGCGCAGGTTGTCGACTGGATGGATCTCGCACGCGATCTGCAGCGCGATCGAGCGCACGTGCGCTCGATCGACCGGCGACTTCGGCAGTAACGGCGGCTCGGGATGCGTCTCCTCGAGGTACTCGATGATCGCGAGCGACTGCTGGATCGTGTGATTCTCGTCGTCGATGAACGACGGCACGATCGCATCGGGATTGATCTTGCGGTACTCGGGCTTCAGTTGCTCGCCGCCGTGGCGCACCAGATGCACCGGCACATACTCGTACGGCAGGTTCTTCAAATTCAGCGCGATGCGCACGCGATACGACGCCGAACTGCGGAAATAGCTGTAAAGCTTCATGCTCCCCTCATTGCTCCTCTAGCGATCCTTTTCACGCGACGCGCACGGCGAACTCGCCGATGCCGTCCACGCCGCCCTTCATCACGTCGCCCGGCTTCACCGCACCGACGCCCTCCGGCGTGCCCGTGTAGATCAGGTCGCCCGCCTTCAGCTCGAAGAGCGTGGAAAGGAACGCGATGGTGTCGGCCACCGGCCAGATCATCTGCGAGATGTCCGAGCGCTGTTTCTCCTCGCCGTTCACCGAGAGCCAGATCGCGCCACGGGCCATCTGGCCGACTTGCGCGACGGGATGGATCGGGCCAATGGGCGCGGAGTGATCGAAGCCCTTCGCGGTGTCCCATGGACGGCCAAGCTTCTTCGCTTCGGCCTGCAAGTCGCGGCGCGTCATGTCGAGTCCGAGCGCGTAGCCGAACACGTGGTCGAGCGCGCGCTCGACGGGAATGTTCTTGCCGCCCTTGCCGAGCGCGGCGACCAGTTCCATCTCGAAGTGGACGTTCTGCGACTGCGCAGGATACGGAAATTCTGCGGTTGTGCCGGGCACTACGTAAAGCAACGCGTCGGCGGGCTTGGCAAAAAAGAACGGCGGCTCGCGGTTCGGATCGTGCCCCATCTCGCGCGCATGCGCCTCGTAATTGCGACCGACACAGTAGATGCGGCGCACCGGAAAGCGCGCGTCGCTGCCAGCCACGGGCACTGCGGCTTGCGGCGCCGGGTCGAATACGTATGTCATCGGGTTCTCCGTCTTCGTGATGGGCCGCGCGCCATTTAGAAGCGCACGGCAAGCGAGCGGGATGCGCAGGCGCAGCAGCGAGGCCCGCGCGACGTAGAACGCGAGTGTAACGCGCTGAGGTGGCAGTGCGCCGCGGCGCTCGTGCGATACTTCTCGTATCCCAGATCGATCCAGACCAAAACGCAGACGAAAGCGACGCGATTGCGCGTTCATCGCGCCGGCATCATGCCGCGATCGCACCGCGCGCCGCCTGCACCACCCCCACGCCGCCATGAACGTCCCCGATTCCACCGACACCTTCTCCTGCGCCCGCTTCATCAAGGAGATCGGCCGCGGACCGCACGGCGCGCGCTCGCTGTCGCCGGAAGACACGCGCACGCTCTACACGGCGATGCTCGACGGCCGCGTGCCCGAGCTCGAACTGGGCGCGGTGCTGCTCGCCTACCGGCTCAAGGGCGAAACCGCCGATGAGCTCGCTGCCATGCTCGCGGCCGCGCACGCATCGTTCGCGCCCATCGCGGTGACAGAGGGCGCGTACCGCCCGGTGTCGATTCCGAGCTACAACGGCGCGCGCAAGCAGCCGAACCTCGTGCCGCTGCTCGCCCTGCTGCTCGCGCGCGAAGGCGTACCGACGCTGGTGCACGGCGTCGTCGACGATCCGGGCCGCGTGACGAGTGCCGAAATCTTCGCCGCGCTGAACCTGCCCGCTGCGCGCGATCACACGGAAATCGAGACGCAACTGGCCGAGCGCCGTGTGGCGTTCGCGTCGACCGAAACGCTCGCGCCCAAGCTCGCGCGCCTCTTGTCGCTGCGCCGGCGCATGGGCGTGCGCAACTCCACGCACACGCTCGTCAAGCTGCTGCAGCCCTTCGCGCAGCCTGGCCTGCGGCTCGTGAACTACACGCACCCGCCCTATCGCGAGAGCCTGAGCGCGCTCTTTGCGGCGCATCCGGACGCAGCCGTGGGCGGCGCGCTGCTCGCGCGCGGCACCGAAGGCGAAGCCGTCGCCGACACGCGCCGCCAGGTACAGGTGGACTGGCTGCACGACGGCGTCTGCGAGACGTTGATCGAGCCGGTGCGCTCGTCGCCGGAGATGCCCGAAATCGATCTGCCCGAAGGCCGGGACGCCCCCACGACGGCGGCCTGGATCGAAGCGGTGCTGCGCGGCGACGCGCCGGTGCCCGAGGCCATCGCACGCCAGGTCGAGACGATCAAGCGCATCGCGAAACGTGCATAGGGGCGCGCAGGGCTGCACGAATTCCCTGTTGACACTTTCGCCAGTCCTGACTTACATTCGACAAATGCGTTCCTTCCCGAACACCCTCCGAATTACCTCCGGCCGCCTGGCGGCCCTATCGCTACGTCTAGCGTAAGCCAGGCGTAGCGCTGCGCGACCACCTCCTCCCGAGGTTCCCTGGTCGGGCAGTCCTCCCAAGCAGTTCTCGCAGTACCCCAAACCGCAGTTTCTCTACAACCTAGTCGTCTGCATTCGTCCGTTTACCGTTCGGACGAGTCGCGAGGGTCAAAATGCACGTTGCATGGGCTTCGTTCATGTCCGCTTT
>DATEJU010000429.1:0-4002 GCA_035277805.1 Paraburkholderia sp. | reverse complement strand
GATGGCCTCGTAGATGGCCTCCGGCTCCAGCATGCGCCCGTCGCCGACTTCGCCGCAAGCCTGCGGCCCGGAATCGGGGCCGAGCGTTTCGATGCCGTCCGCGCGCAGTTGCGCGACGTTGCGCTGCGTGGCCGGGTTTTGCCACATCTGCCGGTTCATCGCGGGCACGACCAGCAGCGGGCAGTCGCGCGCCACGCACAGCGTGGAGAGCAGGTCGTCGGCGAAACCGTGGGCGAGCCTGGCGAGGAAATCGGTCGAGGCGGGCGCGATGACGATGGCGTCGGCTTCGCGCGAGAGGTCGATGTGCGCCATGTTATTGGGCACTCGGGCGTCCCACTGGCTCGTGTAGACGGTGCGGCCCGAGAGCGCCTGCATCGTGACGGGCGTGATGAACTGCGTGGCCGCCTCGGTCATCACGATCTGCACGGTCGCGCCTGCCTTGGTCAAGAGGCGCGTGAGCTCAGCGATCTTGTAGCAGGCAATGCCGCCCGTCATGCCGAGCACGAGATGGCGGCCAGCAAGCTCGCCTGGGTTTGCAGCGGACGTGTTCAAGTCACAGCTCCTTTAACCGTGCAGGGCGCACACTCAGCGCGCGCCGCGCACGCGCCGCAATTCGTCGAACACCAGCAGCACCGCGCCGACGGTGATCGCGCTGTCGGCCAGGTTGAACGCCGGCCAGTGCCAGCCGCCCACGTGGAAGTCGAGAAAGTCGATCACGTGGCCGTAGAGCAGACGGTCGATCACGTTGCCGAGCGCGCCGCCCATGATGAGCGCGAGCGCCGTGCAGAAGAGCTTCTGCGTGGCGTGGCGCTTGAGCAGATAGCAGATCACGAGCGCCGCCGCCACGCCGAGCGCCGTGAACGCCCAGCGCTGCCAGCCGCCCGCAGCGGACAGGAAGCTGAACGCCGCCCCCTTGTTATAGACCAGCACGAGGTTGAAGAACGGCGTGATCACGCGGCCTTCGCCGTAGCTGAACACCTTGTTGATGGCGATTTTCGTCAGCTGATCGGCGAGGATCACGATGACCGCGATCCCCAGCCACGGCGCGAGCGTGCCGCCTGCGCCGTTCGAGCGGGTTTGCTTCGACAGCGTTTTTGCCATTATGCCGCGCTCCGTTTTTCACCGTCGCCGAACAGATTCACGACGCAGCGGCCGCACAGGCCCGGATGCTCCGCGTTCGCGCCCACGTCCTCGCGGTAGTGCCAGCAGCGCTCGCACTTGAGGTACTTCGAGGTGACCACTTCGACGCCTTCCTCCGCTTCGCTTTCGACCTTCACGACTTCCGCCGCCGAGGTGATGAGCACGAACTTGAGGTCGTCGCCGAGCGACGTGAGGGCGTCGTAGCGCGCGCCGCTCGCGAGGATGCGCACTTCGGCCTGCAGCGACGAGCCGATCTGGTTTGCCACACGCGCCTCTTCGAGCGCCTTCGTCACGTTGCTGCGCACTTCGCGCAGCAGCGTCCACTTGGCGATCAGTTCCGGCGCGCCGTCGACGTCCGGGAAGGCGTGGAAGGTTTCGGTGAAGATGGTTTCGCTTTGCGGCTGGAACACCTTCCACGCTTCTTCTGCCGTGAACGAAAGGAACGGCGCGAGGATGCGCAGCAGGCTGTGCGTGATGTGGTGCAGCGCCGTCTGCGCGCCGCGGCGGGCCTTCGAGTCCGCTGCGCTCGTGTAGAGGCGGTCCTTCAGCACGTCGAGATAGAAGCCGCCCAGGTCTTCCGAGCAGAACGTCTGCAGCTTGGCCACCACCGGGTGGAACTCGTAGCGGTCGTAGTGCGAGAGCACATCGTTTTGCAGCGTATGCGTGAGCGCGACGGCATAACGGTCGATCTCGAGCCATTCGCTTGCGGGCAGCGCGTGCTTCTCGAAGTCGAAGTCCGAGAGGTTCGAGAGCAGGAAGCGCAGCGTATTGCGGATACGGCGATAGCCTTCCGTCACGCGCTTGAGGATTTCCTCCGAGATCGCCAGTTCGCCCGAATAGTCGGTCGAGGCGATCCACAGACGGATGATTTCCGCGCCGAGGCGGTTTGCCACTTCATGCGGATCGACGCCGTTGCCGAGCGACTTCGACATCTTGCGGCCTTCGCCGTCGACGGTGAAGCCATGCGTGAGCAGCGCGTTGTAGGGCGGGCGGCCGTCGAGCATCGATGCCGTGAGCAGCGACGAGTGGAACCAGCCGCGGTGCTGGTCCGAGCCTTCGAGGTACAGGTCGGCCGGGAACTGGAGCTCGTCCTTGTGCGAGCCGCGCAGCACGTGCCAGTGCGTCGTGCCCGAGTCGAACCACACGTCGAGCGTGTCGCGGTTCTTTTCGTACATATTGGCGTCGTCGCCGATCAGCTCGCGCGGGTCGAGCGTCTGCCACGCCTCGATGCCTTCCTTCTCCACACGCTTCGCGACTTCTTCCAGAAGCTCGAGCGTGCGCGGATGCAGCTCGCCGGTCTCCTTGTGCACGAAGAACGCCATCGGCACGCCCCATTGGCGCTGGCGCGAGAGCGTCCAGTCGGGGCGGTTCGCGATCATCGAGTAGAGGCGCTGCTTGCCCCACGACGGATAGAACGCCGTCGCCTCGATGCCTTCGAGCGCCGTCTCGCGCAGCGTCTTGCCGCCTTCCTTGGGCGTGACGTCCATGCCCGCGAACCACTGCGAGGTGGCGCGGTAGATGATGGGCGTCTTGTGGCGCCAGCAGTGCATGTAGCTGTGCAGGTGCTTTTCGCTGCGCAGCAGGGTGCCGGCGGCGTCGAGCGCGTCGACGATCTTCGGGTTCGCGGCCCAGATCGTGAGGCCGCCGAAGAGCGGCAGCGATTCGATGTAGCGGCCGTCGCCCATCACCGGGCTGATGATGTCGGAGTCGGCCATGCCGTGCGCCTTGCACGACACGAAGTCCTCCACGCCGTAGGCGGGCGCCGAGTGCACGATGCCCGTGCCGGTTTCGGTCGTGACATAGTCGCCCAGATAGATGGGCGAGGTGCGCTTGTAGCCCGGATGCGCCGAGGCGAGCGGGTGATGAAAGCGCAGGTTCGCAAGCTTCTCGCCCAGCGTGGTGGCGACGATCTTGCCGGTCAGGCCGAAGTCCTTCATGCAGGCTTCGACGCGTTCTTGCGCGAGGATCAGCAGGCCGCGCTCGGTGTCGACGAGCGCATAGACGATCTCCGGATGCACGTTGAGTGCCTGGTTCGACGGGATGGTCCACGGCGTCGTGGTCCAGATCACGATGCCGCCTTCCTCGCGCGGCAGGGCGGCGAGGCCGAATGCGGCCGCCGTCTGCTCGGGTTGCGCGAACGGGAACAGCACGTCGATGGTGGGATCGGTCTTGTCCTTGTACTCGACTTCAGCCTCGGCGAGCGCCGAGCCGCAGTCGAAGCACCAGTTCACGGGCTTGAGGCCCCGGAACACATAGCCCTTCTCGATGATCTTCGCGAGCGCGCGGATTTCGTTCGCCTCGTTCACGAAGTTCATCGTTTTGTACGGGTTGTCCCAGTCGCCGAGCACGCCAAGGCGCTTGAAGCCGGCCTTCTGCGTCTCGATCTGGCCAGCCGCGTACTCGCGCGCCTTCTTCATCACTTCCTGGGCGGGCAGCGACTTGCCGAACTGCTTTTCGATCTGGATTTCGATCGGCATGCCGTGGCAGTCCCAGCCCGGTACGTAGACCGCGTCGTAGCCCGCGAGATTGCGTGCCTTGACGATCATGTCCTTCAGGATCTTGTTGACCGCGTGGCCCAGGTGAATGTCACCGTTCGCATACGGCGGGCCGTCGTGCAGGATGAACTTCTTGCGGCCCTTCGAGGCCTCGCGGATCTTCTTGTAGATGCCTTTTTCTTCCCACTCCTTGACCCATTGCGGCTCGCGCCTGGGCAGGTCGCCACGCATCGGGAACGGGGTGTCCAGAAGATTGACGGGGTACTTCGATTCGGACTTCTGCGCGGCTTTGCCGGAGGATGCTTTCTTGTCGCTCATGGTGAGATCACGTGGAATTCGGGGGATGCACGGCGTCAGCATTGCGGCC
>DATEJU010000428.1:0-11878 GCA_035277805.1 Paraburkholderia sp. | reverse complement strand
GTTCGAGCGCGCGCACAGCGTGGGCGACGCCTCGATGAGTGCTTTCGCGGATGTGTTTCATCATCGGCTGCTCGTGCTGCTGTATCGCGCGTGGGCCGACGCGCAGCCGGTCGTGGGCCTCGACCGCTCCGGCGCATCGCGCTTCGACGGCTGGGTCGCGAGCCTGATCGGCGCGCGGGCCGCGGACGCAGCGTTGTCTACGCGAGACGTGCCTGGTCGTCACGCGAAGTATTTCCATGCGGGCCACTGGGTGCGCCAGACGCGCAACCCCGAAGGGCTCGCGCAGATGCTGCGCCACGACTTCGGCGTGCCGGTGCGCATCGTCGAGCATGTCGTGCGCTGGGTCGCGCTCGACGCGCGGCAGCGCAGCGCGATCGGCGCAAGCGGCGCGGCGCACGGCGGGCGGCGCAGGGGCGGCATGCGCTCGGCGCTCGGGGAGGGCGCGGTGCTCGGGCGCGCGGTGCGTGACGCGCAAGGCAGCTTTCGCATCGTGCTCGGGCCCCTGCCGCTCGTGCGCTACCAGTCCTTTCTGCCGGGCGGCGCGGATGCGGCGAGACTCGTGCATTGGGTGCGCGAGTACGTGGGCGCCGAGTTCGACTGGGATCTGCAACTGGAACTTGCCGCGCCCGCCGTGCCGCGCGCAACGCCTGGCGGGGCGGGCCGGCTCGGCTTCTCGACCTGGCTCGGGCGGCGCCTGAGCGACGAGCCGGCGCGCGACCTCGTGATCGATCTGGTCGCACGCGCGCAGCACACCGCGCGTACCGAAGCGCATGAGCCGCTCGCCTTCGCGCGCGCGCAAGGAGGTTGACGCGTGGCGCGCATCTTTACGCTCGACAGCGCACTCGGCGACGAGCTCAAGTTCTATCGCCTGAACGGTCAGGAAGAGCTCGGGCGTCCGTTCGAGTGGCGCATCGAGGCGCTGGCCGCGAGTCACAGCGTGTCGCTGCGCGACTTGCTCGGCAAGCCCGTGACGGTGCGCGTCGAGCGGGCGGACGGCGGGCAACGCTATCTGAGCGGCATCGTCGCGCGCGCATCGCTGATCGGGCGGCATGCCGAGCGCTACTACGCGTATGAGCTGATCGTGCGGCCCTGGTTGTGGCTCGCGAGCCGCAGCGCCGACTGCCGCATCTTCCAGGAGAAGAGCGTGCCGCAGATCGTGCAGCAGGTGCTCGCTCCGTATGGATATCCGATCGAAAGCCGGCTCACGGAGACCTACGCGCCGCGCGAATACTGCGTCCAGTACAACGAAACCGACTTCGTTTTCGTTTCGCGGCTGATGGAGGCGGAGGGCATCTATTACTTCTTCCGGCACGAGGCCGAGACGCACACGCTGGTGCTCTGCGACGCGATGGCTTCGCATGGCGAATTGCCCGGCTCGGCGACGATTCCGTTCATCGCCAGCGACCGCGCCGCGATTGCCGACGAAGAGCATATCGACAGCTGGCAGCCCGTGCAGGAGGTGAGCGCCGGACGGCGCGAGGCGAGCGACTACGACTACACGAAACCGCTCGCCGATCTGGGCGTGCAGCGCGCCCAGCCGCGCGGCCACGATCACGACGACTACGCCGTGTTCGAGTGGCCTGGCGGCTATCGCGACGACGCGCACGGCGAGCATCGCAACCGCGTGCGCCTGGAAGAGCTACAGGGCGTGTACGACCGTGCCCAGGCGCATACCGACGTGCGCGCCTGCGCGCCGGGCTACCTGTTCGAGCTCACGCGCTGCCCGCGCGCGGACCAGAATCGCAAATATCTGATCGTTCGATGTACATATCGTTTTCAGGAGAATCCCTACGCGAGCCACAGCGGCAACGAACCCGTGCTGCACGAGGCCGATTTGCTCGTTCAACCCGACAGCCTGCCGTATCGCTCGCCGCGCACGACACCGCAGCCCCTTACGAACGGGCCGCAAACGGCGGTCGTGGTCGGTCCGCCCGGCGAAGAGATCTGGACCGACCAGTATGGACGCGTGAAGCTGCAGTTCCACTGGGACCGCTACGGACAGCACAATCAGGACTCGTCGTGCTGGGTGCGCGTATCGAGCCCATGGGCGGGCGGCGGCTTCGGCGGCGTGCAGATTCCGCGCGTCGGCGACGAAGTGATCGTCGATTTCCTGAACGGCGATCCCGATTACCCGATCGTGACGGGCCGCGTCTACAACGCCGCGCGCATGCCGCCATGGGGCCTGCCGACGAGTGCGACGCAAAGCGGGCTGCTCTCGCGCTCGACGCCGGGCGGTACGCCCGATCACGCGAATGCGCTACGTTTCGAGGACCGTAAGGGATCCGAACAATTGTGGATGCATGCGGAGCGCAATCTCGACATGGAAGCGGAGCTCGATCACTCCGTTTCGGTTGGCCGCGACCGCAGCCACAGCGTGGGCCGCGACGAGACCGTGCAGGTGAGCAATAACCGCAACAAGCAGATCGGCAACAACGAAACGGTGAGCGTCACGCAGCACCGCACGGCGCAGATCGGCGGCAACGAGACCACCAGCGTGGACGGCAACCACAGCGTCACCGTGACGGGCGAGAGCACGCATGCGGTCACCAACGGCAATCATAGCTTCACCGTGGCGAACGGCACGCATACCGTGCAAGTCAAGCAGACCAGCGCGCATACGGTGACCGACGGTTCGCGCATCGTCGATGTGAGCAAGGGCGACTACAGCGTGACCGCGATGAAGGCGGTACGCCTGCATGCCAAAACCGAGGGCATGCACATTACCGGTGACACCGGCGGCGTCAATATCAAGGGCAGCAATACGGGCGTGGATGTGAAAGGGACCGACAACGGTGTGGGTATCGACGGCGCTGGCGGCAAGCGGGGCGTGGCGATTACCGGCACCGGCAACGGCGTGATCGTCGCCGGCACGCCTTTTACGCAAATCAACGGCGCGACCGAGGTGGATATTTCGGCGCCCACGGTCAATGTGGGCGACGATAAGGTAAGCCAGGTGAATATCAACGCGAAGAAGATCGTTGTCTCGACGGACGGTGCGAGCATCACGCTCGACTCGTCGGGTATCACGATCCAGGGGACGATCGCCCATATCAACTAGCAGACTGGCAGGATAGCGGAGTGATTTCGATGGCAGATCAAGTAGATCAAGCAGACGAAGCGATGACAGACGAAGCCGCGGAGACCGAGCGCGCCACCATCGACGATGCCACGCGCTCGAAGCTGCGCGCGCTGTTCGACGCGGGCGCGGCTCCCGAGCCATCGGTGCCCGCGCGAGCGCCCGCGGCGCAAGGACTGGTGGTGGGCGAGGTGATCGATACGCATCATCCGGACAGCCCCGGCCGGGTGCGGGTGCGCTGGCACTCCGCACACGGCGAAACGCTCGAGCGCTGGCTCCAATGTTTGCGCGGGCAACAGCCGCGTAAGAGTGATCGCGTGCTTGTCGAGCAGCCGGCGAACTGGCCGGAGCCGCTCGTCACCGGCATCTTCGCGCAAGCGGGGGGCGGCAGCGCCGCGCTCGCTGAGGATGTACCCGACGTCCACGATGGGCAACCGAGCCAGACCATGACGCTCGCGCCCGACGCGTGCGTGCAGATCGACGACGCGCATGGCACGCCGCTCGTGCGGATTCTTGCTTCGCGCGACGGGCCGGTGATACGGCTCATGAGCCAGAACGTCAATCTTGAGGCAGCAGGCAAGCTCAGTCTGCGCGCGCAGACGCTGGAGCTGGAGGCCGGGCATGGCGGCGTCGACATCCGCACCGAGGCGGATACCGTGGTGCGAAGCCGCTATATCAGGCTTAACTGAGCAGACTTAATTGAGCCGGCCTAACTGAGCTGGCTGGACCGAGGCGCAATGGCCATGGCAATGCAGCGCGAATTTGCAGCCACCGACGCGGCGCTGGGCGAGTTCATCGAACAACCCGACTATCCGACGCTCGTGCTCGGCGCGTCGGATCTCGACACTGTGCTCGCGTTCAAGATGCTGCAGGAGCGCGACCGGCGCGATGCGCGGCGCGTCTATCTCCTGTTTCCATTCGAATGCGATGCACCGGGGCACTATCTCACGCAGTGCATGCAGTCGCTCGCCGCACAGATTGCCGCCGAGAACCAGGCGCGCGCGGAGGCGCGCATCGAGCCCTGGGCCGAACTCCCGCTGCTTTGCACCGATCCGGCGCAGTCTCCCGCGCAGCGGCTGCGGGCGGCAATCGAGCATGTGCGCACGCTGGTCGCGAATGGCGTGGTGATCGTCTGGGGGCTCATGCCTTCGACAGTTGCAAGCACAACGGATTACCGCGAAATGGTGTTGCCGCTGCTCGCACTCGATGGCTTCGAAACGTGGATGGAAGGCCACCGCTTCTGCGTTCGCGACGATCGTTCGCGGCGCTTCCTGCTGCCGCAAGAGCAGCGCGCGAAAGCGCAGCACGTGCTCGTGCTCGACCTCGACTTCTCGCCGGAAAAGACCGCCGATACCCTGGTGGCAGTGCTCAATGACGCGGCTTGCTCACTGGCCGAGCGGATGCAGGCGGCGATCCAACTGGCCGCGCTCGATCTGGCGCATGGCCGTCTCGACCGCGCGCTGGAGAAATATCGTTTGCTGTACGGCTGGCATCGCGAGCAGCGCAATCCGGCGGGTCAGGCGCTGGCACTGGGCGGCATCGGCGACGTGGCGACGCGCAGCGGCCAGCACGCCGATGCGAGCCGCTGGTATGCGCATGCGCTAGACGCGGCGGCGGATAGCGGTAACCTCGGCGTGGCGCTGAACCTGCTCATGGCGTCCGGGGAGTCTTGCCTGCGTCTCAAGCAGCCCGCGCGCGCGATCGAATATTTCGAGCTCGCGAGCCGCGGCGCGGACAAGCTGATGTTTCCGCACGCGGCGGTCGATGCGCTGGAAAAGCTGGGCGTGGCGCTGCTGGGCGCGCGCAAGACCGTAGAGGCCGCCCGCGCCTGGACCGATGCGAAAGCGCTGAGCGAGCGCTTCGGCTGCGAGCATCAGCGCCTCTCGCTGCTCGAACGGCTCGCCGCGTTGTATGCGCAGGCAGGTTTGAAGACACAGGCCAAAGCGTATGAGATGGAGAAAGATCGGATTCCTGTGCATCGAGAGGCGTCGCCTGTGCCAGTGTCGCCTCGCGGGGAGGAACGCGAGGTGCGTCGATAAATGAGCACCCCGCCCGGCAATCCGTCCAGTTCCGCAAGCGAGGCCAACGCGCCGCCGCCACCGCCCGCGCCGCTGATCGCGCCAACCGGCAACACATCGGTGGACGCGCTCGCCAGCGCCGTCAATAGCGGTGCGCAGCCGTTTCAGGACCTCGGCAATCCCAAGGCCAGCACGCTGGACCGTGTCACGAACGTGGTGAACGGCGCCGTGGGCAGCCTGGGCGCGCTCGATCAACTGCTCAACACCGGCATGGCGCTCATTCCCGGCGCGAATCTGGTGCCGGGCATGCCTGCGGCGTTCATCGGCGTGCCGCATCTCGGCGTGCCGCATGCTCATGCACATCCGCCGAGCGATGGTGTGCCGATGCCGAGCTTCGGCGAGACCATCGGCAGCGGCTGCCTGAGCGTGCTGTACGGCGGCATGCCCGCCGCGCGCGTGCTCGATGTGGGGATGGCACCGACTTGCGGCGGCTTTGCGCCGGTGTTCGAGATCAGCACGGGTTCGAGCAATACGTTCATTGGCGGTGCGCGCGCGGCGCGCATGGCGCTGGACCTCACACGCCATTGCAATCCACTTGGGGTGAGCGGCAAGGAGCGCGTGGCCGAGGACGCGGAGAAGGCGAGCGCGCTGAAACGCGCGCTGCACATTGCGGGGATGGCCGCGCCGGCGGCGGCGGGCGGGCTGGGCGCGGCGGACCAGGCGGCGGACGGCAACGCGGCGCAGGCCGCAATGATGGCGGCCCAGACCGCGGCGGATGCCATGGCGATGGCGCTGAGCAATCTGATGGGCAAGGACCCCGGCGTGGAGCCGGGCATGGGCACGCTGCTGCTAGGCGATCCGGGCGTACTGATCGGCGGCTTTCCGATGCCCGATGAGCTGGCGATGCTGATGACGGGATGGGGGCTGCGCAAGAAGACCAAGGAGCAAGCCGAAGAGCCGGAGCGAACCAACGAAGGTCCGTGCAAGGACGGGCATCCTGTCGACGTGGTCATGGGCACGGCGGAGAACACATTCGTCGACTATGAGACGAAGGCTGCGCCGGCGTTCAGGTGGGAACGCTATTACTGCAGCGGCTGGAGCGAGCGAGACGGCGCGCTCGGTTTCGGCTTTCGCCACGTTCTCCAGCATGAATTGCGGCTGCTGCGCACGCGCGCGATCTATGTGGACGGCCTCAACCGGGAGTACCCGATTCGGCTCAACGGCGCGGGGCGCTACGAGGGCGTCTTCGCGGGCTATGAGCTCGAGCAGCACGGCACCGATCGCTTTGTGCTGAGGCACGGCTCGCAAGGCGAACTCACATTCGAACGCGCGAGCGAAGCGCAAGGTTCGGCGCGGCTCGTGCGCCATCTGCGCGATGGAGTCGAAAGCGTCTTTCGCTACGCAAGCGACGGTACGCTGCGGCACGTCGAGCAGGCGGCGTTGCGCGACGGGCGCAGCCAGCTGATCGACTTCCTTTATGACGCGCGCGGCCATGTCGTCGAAGTGCGTCTGACCGGCGCGCAAGGCGCCGTCAGGTGCATCGCCCGGTACCGCTACGATGCTGCCGGATGTCTCGTGGCGTCCACCGATGCGCTCGGCGCATCGATGACATACGGCTACGACAACCGGCGCCGCATGATCCGCGAGACGGACGCCAACGGTTATTCGTTCTCCTACCGTTACGACAGCAACGGCCGCTGCGTCGAAAGCGCGGGGCAGGATGGAATGTGGCGTATCGTGCTCGACTATCAGCCGGGCCGCACGGTGGTCACGCGCGCCGACGGCGGCAAATGGACCTTCCTCTACAACAAGTCGTGTACGGTGACGCGCATTGTCGATCCGTATGGGGGCGTGACGGAGCGTTCGATCGGGGCGGACGGCCGCATCGTCGAAGAGATCGATTCGGGCGGACGCAAGGTGCGCTGGCTGTACGACGAGCGCGGACACAACACGGGACGCATGGACCGGTGGGGCAATCGCTGGCCGCCGTGGGATGGGACGCCTGCGCTGCCCAATGCCCTGGCGCATACGGTGCCAGACGCACCGTTGGCGTTGCATTGGGGAGACGTAGACCAAAGGGCGCTGGCCCGGAGGGTGCTGCTTTCGCCGGAGGCCGAGCGGCTTGCGAGCGCGTCGCGCACGGCGGTTCCTGCAACCGCCGCGCATCGCGATGCGGCGGGATATTTGTGGGCACGGACTGACAAATCGGACCGCACCAGACATTTTGACTGCGATCCGGTCGGCAACGTCTTGCGGCGTCGCGATAAAGACGGCCGCGACTATCGCTACGCCATCGCCTCGTTCAATTTGCGGCAGAGCGAGACCGATCCGCTGGGAAATACCGTCAGCTACCGATACACCACGAAGGCGCGGATTGCTGCGATCGTCGATGCGAACGGCAACGAAAGCCACTACACGTACGACCTGAAAAACCGGATCAGCAGCGTCATGCGTCATGGAACCGTGCGCGAAACCTATACATACGACACCGGCGACAGATTGATCGAAAAGAGGGACGCGACGGGCGAGGTATTGTTGCGTTTCGAGGTCGGCTCGAACGGCCTGCATAGCAAGCGGATACTCGCGAGTGGCGCAACGCACACCTACGAGTACGACGCACGCGGAAAATTCACGAGGGCGTCGACGGATCAATTCGACGTCACGCTTGCTTACGATGCGCGCGGCCGCCGCATTGCGGATACGCGCGATGGTCAGGGCGTCCAGCATGCGTATGTCGATGGATCGCTGTCCAGCACGACGTATTTTGAACGCTTCGCGGTACGCTACGAAGCGCACGGGACAAGCGACGAGGTTCGCATCCGCGACCCGCGCGGCGGCGTGCATGGCTTTGCGCGCGCCGCCGACGGCCGCATATTGCTGCGCCTTGGCAACGGCACGCATTGGCTGTACCAGTTCGACGCCGAAGGCCGATGCGTGGCGCGCCTCGCGTGGACCGAGGGCGACGCATCGCCGGTGCGTTGTGTGCGTTACCAGTACAGCCCGTTCGGCGAGCTCCAGACGGCGATCGATAGCACAAATGGCACTACGCAATACGAATACGACGCGGCGCATCGCCTGACTGGAGAGTTCCGCAACGGATGGCCTGTGCGGCACTTCAAATACGACCGAGGCGGCAATCTGTTGTCGACACCCGCGCATCCGTGGCTTGCTTGCGCGCAGGGCAACCGGCTGTCATCAACGGCCGGTGCGATCTACCGCTACGACCATCGAAATCATCTTTCGGAGTCCTTGAGTAGTCGTTGCCGCACGGTTTATCGTTACGACAGCCTGGACATGCTGGTCGAAGTCACGTGCAGCGATTGGGTCGGTGCGTGGCGCGCCGAGTATGACGGGCTGTGCCGGCGATGTGCGAAAACGATGGGGCAGCGGCGCACCGGGTACTACTGGGACGGCGATCGCCTGGCGGCGGAGGTGGGGCCGGACGGGCGGCTGCGAATCTACGTCTATGTGAATGAAACGGCTTTCTCGCCGTTCATGTTCGTCGATTATGCGAGCCTGGACGCAGCGCCGGAATCGGGCGAGGCGTACTTCGTGCTATGCAACCAGGTGGGGTTGCCCGAGCGCATCGAGGACGCGGCGCGCCAGGTTGTCTGGGAGGCGGCGGATATCGATCCGTATGGTGCGATCGAGGTGGCCGCCGGCAACACCGTCGACTATGCGCTGCGCTGGCCAGGGCACTACTTCGATTGCGAGACCGGGCTTCATGACAATCGGTTCCGCTCGTATAGCCCGCGCCTTGGGCGATATTTGCAATCCGATCCCGCCGGACAATCGGGCGGGGTCAATTTGTACGCCTATCCGGCTAATCCGCTGGTGTCCGTCGACGTTTTCGGGCTGACAGGAAATGGCACGTGCGATGGCGAAGAGGCTTCCGACGAGAACGACAACCAGAAGAAGCCCGATCGGGAAAATCCGGATGCAGGCGCGCAAAGCGACGAGCCCAGTCCGACGCCAGTGACGATCAGTGGCGTATGCGATAACCCGCACGAAGAGGTGCAGGCGAAGCGCTTTGGGGAGATACTGGGAGGCGGTGAATTCAAATTTCCCGAACGTGATGCGAGCGGGGTGTACACCAAGGGACGGCAAGGTATCGAGGGGTATTTTGAAACACCCGGTGGCGACAATATTCCTGTTTCATTGAAGGATCTTGACCAGCCGCCGAAGAATGTCTTTCGAACGATTCGGGAGAATGCCGGGCAGATAAAGAAGGCTTCGCAGAAACCGCCAACCGACCCACACTATCTGCCGCCAGGGACGCTTGGCCAAACGATCGTTCATGTTCAGGCGAGGAATCTCACGGTGCAAGACATCACGGATTTCCTCGACAACAGCAAACCGAACGTATTTCCGCAGGATCCGTTCAAGGAGATAATCATCGATACGAGCGACGGTGTCGTCCGGATTTTCGAGCAGGGAGGGGTGATGAAGCACGTGATCGATGGCGCTATTCCGCCACTTGGGCCCAAATCATGACGTGTCAGTTCGAGGTCGTACCGGCCATTGCACAACCAGTCAGCGCCGGCACGTTAATCAACGGGCTTGCGCAGAGCCAGGAAACTCATGGACGGTCCGATATTTCCATTCGTGATTTCGTCGATAACCGCGAACTGGATGCGGATGAGGTGCTTGAGCCGGGCGAGGCGTATTACGTCGATATTGGCGAGGTTCAGGCGGTGCTATGGGTCTGGAAGAACGACGGCGTGGACGACGAAGAAGATTTGCTCGCCGGGCTGAAGAATTACAACCATTCGATGGCCGTTGCCGATCTGGCGAGCGCCTGGCGTCGAGCGGGATGGTCGATCGGACTGAATGTGTCGTATCCGCAGTCCGGAGCCCCGGCATTCGTGGACCTCTGCAAAATCCTGCTTGAACTGACTTCGGGGGCCTTGATCGTGTCCTCGTTGAGCCAGTTTCCGCTTGCAAGGGGGGTGTACGACGCGCGAGGTCTTTAGTGAGCGCTTTAAAAATTTGATGTCGAGATGCTTGCATGCACCCTCAACGCATCTTCATCTGCTTCAATAACCACTGAGCAAGCCGCTGCGCGCCGTCCGGCATTTCGGCATCGGCGCGCCAGCACAGATAGTAGTGCCGCCCGTCGTCGAGCTCATGCTCGAAGAGCTTGCGCAACGCACCCGAAGCCAGCTCGCGCGAAACGAGCGGTGTGCGCATCAGCGCCGCGCCGAGGTCGGCGAGCGCGGCGCCCAAGGTAAGCTGGCCGTCTTCGAAGAGCGGCCCCTCGGTGCGCGGGAGATGGCGCACGCCCACGCTTTGCAGCCAGTTCGCCCACGTGCTGCGATCCTCGTCATGAATGAGCGGCACGCCCGCGAGATCCGCCGGCTTGCGCAGCGGGCCGTAACGTTGCAAAAAGCGCGGCGTGCACACCGGCGCGACCGCGCCCGACATGAGCGGCGTGCTCGTATAGCCGATCCAGTCGCCGGTGCCGAAGCGGATCGATAAATCCGCGGCGTCGCTGCGGTAATTGCGGTGATTCGCGTAGAGCACCGTCACGTCCACGTCCTCGTTGGCCGCGAGAAAGTCGTGCAGCCGCGGAATGAACCAGCCCATGCCAAAGAGCGGAATCAGACTGATCGTGATCTGGCGCCGCGACGAGCGCTCGCGCACGAAACCCGTGGCGCTGCGCAGCACCGAAAACGCGGCGCTGATCGAGCGATAGTAGTCGCGGCCCTCGTCGGTGAGCACGAGCGCACGGCCGCTGCGCACGGTCAACGGCGTCTGCACGAACGATTCGAGCAATTGCAACTGATGGCTCACGGCCGAGGCTGTGATATCGAGCTCGCGCGCGGCCGCCGCGACCGAGCCATGACGCGCGAACGCCTCGAACGCGCGCACCGCCCGCAAGGGCGGATCGTTCGCGATATGCTGAATTTTATTCATGTGTCGAATTATATCGAAAGGTGCGTGACGACTGTCGTGGTGGAATTTTTCATATAAAACAGCCATTTAAGCGCGATATTGGCGCGCCGGCATATGTATCGAACCAAAGGTAATTTAGGACGCTGCCCACAAAAGATTAATCTTTTTCACTATTCGAGGCCACGCGCCGCATGTCTTTGAAAGGCATGCACGCATCCCCCACCCACAGGCTCATCGGTATCGATCGACATGAAAAAGAAAGCTCTGCTGTTGCCGGCTGCCACGCTCGCCGCGTCGCTTTTCGCGGCGCTCTTCGCAGACATCGCGCACGCCCAGGACGAACAGGTGGTGCTGATCGGGCTCGCCGCGCCGCTGACCGGCGCATCGGCGCGCATCGGCAAGGATCTGGAAAACGGCGCGCAGCTCGCCATCGACGACGCCAATGCAAAGCATCCGAGCCTCGCGGGCAAGCCCGTCGTCTACAAGCTCGTGAGCGTCGACGACCAGTCGGACCCGCGCACGGCCGTCACGGTCGCGCAGCAGCTCGTCGATCGTCATGTGGTGGGCGTGGTCGGCCACTGGAACACCGGGTGCAGCGTGCCGGCCGCGCGTGTCTACCATGACGCGGGCATCGCGCAGATTGCGCCGGCCTCGACGGGCCATCAATACACGCAGCAGGGCTTCGACACGGCGTTTCGCATCATGGGGCACGACGACGACGGCGGCGCCTACACCGGCGCTTACGCCGTGAAAACGCTGAAGGCGCAGCGCATTGCCGTGATCGACGATCAGACCGCATTCGGCGCGGGGCTCGCGAATCAGTTCATCAAGGGCGTGCAGGCCAACGGCGGCAACGTGATCGATCATCAGTACGTGACCGACAAGACGC
>DATEJU010000427.1:0-48107 GCA_035277805.1 Paraburkholderia sp. | reverse complement strand
TCAGACAACGACTCACCGCGCACCATTCTACATCTGCTGCTCAAGCGATTCGACTTCCGGTATCGACTCAAGCTCTCCAGGCAGTTCGAGGTAGTTTTCCCCAGAAACTCGCGCCTGCGCGGCGCGTAGTTTGCCACCTGGATGAGCCGTCCGGATTCTGGCGCGCGGCGCTTGCGCATGCAAGAGCGCTCAGTGTTTTGTTACGGACGCTGGTCCGGTTGCGGTTACCGAGGCAATGCCGTGCGTCCTGATCGTGTCCAACGCTTCGGTCAGCGCAGCCCCATCGGTTGGGAAAGGGTCGTCCCAGACCGTGGACGTCCCGGACGCATCGACGATTTCCAGTACCCAGCCATCGCTACCGTGATTGTCGGCGCGATAGATGTGCACATCGACTGAAATGCCGCCGCTCGTGATGCGCGTAGCCAGCGGGGACAATGCCAGGGGGTGAAACGCCTCGTCCGTCACCCGGCCAAGCGATTCGACAAGGAACAGGTCTTTGGATCCGTTCCCGTGCTGCGCGTCCAGATCCGTGCGCCCGGCCTGCCTGGCAGTCCTGCCTTTGCGCACCCGGCCCGCCGGGATCATACCCGGCCGCTCGCCCTGCTCCATCAATTTGCGACGTTCCTCACACCCGTATCGATGGATATTGAGCGCTGAGGCTGCAAGCTGGAGTACGAACGAGCGACGTTGCTCAACCGTGTAGTCCCGCTGCGCCAGATCCCGGTATCCCGAGGCGGTGCCGAACAGCAGGATGATATTGAACCATTCTGGGTGTCGTTCAATCAGCGGCTCCCAGGCCTCGCGGTCGACGTCAATGCCCTTGCAATAGCCCTCGCACCATTCGTCGAGGATGGGAACCTCTTTGCCTTCCCACACGGTCATGTGCAACGGGAGCTCGAACAGATCGGGACAGTGATTGAGTGTGTCGTTGATGTCGTTCCAGTACTGAAAGATCAGTCCGGTGACCTTGCGTGCCCGACCTGCTGACAGGAATCGGGGTTGACGGGTTGCGTGCCTTGCATCCCAGATCCACGGAAGAATGGTGCCCGGCATGAGCATGTTTGGTCCGGAGATGACGGCGGTCAGAAAGCCATGCAACATGACGCTATCCATCGCATCGTCGCAAACGGCATTGCCCGAAAGGAATCGCTCGAGGAAATCGAGCTCTTCGCCCGTCAGCGGTTCGTTGAGTTCGGGATCGGGATGCTCAAAATTCATGGTATTCCCATGGTATATGCGGTCGACACGTTGCGGATCGCCCGTGCTGTCAATGCCGCCGACGTTCACCGCGATGCCGCACGTTGCGGCAGCCATTTTCGGCGAGCGTCAGGGTGTCGGCATTTTACCCGACAGGGCGCTACGCAACGGGAAGCCGGGGCGGCACGCGATGATCGTTTTTGCTGTCCTGTTGGCTGGCCCTTCTGTCAGAGGATGCGCCAGCCGTTGGGGCAACCACGCGCGCCGCTGCAGCGTCTTCAAGCCCGCCGGACGTGGCTGACACCACCCAGAACGCGGCCGTGCGAGAACACCGGTGCCATACCCTGTCGCGACGCCGGCTCTCCATCTCATGCATCGCCACCCCCTCTTGATACGCACTCCTATCCACGTACACATACCCGACTGCAATATAGCCTCCTGGCTTCGGCTCCCGGAAGGCCAAGGCACCAGTTCCTGTCGCCATCGGCAGTGGGCTACAGCCGTCAGACGGATGCCGGAAGCCCGGGCGGATGCTGTTCCCGCCTGCCTGCAGGCGAGATTATCGAATTTTTTGGGGATGGATCGAGCGCAGTCAGCACACGCACCGCAAATTATGGCAAACTATGCGCATAACTTATGCACATGGGAGTTGCGCATGGTTAATGCATTTATCGTGCCACCCGATCCCGCCGGCGTCTCCGTAGTGAAGCCTCGTGCTGCGGCTCAAGCGCAGAATCAGCCAAAGGTGACGCGCAAGCCCACGAACGTTTCACTGCCGGCGAACCTGCTCGAGCGTGCCAGGGATCTGAACGTCAACGTTTCACGGGCCAGCGAGCGCGGTGTGCGCGAGGCAGTCGAGGCGGCTGAGGCGCGCGCGTGGGCGGAAAAGAACGCGGACTTCATCGCCGAAATGAATGCCCGCATCGAGCATGATGGCTTGCCGCTCGAAGAGTACAGGATGTTTTGATGGCCCGTTTTGATCTGTATAGTAACCCGGCCAAATCCAGGACCACGACACCTTATCTGCTCGACGTACAGAGCGATCACCTGGGAAATCTCGAGTCGCGTGTCGTCATTCCAGTGACACGGGTGGCTGGCAATTACACAGCAAGCAAGGTTGCGCAGGATCTCTCGCCGATCATCGTGATCGATGGTGAGCAATTCATGCTGGAAACACCCTTTCTTGGCGCGTTCCCGGCCAGTCAACTCGGCAGTGCGGTCGGCACGCTCAAAGGCGAGCAGGATCGGATTGGGGCGGCGCTTGACCGTCTTTTCGGCGCATACTGACAGACATCGACGTCGGTCTTCGCGGAATTGGCGGAGTGCCCGACGAGGCAGGACGCCGAGCGCACTGCGATCGAATGGGCACGAGAGCGGGTATTGACGGACAGCGACATGATCGAGAAAGCGCTTGAGGTCAGCGGCCGCAAGCAGTCCACCGCACCCTGAATATAATCGTACGCCGCAGGGGCAGCGCTTATTGCACACTCGGACAAGGTGGCGCGGGCAAGCCCGAAAGATATGCCGGCGCCATCCGACAGCATCTCCTTTTGGTTTCGCCCGAGAATTTCCAAACTACAATTTTAAAAGCCGGCAGTAAAAGCAATGCCGATCGCCGATGCGGCGGGAGTGGAATCGCGATGCCAAGGCCCGTCGACGATCGTTCTCACCTCTCTCAACTGCATGTTGCCGACGATCATCTGCGCATGGCGGTCTATCTCATTTCAGCTCAGGAAGACCGGCTGGGGCGATACAGGGCAGCGGGTCTGGACACCCAATTTCCGGAAGCACTGCTCGCTACGATGCAGGCCATACTTCGGAGCTTTATCGGTCATCGTCAGATGATTTGCGATGCACTCGAACTCGAGCGTAGCCAAACAATGAGTGACATCCACACAGCGCCCTGAAATACACCTCGCCACTTGAGTTTTGCCGGCGAGGAAAATCTCCAGCCTGTACGTGACCGCATGTCGGGTCATGCAGTTCAGTTCGGACTTCGGTTCATGACACCCAACGCGCAAGAAAGGATTGGAGATTACGGCACAAGCGACCACCGTCCAGATCTGTGCGGATCATGTTGTATTCGTGCGCATGCAGGTCCCGTCTACCTTCTTGTCGTTGTGGGTATCCCGTGAAGTTACGGAGACAGTGCTACCCGAAAGCTCGCCAGCTGCCGCTCCAGTTCGCGCGACTGCTGATCAAGCGTCTGTGCGGCGGCACTTGCCTGCTCGACGAGCGCGGCGTTCTGCTGCGTGACGGCATCCATCACATTGATCGCAGCGTCGACCTGTTCGATGCCGACACGCTGCTCGTCGGCGGACGACGCGATGCCATCCATCATATCGGCGAAACGCCGCGCGGCGTCGAGAATACAGTTGATCGCGTGCTCGGCGTCGGCCACCATCATTGTGCCGTCCGACGCCGCCCGCACCGCATTGCTCACCAGATCGCCGATTTCCCTCGCCGCCGTTGCCGCGTGCTGTGCGAGCGAGCGCACCTCGGCGGCGACCACCGCGAAGCCGCGCCCGTGCACGCCCGCACGCGCCGCTTCGACCGCCGCGTTGAGCGCCAGAATGCTGGTTTGAAACGCGATGCCTTCGATGATGCCCGTAATGTCCGCGATCTTGCGCGCGCTCGACTCAATGCGCTGCATCGTGCCACTCACGCGTGCGATCGCGCCGCTGCCATCGCGTGCCGCAGCTGCGGCTTCGCCGGCAATCGCATGCGCTTGCCGCGCGCGCATCGCATTCTGGCGCACCGTTTCGGTCAGCTCGGTCATGCTCGCGGCAGTTTCCTCGAGCGAGGCCGCCTGCTCTTCCGTGCGCGACGAAAGATCGAGCGTGCCCGCCGCGATTTCGGCGGTTGCGGTACCGATCGACCGGCTACTTGATCGAACGCTTGTTACTGTGCGTGCAAGTTTCACCTGCATGTTGCGCAAGCCGTCGAGCAAGCGGCCCATTTCGTCGCCGCGATAGTGCGCAATCGTGCGTTGCAGGTCTCCCGCCGCGATCGCCTCGAAGTGCGTCAGCGCCTCTTTGAGCGGCGTCATAATTGCGCGTCGCAATGTGAACCAGCTCAGCGCTGCAGCGGCGATGCCGAGCGCGATCGTCGCCGCCGATACCGCGAAGAACAGGTGAAAATAACGCTCTGCGTTGTCGTAGCTGTGCTTCGCGTCCTCATAGAGCATGCGCTTCAACTCATCGTTCGCGGCGCTCATCGCATTGAAGAGCGGACTCAGTTGCACCGTGCCAACACGTTGCGCTCGCTCGCCATCACCGGCTTTCAGCGCATCGATGAAGGCGCGCATCGCCTCGCGCATCGGCGTGCGCCGCTGGCTCGCCACTTCGATCAGCGGCAGCTCGCCGGGTTCGTGCGGTTCGTCGACGAACGCACGCCATTCCTCATCCGATTGCGTGAAGAAGTCGTTCGCATGCGCGATCTGCTGCCGCGCGCGCGGGCCGTCGGGTTGTGCCATCGCCCCGCCCAGTACGAGGCGCGTACGCCCGATCAACAACTCCGCATTGCCGATATGCACGGCCGCCGTGAGCTTGTTCTGGTAAGTGTCCCGATTCGCACGATTCGCGCGCCACGCGCCTGCAAGACCGAGCGTGCCGATGCCAGTCATCAGGACCGCGAGCAAGCCGATCGTGAGCGCTAGGCGCGCCTGAAGCGACAGTGCTTTCGCGCGGACGGCACGTGGGCCGCTCCGCGGTGCACACGCTTCGTCGTCGGCTGAATCCAGAATATCGGCGGCGAGATGAAGCGTCATGGGACAGGCTCGCAATCGTGGTCGGCGAAAAAAAGCGTGGGCGGGTGCTACAGCCACGGCGAGCGCGCGAGATGGGCAGTTTCGAAAGCGCGGATCTCGTCGGCGTGTTCGAGCGTGGCACCCGTTTCGTCGAGCCCCTCGAGCAGCAGCGTCTTGAGCGCCGGCGCGAGCTCGAATGTCCAGCGCTCGCCGTCGGGCGCGATCACCGCTTGCGCCCTCAGGTCGACGCGTAGCCGATAGCCTGGCGTTGCCTCCACGGCTTGCATGAGCCTGCCGACCGTCGCCGCGTCGAGCCGCACGGGCAAGATGCCGTTCTTGCAGCAGTTGCTGAAGAAGATATCCGCGAAACTCTCGCCCACGAGCATGCGAAAGCCGTATTGATGGAGCGCCCACGGTGCGTGCTCGCGCGAACTTCCGCAGCCAAAGTTGCGACGCGTCAGCAACACGGAAGCGCCCATGTAACGCGGCATGTTCAGCACAAAGCCTGGCTCCGGTGTGCGCGCTCCGGCAGGCTTGCCGTAGTAGCCCGGATCGCGATAGCGCCATTCGTCGAACAGATACGGCCCGAATCCCGTGCGCGCAATCGACTTCATGAACTGCCCGGGCAGGATCGCGTCGGTATCGACGTTGTCACGATCGAGCGGAACGACGAGGCCTGCATGGCAGATGAGCGGTTTCATCATTGATCCGCCGTAGCGCCAATGATTCTGCGCACGTCGACGAAGCGGCCCGCGAGCGCAGCGGCCGCGGCCATCGCAGGACTCACGAGGTGCGAACGACCGAGCGATCCCTGACGTCCCTCGAAATTGCGATTCGATGTGGAGGCGATGCGCTCGCCCGGTTCGAGCCGGTCGGCGTTCATCGCGAGGCACATCGAGCAGCCCGGTTCGCGCCATTCGAAGCCCGCATCGATAAAAATTTCGTGCAAACCTTGCGCTTGCGCCTCGCGCCGGACCTGCTGCGAGCCCGGCACCACGAGCGCGAGGCGCACATTCGGCGCGATACGTCCGCCCGCGGCGCGTAGTACGTCGGCGGCAACTCGCAGGTCTTCGAGACGGCCGTTCGTACACGATCCGATAAACACCTTGTCGATTGCAATGGCCTCGATCGGCGTGAATGCGCTCAGGCCCATGTACTCGAGCGCGCGCGTCCATGAGGCGCGGCGGCCCGCGTCGCGTGCCGCGGCCGGATCGGGCACGCAGCCGTCGATGGCCGTGACCATCTCGGGCGAGGTGCCCCATGTCACTTGCGGCGAGAGCGCGGAGACGTCAAGCACGTGCTCGGCGTCGAAACGCGCGTCGTCGTCCGAACACAGCTCGCCCCACGCACGCGCCGCACGTTCCCACGCCTCGCCGCGCGGCGCGTGCTCGCGCGTGCGGCAGTAGTCGAGCGTCGTCTCGTCCACGGCGATCAAACCAGCACGCGCACCCGCCTCGATCGACATGTTGCACAGCGTCATGCGTCCTTCCATCGACAGCGCGCGGACCACGGGCCCCGCGAATTCGATCGCGTAGCCAGTCGCGCCGGCCGTGCCGAGCGTGCCGATCACGGCAAGCGCAACGTCCTTGGCCGAGCATCCCGAGGGCAGCCTGCCGTTCAGGGTCACTCGCATCGTGCGACTGCGTCGCGTGATGAGCGTTTGCGTCGCCAGCACATGCGCGATCTCCGACGTGCCGATGCCGAACGCGAGTGCGCCGAGCGCACCATGCGTGCTCGTGTGCGAGTCGCCGCATACGATCGTCATGCCAGGCAACGTGCTGCCGCGCTCCGGTGCGACAACGTGCACGATGCCCTGGTGCGCGTCGTCCATGCCGTAATGCACGATGCCATTGCGCTCGCAGTTCTCGCGCAGCGCATCCACCTGAATGCGCGAAACGGGATCGGCGACGCCCTGGTTGCGCGCCGTGGTCGGCACGTTGTGGTCAGCCACGGCGAGATTCGCGCGCGCTCGCCACACGGGTCGCAACTCGTGCCGTAGCACTTCGAACGCCTGTGGGCTTGTCACCTCGTTCAGCAGATGGCGGTCGATGTAGAGCAGCGTCGTGCCGTCCGCGTCCGTGCGAACGACGTGCGCGTCGAAAATCTTGTCGTAGAGGGTCTGAATCATCGGCGTGGTACGGCCTCGTTATCAGGAGTCCGAATACTTTTTCATGGCTGGATTTCAACTCCATGCGCATGCCGCGCCGCCGGATCTCACAATGGCGGTCGCGGCGCGGTTAAACGACTACGAGTCGTGGAGCAATGAACGCGGCATCGGTTCGGCGGCCGCTTCCAGCGGCGTGGCCGCCGCCTGCTGATCGTTAAAGCGGGTGCGATAGAGTAGCGCGAGCACCGTCGAGGACACAGCCGCAATCAGGAACAGCGACGAGGCCGCGTAAAAGAGCTGCGTAACCGGCAGATGCATCGACAGCAGCACGCCGCCGATCATCGGCCCGGAAACGGAACCGATCTTGCCTACCGATATCGCGCTCCCCACGCCCGCCGAGCGGAACGAAGTCGGATAAATCATGCCTGCCACCGCATACAAGCCGTATTGCGCGCCCACCACGCAAAAGCCCGTGGCGAACACCGCCAGCATCAGCCAGCCCTGCGACGAGCCGTGACCGAGCAGTGCCACAACGGGAAAACCGATCACCGGCAGCGAGATAATCGCGAGCACGCCGTGCTTGTCGACGAAGCGGCAGAGGATCAGTCCGCCGATCACCCCTCCCACCGAGAACATCATCGTGATGAGTCCCGCGCCGCGCGGATCGATGCCCATGCCTTCCATCAGGATCGGCAGCCAGTTCTGCAGGAAATAGAGCGCCATCGAGTTCACGATGAACACGATCCACAGCAGCGGCGTGATAGCGGCAAGACCATCGGAGAAGATCAATTTCAGCACGAAGCGCTGTTTCTCGCGCACTTCGCCCGCCACGAATTGCGCGTCGGCGGGAATGTTCAGCTCGGGACGCAGGCGCGCCATCAAACGATGCAGCATTTGCGGATTACGTTGACGGATCACGAGCAGCTTCGCGGACTCCGGCAGCGAGAAGATCAGCAGCACCGCGACGAGCAGCGAACCGCCGCCGCCTACGGCAAACATCACGGGCCAGCCGAAGCGATGAATCAGCGCCGACGACACCAGGCCACCCGACCCCGCGCCGATCGAAAAGCCCGAGAACATTAGCGTGACCCACGTCGCACGCAGGCGCCTGGGCGCATATTCGGCGACGAGCGCGACCGAATTCGGCACCACGCCGCCCATGCCGATGCCCGCGAGAAAGCGCAGCAGCATGAGCTCTTGCAGCGAAGTCGCCCACACCGACGCATAAGTCAGCAAACCGAAGAAAATACTGCCGAAGATGATCGCTTTCTTGCGGCCGAGCCGGTCGCCGAGATAGCCGAAGATGAACGAGCCGATCAGCGTACCGAAGAGCCCCGCGCCGAATACGGGGCCAAACCCACCGCGTGCGACGTGCCAGTCCTTGACAATGGCGGGCGCCGCAAACGACACGGCCGTTTGGTCGTAGCCGTCCATCAGCATGATCAGAAAACACCAGAACAGCAGGCCAACGGCGAAGCGCCCCGTCTTCTGCTGCTCTATCAGTGTCGCGATGTTGAAAGTCCGGTCTGCTTGCATGTGTGTCCCATTGATCTCGCATGGACGGACGCACCGTCGTGATGCGCCCGCTCGTGCTGCGGCTCCTGAATATCCCTCAAGGCGGCGCCACGGGCGGAGCCTCAATATAAAAGCCACCCCCGCGCGGCTCAATCAAAAAATTGCGATGAAGAGATCGAAATATGTGAACAATCCGTTTTATGTTCGCGGTCTTACGCTCTCGTTTCACCGCACGATGGCACCTCCACCTCGTCAAAACATATGATTGACGCCGATGCGCGCGACCGTCTGGCTGCCGCTTGTCGACGCCTGATAGCCGAACTGCGCGGCGCGTGCGCCGATTCCCGTCGCGCGTTGCAGGCCCACGCCCGCGTAGATCTGCGTGCTCTTCGAGAGGTAATCGGTCAGGAACACGTTGTACTGATTGATCGTCAGGCCCTGAAACAGGGAATGGTCCCAAGATAGCCCGAGGACATAAAAGCCCTTGCCGCTCAGGTCGATATTCACGCCGGCCTGATAATTGTTCAGTGTCGCCGAGCCTTTGTCGTTCTCCAGCTTCACGCCCGAGTACGTGAGGTGTGGCGTGAAGTAGCCGATTTTCACCGAGCCACCAGCCGCCAGCGTGCTGTACCGGCTCGCGTTGAACATCGTGCCCTGTTTCAGCCGCTGTCCGAGCAGCGAGCTCAGGCTGAAAGCGCCGAAGATATCCGCCGCGCGGTTGTGGGACATCGTGTACGCGATGCCGAGTTTCACCGGCCCGCCCATATACTGGGCGCCCACGCTGTACTGGCGCCCCGCACTGAAATTGCCCGCCTGATTGCCGAACGCATCCATCACGCCCGCCTGGAAGCCGTGAAAGTTGATCGTCTCGTACTTCACGGAGTTGTTGAGCGCATGCGTGTTCGCGAGGCCGTCAAGATTGCCAGGCGTATAGAACGACGAAATGCCGGGAACCGAATTGTTCAGCCGGCCAACGTACTGGTAGATGTAGTCGTTAATGTTGCCCAAGCTCAGCGAGCCCCAGCGATCGTTCGCAAGACCCACGTAAGCCTCGCGATTGAAGAAACTGGTCGGATTGATCTGCGCACCCGTATTGCTCAGAAAGCCCGATTCGAGCCGCGCGAACGCCGTGTTGCCGCCACCCAGTCCCTCCTTGATCAGCAGGCCCCAACGATCCGGCTGGCGCTTGCCGGCTGACTCCTGTACCAGATGCTTGCCCTGCGAATTCGACACAAAGTCGACGCCGACATCGATACTGCCATACAGCGAAACAGACGACTGTGCCCACACCGGCCCAGCCAGAATCGCGGCGCAACCGCCGACGAGCAGACGATTTCTCAACGCAAGTCTCCAATTTTTTTATCGTTCACCAGCCGTTCAAGACGCTGGCTTCGTGCCTCGAGCTGTCTCCTCGGGCCGCTGTTCGACGCCCCGCAGTTCGACGCCGGACAGAGTTTAGCGACTTCAATTTACGTTTTGAATCGCGAATTGTTTATCAACCGATAGAACATTTCGAATATTCAGCCAGGGTATTTACCCATTAATTACAAAAGGCCTCATAACCTGTCGGAGAGAATGAATCGGCGTGCTAACATCCGCGACGTCCTGAATCAGTTGCCGTTAAACGGAGAAAACGAATGCATTTCAGCGCAGTCCCGCCCAGACGCTTGATTGTGGGCATCAGCGGCGCTTCGGGCGTCGTCTACGGTGTCCGGTTGTTGCAGTTGCTCAGGCAGTTGGACATTGAATCGCATCTGGTCATGAGCCGTTCCGCGCAGGTTACGCTCGCGCATGAGTCGCCATACAGCGTGGCCGACGTGCGTGCACTGGCCACGGTCACCTATCCGAACACGGATATCGGCGCAGCCATTTCAAGCGGTTCGTTCCCCGTTATGGGCATGATCGTCGCGCCCTGCTCGATTCGCACGCTCTCGGAAATCGCCACGGGCGTGACAAGCAGCCTGCTCTCGCGCGCAGCCGACGTCACACTCAAGGAGCGGCGCCGCCTCGTGCTGATGGTCCGTGAAACCCCGCTGCATCTGGGCCATCTGCGCAGCATGACCAGCGTGACCGAGGCCGGTGCCATCGTCTATCCACCGGTGCCGGCATTCTACGCGAACCCGGAATCTCTGGACGAAATGGTCGATCACACGCTCGGCCGCGTGCTTGACCTCTTCGGCATCGAGACCTCAGTCGTGCATCGCTGGGGCATGTAAATTTTATTCGCACATTAACAAAATTCCCTGATAAGACGTTCGAATTCTTTTGCTTCTTTAGTGGAAGACGTTCATTTACAGTGGTTCCGTTTTAAAACAGAACCCTATTTAGAAGATTTATCGATCGATTGATAAATTTTCCCGATAAGAGAAACGTCATTACCGAAGAGGTCGAATGAAGATCGTCATTGCAGGGGCCGGTATCGGCGGCCTGACGGCTGGAGCCGCGCTGTTGAGAAAAGGCTTCGACGTCACCATCCTTGAACAGGCCAAGGCGCTTGGCGAAATCGGCGCTGGCGTGCAGTTGAGTCCGAACGCCACGCGCGTGCTCTATCAGATCGGAGTCGGCGAACGTCTCGAAGGGCTCGCGTGCGAGCCGCCCGGCAAGCGTGTGCGCCTCTGGAACAGTGGCCAGACCTGGCCGCTGTTCGATCTCGGCGCGGCTTCGCGCGAAGTGTATGGCTTCCCGTACCTGACCGTGCACCGCGCTGATCTTCACGAAGCCCTTGTCGATGCCGTGCGCGCCTTTCGCGCCGACGCCATCCAGCTCGACCACAAGGTCGAGTCGATTGTTCAGAAGAACGGGAAGGTCGAAGTGCAAACCGTCTCGGGGGCCATATTCGAAGCCGACCTGCTAATCGGTGCGGACGGCGTGCATTCGCGCGTGCGCCGCGCCCTCTTCGGCGCGGACGAGCCGGTGTACTCGGGCGTAATGGCCTGGCGCGGTGTGATAGACGCAAGCAAGCTGCCCGAGCATCTGCGCACGCCGTTCGGCACCAACTGGGTCGGCCCCGGTGCGCACGTGATCCACTATCCACTGCGTGGCAACAAGCTCATCAACTTCGTGGGCGCAGTCGAGCGCGACGGCTGGCAAGTCGAATCCTGGTCGGAACGCGGCACCCTGGAAGAATGTCTCGCCGACTTCTCTGGCTGGCACGAGGACGTGCGCACGATGATCTCCGCGATTGACGTGCCGTACAAATGGGCACTCATGATCCGCGAACCGATGGCGCGCTGGAGTTCGGGCAACGCTACGCTGCTCGGCGACGCCTGCCACCCCACGCTGCCCTTCCTCGCTCAGGGCGCCGGCATGGCGCTTGAAGACGGCTATCTGATCGCGCGCTGCCTGGCGCGCTACCAGCGCGACCTGCCGCGCGCGCTCGAACGTTACGAATCGCTGCGGCTCGAGCGCACTGCGCGCATCGTGCGCGGCTCGGCGGCCAACACACAGCGCTTTCACAATCCCGCGCTCGCGCATGCGGAAGGCGCGGCCGAATACGTCGATCGCGAATGGAGCGAGGAACGGGTGAAGGAACGCTACAACTGGCTCTTCGAATACAACGTCGACGCCATCGAAGTCTAAAGCGCGCGCATCCCCTGCCCGCGCATCAAGGAGACACCGCATGCCCGAATCCCCCCCGCCCGTGCTCGGCCTGCACCATTTCGCGTGGCGCTGCCGCAATGCTGAAGAAACGCGCCATTTCTACGAGGACATCCTCGGACTGCCGCTGGTTCATTTGATCCGGCTCGACCGGGTGCCGAGCACAGGCGAATATTGCCCGTACGTGCACCTGTTCTTCGAGATGGCTGATGGCTCGAACATCGCGTTCTTCGATCTCGGCGATAACACCGCAGCGGAGCCCTCGCCGAACACGCCGCCGTGGGTCAATCACATCGCGCTACGCCTCGCCACACTCGATGAACTCGAAACGATGAAGCAGCATCTCGCCGATCACGGCATCGAAGTGCTCGGCGTAACCGATCACCACTTCGTGCGCTCCATCTACTTCTTCGACCCCAACGGCTTCCGGCTCGAACTGACGGTTCCCGTCGCGCCGGCGCAAACGCTCGCGACGTATAGGAAGCAAGCACGTCCAGCACTCGAAGCATGGACTGAAGAGCGAAAGAAAGCCGTTGCGGAGGCGCCAGCAGCATGAGCGCACTCAATCCCACTCACGACCCGGCACGCAAAAGCTGGGTCGAATCTGCCAATCTTCACGACACTGACTTCCCGATCCAGAACCTGCCGTTCGGCGCTTTCGAGCGCGATGGCGTCGTACGCACGGGCGTCGCGATTGGGGAACACGTCGTGGACTTGCGAGAGTTGCTCGACAGCGGCCTGCTCACGCCGGGCAGCGACGCCGCGTTCGCGTGCGAAGCGGCCGATGGCACGCTCAATCGCCTGATGTCATTGCCGCCGCGCTATGCGAGCGCTTTGCGCGCCGCGCTCTCCGACCTGCTCAAGAGCGATGCGCCACAACGCGCACGCATGCAACAGCATACCGACGATCTACTGCCGCGTATCGACACGCTCGAACTGCGTTTGCCCTGCGAAGTCGGCGACTACACCGACTTTCTCACGTCGCTGTATCACACCGAACGGCACGGCCGCTACAAGGGTCTCGCCGATCCGCTGCCACCCGCATTCAAGTCGCTGCCGATCGCGTATCACGGTCGCGCGTCGTCGCTGCGCGTGAGTGGCGGTGAGGTACACCGGCCGCACGGCCAGTATCGCGACTCGAATGGCCGGATTGTGTTCGGCCCCGCGCCCGCGCTCGATTTCGAACTGGAATTGGCGGCGTGGATCGGCAAAGGCAATTGCCTGACGCAACCGATCGCCGTCGATGCCGCGCACGCGCACATCTTCGGGTACTCGCTGCTCAACGACTGGTCCGCGAAGAGCATCCAGTGGTTTGAACAGGTGCTCGGGCCGTTTCTCGGCAAGAGCTTTCATTCGAGCTTGTCGCCGTGGATCGTTACATCGGAGGCGCTCGCGCCGTTTCGCAAGGCGCCCGTTGCGCGCGCGGAGAATGATCCGCCTCTCATGGCCCATTTGCATGGTGCACGTGATCAACAGGAAGGCGGGCTCCACCTGGAGCTTTACGCGCACCTCTCGACACAGCAACTGCGCGGCAGTGGCGCGCAAGCCGCGCGCATCACGCACACGCATCTGGACAATCTTTACTGGACGTTCGCGCAAATGGTCGCACATCACACGAGCAACGGCTGCAATCTGCGTACCGGTGACTTGCTCGGCAGCGGCACGATTTCCGGCGCGGAAGATGCTGCGCGCGCTTGCATCACCGAGTTGACGAATGCGGGGCGCGACCCGTTGCGCTTGCCCAATGGCGAAACGCGCACTGCACTCGAAGATGGCGACGAAATCGTGCTGACCGCACGTGCGACGAAAGCAGGCACGGTGTCTATCGGTTTCGGCGAGTGTCGCGGACGTATCGCGCCGGCTCTCGTATTCGCCCCCAGCGAAGCGGAGGCTGCAGCATGACGCAAGCACTCAACGGGTACGTAGAAGTCGGTCACGGTCCGCGCAAAGTGCTCGCAATGAACGGCTGGTTCGGCAGCGCCGATGACTGGCGCGGGCTCATCCCCGCACTCGACACCGACGCGTTCACTTATGTGTTCTTCGACTATCGCGGCTATGGCCGTTCGCGCGACCGCGATGGCGCATTTACGTTCGAAGAAGCGGCGCAGGACGTGCTCGCCCTCGCCGATCACCTCGGCTGGGACAAGTTCAGCCTGATTGGGCACTCCATGGGCGGCGTAGCCATTCAGCGCGTGATGCTCGCTGCGCCCGAACGTATTGAGCGCATGGCCGGCGTGTGCGCTGTGCCCGCGTGCGGCTCTCGCATGGACAAGACTCGTCTCGCCGCGTTTCGCGCCACCGTACACGACATCGAACGGCGTGCAGCGATTATCGCGTTTTCGACCGGCAATCGTCTCGCGCCCCGCTGGAGTGCACAAATGGCTCACGAATCGCAACGTCTCTCGCGCTCCGAAGCCTTCGCGGGTTATCTGCCGAACTGGGCCGCGAACGACTTCTCGGCGCAAGTCGAGGGGAACACCACACCGGTGAAGCTCTTTATTGGCGAACACGACCCCACCATCACCGCAGATCTCATGAGCCGCACCTGGCTCGCGTGGTATCCGCGAGCAACGCTCGACACCCTCGCGAACGCAGGGCACTACCCGATGTACGAGGTTCCGGTCGCGCTCGCGACAGCACTCGAAAACTGGCTGAAAGAAGCCTGAAGAACGCCGTTCGCGCCGCACCTGGGCGCGAACGGCGCCAGGAGACGACATGTACGAGACTAGCTACCTTCGGGCTGCATCGCTCGAAGACGCACTCGCGTGGCTGCGCGAGCATGAGGACGCCCGCCCGCTCTCGGGCGGCATGACGCTGATCCCCACGCTCAAGCAACGACTCGCCGCACCTTCACATCTGATTGATCTCACGCGCATTGCGGCGATGCGCGGCGTGAGCGTGGAAGGCGGTGTGCTACGCGTGGGCGCACTCACGAAGCACGCGGAAGTCGCGGCTTCGCCCGTGGTCGCCGCAGCAATTCCCGCGCTCGCGAAACTCGCCAACGTAATCGCCGATCCCCAGGTGCGCAATCGCGGGACCATGGGCGGCTCTGTCGCGAACAACGATCCCGCCGCCGACTACCCGAGCGCCGTGCTCGCGCTGAACGCGCAAATCCTCACCTCGCAACGGCGCATCGCAGCAGACGACTACTTCGTCGATACCTTCGAAACGGCGCTCGAACCAGACGAGCTCGTTGTCGGACTTGAATTTCCAATCCCTCAGCGCGCCGCCTATGCGAAGTTCCGCCAACCCGCTTCGGGCTATGCCGTGGTCGGTGTGTTCATTGCGCAGTTTGCCGATGCGATTCGCGTGGCAGTAACGGGCGCAGGCGCGTCAGTGTTCCGCTGGTTCGACGCCGAAGCTGCGCTTGCCGGCGACCTCTCGGAAGCTGCACTGGCGAACATCAAGGTCGACCAGGCAGCACTGCCTGAGGACGACAACGGGTCGGCCACCTATCGCGCGCATCTGATCGAAACCTACACGCGTCGCTCGTTGCAGGCGCTGCTGGCGCAGCCGCTGCGCCGGCCCGCTTAACCCTGCTTTAACCGTTTTCAGGAGACACAAGAATGGAGTTCACCGGATCGCAGGCGATCGCCGCCACGCGCGAGCAGGTATGGGAAGGCTTGAACGACCCTGTGGTGCTGCAGGCATGCGTGCCGGGCTGCGAAGAATTCATCGGCGAAAGCGACGAAGCGTACAAAGCCGTCGTGGTCGCGAAGGTGGGCCCCGTGAAGGCCCGCTTCAAAGGCACGCTCGTCATTTCGGATCGGGACGGCCCTAACGGCTACAAGATCCTGGGCCAGGGCGAAGGTGGCATTGCTGGCTTTGGCAGGATGACCGCAACGGTCACGCTCACGGACGCCGAGGACGGCGGCACGCAGCTCACTTATGTGGCCGACGCCCAGGTGGGCGGCAAGCTCGCGCAGATCGGCTCGCGCCTCGTCACGTCGGTCGCGAACAAGCTTGCGGCGGAGTTCTTCACGCGCTTCAACGCGGCGATGAGCGCCCCGGCAAACGCCGACGCTGTCGCTTCGAAGTAAGTGCGCGGTTAGACGATCGAACCAGCAACAAGAGGGTGAATCATGGCTGAAGTCCAATTGCGGGTGAATGGCGTCGAGGTGCGGCACGTTGTGCCCGACCAGACGCTGCTCGTCGAATTCTTGCGCGAAACGCTGCGCCTGACCGGCACGCACGTCGGCTGCGACACGAGCCAGTGCGGAGCGTGCACAGTCAATCTCGACGGCGTGTCGGTAAAGTCGTGCACGGTGCTTGCCGCTCAAGCGAGCGGTGGCGTGGTCACGACCGTCGAAGGGCTCCGCGAAAACGCCGAGGCGCCGCTGCATCCGGTCCAGAACGCGTTCGTGCAGTGCCACGGCCTTCAGTGCGGGTTCTGTACGCCAGGCATGATCATGTCGGTCGATTTCTACCTGCGCAAGGAACCTGGCCTCGACGAAGCTGACATCTGCCACGCACTCGAAGGCAACATCTGCCGTTGCACGGGCTACGTGAACATCATCGAGGCGGTCCGTCACGCGGCGCACGAGATGTATCCGGCACTCGCTAACACCACGACGGAGGGTGCGCAGTCATGATCGGCCAACCCCTTCCGCGCGTCGAGGACCGGCGCTTTGTAACCGGCAATGGGCAATACACCGACGATTTGCATCTCGAGGGGCAGCTTCACGCGGCCTTTTTGCGCTCGCCGCATGCGCACGCCACGCTGCGCTCGATCGATGTGTCGACCGCCAGCGAAGCCCCGGGCGTAATCGCGGTGCTTGTCGGGCAGGACTATCTCGACGACGGCTACCTCGGCATCGATCACGTGCCAAACCCCGTCGATGCCGTCGATGCGACGAAGAAGGCCTTCCTCACGTCGCTCACCGGCCAGATTTTCAATCAGTTGCATATCCCGCTGCCAATCGATCGCGTGCGTTACGTGGGCGAGCCGATTGCGATGGTCATCGCCGAAACGCCGCTCGCCGCGCGCAATGCGACGGAAATGATCGAGGTCGACTACGAGGAACTCGACGCAGTCGTCAACGCGGCCGACGCGATGCACGACGGCGCACCGCAACTGTGGGGCGGCGCGGCTGACAATCTGTGCTTCCAGACGCAGATTGGCGAGCGCGCCGCAGCACGACAGATCATCGCCGGCGCACCATTCGTGCTGCAGCGCGAGTTCCATCACAGCCGCGTCGTGAACTGCCAGATGGAGCCACGCAGCGCGATCGGTACCTACGACGAAGCAACCGGCATCTACACGCTCATTTCGGGCAGCCAGGGCGCGGTGCGCCAGAAGCTGTGCCTCGCCGGTGCGCTGAAGGTGCCGCCGTCTCAGGTCCGTGTAGTCTGCCCCGACACGGGCGGTGGCTTCGGTCCGCGTTCGTTCATCTATGTCGAGCAGCTCGCTGTCGTGTGGGCCGCGCGGCGCCTTGGCCGCGCCGTCAAATGGACGAGCGACCGCAGCGAAGCGTTCCTGTCCGACTATCAGGGCCGGGATCAGATCATCCGCGCCACCTTCGGCTTCTCGAAGGACGGCCGCATTCTTGCCATCGACAATGAATGGATCGGCAACGTCGGCGCACATACCGTGTCGTACGTGCCGATGTCGAACGGCACGCGAATCATGACAACTGTCTACGACGTGCCTGTCGCTGCCGTTCACATCAGTGCGGTGCTGACGAACACGGTGCCGACCGCGCCCTATCGTGGCGCGGGGCGCCCGGAAGCGCACCACGTGATGGAGCGGATGCTCGACCTCGCGGCGGCCGGGCTCGGGCTCGACCGGGCGGAAATTCGCCGACGCAACATCGTCGCCCACGAAAAGCTACCGTACCGCAGCCCGATGGGCCTCACCTACGACAGTGGCGCATTCGCGCGCAACATGGCGCGGGCGCTCGAACTCGCGCAGTGGGACAGCTTTGAAGAACGCCGCGCCGCCTCGCATGCGAACGGAAAGCTGCGCGGCATTGGCGTTGCAAACTACATCGAGTCGCCGGTTGGCGCGCCGCGCGAGCGCATAGAATTGACTGTGTTGCCCGAAGGCCGCGTCGACATCGTATCCGGCACTCAGTCCACCGGCCAGGGCCATGAAACAACGTTCGCGCAGGTCATCGCGCAACATCTCGGCGTGACGATTGCCTCGATCACACTGCGCACCGGCGACACCGCGTTCGTCAGCGTTGGCGGCGGCAGCCATTCGGACCGCTCGATGCGTCTCGGCGGCATGTTGCTCGTCGATACGGCCGCGCAGATCGTCGCGACCGGCAAGCAGGTAGCGGCCTCGCTATTCAACGTGTCGCCAGAGCGCGTGACGTTCGCCAACGGCGAGTTCGCCGACCCGGAATCAGACCGTCGCATCGGCCTGTTCGACATCGCCGCGCACATCGCGAGCGACGGCGTGCCGGGGGACCCGGCGAAGCGCAAGCTGTACGCGGAAGCAGAGGTCAACACACGCGTCCCTGCGCACCCGACCGGTGCCGCGATTTGCGAACTCGAAGTCGATCCGGATACCGGCATCGTGCAACTCGTGAACTACACGTCGGTTGACGACGTCGGCCAGCCAATTAATCCGCTCATCGTGGAAGGCCAGGTGCACGGCGGTCTCGCACAAGGCATCGGCCAGGCGCTTTCGGAAACCTGCTATCTCGATCGCGAGACAGGCCAGGTACTGACCGGCTCGTACATGGACTATGGCATGCCGCGAGCAGGCGTCATCCCGACGCTCAACCTGGAACTCACCGAAGACCCCACGCATGGCAATCCGCTGCGCGTGAAGGGCGGTGGCGAGAGCGGCATCACGCCGGCCACGGCGACGATCTTCAACGCGCTCGCCGACGCGCTCAAGGAATTCGGCACTGACGAGCTTGCGATGCCTGCCACGCCGAAGGTGGTGTGGGAATACATCCACCGCGATGCGACTTGAACCATTGCACAAACACGCCTTAACGAAGGAGACAAGCATGCCCGGCCCTCACGTTGTGATCGAACGCAACGGCCCGCTCGTTGACATCGAGCTCAATCGCCCCGAGAACGGCAACCTTATCGACGCCGAGATGAGCGAAGCGATCATCGAAACCGTCAGCACGCTCGACGACGACACAAAGCTCGTGCGTATCCTGTCGAGCGGGCCCGACTTCTGCAAGGGCCGCCAGTCGCCGATGCCGCCGAAGGACGCGAAGCCGTCCGCCGAAACGCTGCGGCGCGTGGTCACCGCGCCGCCGCTCGCGCTCTACGACGCACTCAAGGCCGTGCGCGTGCCGGTGGTTTCGGTCGTGCGCGGCGCGGCGCTGGGCGTTGGCTGCGCGCTCGCGGGCGTCTGCGACATCGCACTCGCATCCGACGACGCCGTATTCCAGATCCACGAAATGGAACGCGACATTGCGCCCACGCTCGTGATGTCCGCACTGATCGGCCGCGTGCCGGTGAAGACCGTTGCGCATATGGTGCTGAGCCGCCAGAAGTATTCCGCGAACGCGGCGTTGCATGCGGGGCTCATAAGCCGCGTCGTGCCAGCCGCGAGCCTGAACGCCGAAGCGGACGCCCTCGCTGACACGCTACTAGGCTGCAGCGTGGTCACGCTGCGCGCGGTCAAGCAGTTCCTGCATCTCGCCCCCGAAATGCCGGCGAGCGGCGCGAGTGGCTTCGCTGCGCATCTTGCGGCCACCGCGCTTTCTGCGCGCTTCTGACATCGCTTCCAGCCTGAAAAATATTGCGCAACCCCGATGCGCGAGGAACCCAGATTGAGACCCAAGACCGCCATTCCCTCCACCGCCGAAGGCGCAAGCGCGCCCGACCTCGACCGCTTCCGCCTGCGCCGCTTCCTCGAGTCGCTCGACGATACCGAGCTTGAACGCCACGAAGAGCCCGTGGAGCTCGCCGATGTCGCCGCAATCATGGAAGGCAACCCGCGCGCCGTATGGTTCACGCGCCCGTCTGGCGGCACGACCTCGCTTGCGGGCAGTGTCGCCGCGAGCCGCTCGCGTCTCGCCCTGGCCTTCGGCACCACGCCGCACGGCCTGCTCGACGCCGTGCGTGAGCGCCTGCGCGTAAGAGGAAAACTCGTAGAAGTGAGCCGTGAAGAAGCGCCCGTGCAGCAAGTCGTGCTGACCGGCCACGCGTGCGACTTCACCGCCCTGCCCGTGCATCTCCAACACGATCTGGATGGCGCGCCGTATGTCTCGGCGTCAATCGACTTCGCCGTCGATCCCGACACGGGCTGGACCAACGTCGGCATTCGCCGCCTGATGCTGCGCGGTCGCCGCACGGCGGGCGTTGATCTCGTCGCGCCTTCAGACCTGCGCGCAATTGCGATCGGCCACGCAAAACGCGGCGAGCGCACGCCAATCGCGTTCGCAGTGGGCACGCATCCGGTCGATCATGTTGGCGCCGCCATGCGCATCCCCACCGACGAACTGGAACTGGTCGCGGCGCTGCGCGGCGAAACGATGGGCGTCGTCAAGTGTGTGACGAACGACCTGCTCGTGCCCGCCGACGCCGAATTCATCCTCGAGGGCTATCTCGACGAACGCGGTCACGCTGAGCCCGAAGGCCCGTACGGCGAATTCCTCGGCTACTACGGCGGCGTGAAAACCAATCCGGTATTTCATCTGACCGCGATTACGCACCGGCGCGACGCCGTTTTCCAGACCTGCACGATCGGCGGCCGCTCGATGGCTCGCACCGATACCGCGCAGCTTGCCGCCCTTCGCACCGAAGTGACCGTGTGGCGCTCGCTCGAAACGGCTGTGCGCGAGGTGAAGGCCGTCTACGCAAACCCCGCTACCGGTGGCATGTTCAATGTGCGCATCGCCATGCAACAACGCGTTCCCGGCGAGGCGCGCAACGCGATCGCCGCCGTGTTCGCCTCGCTCGCGAACGTCAAGCACGTTTTCGTCGTCGACCCCGACATCGACATCTTCTCCGATGAACAGATGGACTGGGCGCTGGCCACACGCTTCCAGGCTGACCGCGATCTCGTGCTTCAGGATAGCCTGCGCGCGATGCCGCTGGACCCGTCGTTGCTTGGCGCGGCGAAGACAGCGAAGGCTGGCTTCGACCTCACGCTGCCGCTCCTCGCCCCCGGCGCTGAGCGGGATCTCGAGCATCGCGTGCCGACGCCGCCGATGTATAACGGCGCTCGCTTCGACTCGCTCGACGCGGCCCTGGAACATGGGCCGAAGCGCTTCTCGGAGCTGATGGCCGCGACCGGCACGCGCGATGGCCGCGATGTAGTGCGCTGGCTCGAAGACGTCGCGCAACGCCGCACGGTCAAGCGCGACGAAGAAGGCCGCTACGCATTCGCCTGACGCCATCTCACACGCGAGCGGCTGCCGCGCGTGCCCGGACGTGCAGCCGCCGCTGCGACAGACGGGATAGAATCGGGCTTGCGCCACGCCCGAACTCAAGTCCGATCTACGTAGAGCTGTCGTCGATGAATCTGTCCCTCAAACAACTCAAGGTCTTTCTTGGCGTCGCCAACGCATCGAGCTTCACGAAAACCGCGCAGAGCATGCACCTGAGCCAGGCGGCGCTCTCCGCGATCATCCGGGAACTGGAAACGCAGCTCAATTGCCGGCTGCTCGAACGCACGACGCGCACCGTGTCGCTCACCGACGCCGGGCGCGTGTTCTACCCCACGGCCATGGCGATCGTCGAGACGCTCGAAAAGTCGGTGATCGAACTTAACGAACTCGGACGCCAGAAGCAGTCCTCGCTGCTGCTTGGTTGCACGCCGATGATTGCCGCGAGCCTCATGCCACCCGTGCTCGCACGCTTTGCCGAGGTCTATCCGGCTTCGCACATCGAACTCGTGGACCGCAACCCGCCCGAACTGCTGCAAATGGTCGAGGAAGGCCATCTCGACGCGGCGTTCGGCGTGTTCTTCTCGCAGCTTTCGGGCATCGATCGCGTGCCGCTTTTTCCCACGCGCCTCGTGGCCGTGTCGAGTAGCGACGAAGCCGCACCGCGCCGCGGCTCGGGCATACGCTGGACGGCGCTCGAGAACCAGCCGCTCATCACGCTGCCGAAGGACAATCCACTGCAACGGTTGATCGAGGCGACGCTCTCGAAGGAAGACGTCGCCGTGAGCCGCCGCATCGTGGTCGGGCATCTGCAAACGGCCATCGCGATGGCACAGGAAGGCTTGGGCACCGCCGTCATGCCGCAGTTCTGCGAGCACATCTGCTACCGCTATCGCGTGCGCATTGATGCGCTGCGCCCCGAAGTGCCACTCTCGTTCTATCGCATCACGCGCAGCGGGCGCGACACAATGAGCACGCTCGACCAGTTCACCGCGCTGTTCACCGAGGCCGCGACGGAAAATCCCGCAGGCCTGATCGACATCGACGAAGACTGAGCCATTGTCAGACACGAGAAGCGCTGGCTCGCCTCAGCCAGCCCGCCGTAGCTCACCCGTTGGACTCGTACTCCCGTTCTTCGAGCGTCAACTGGTTCTCATGAAAGCGCTCGCTACGGCGACGCGTCGAATCGGTTGGCGAGCCGTGAACCCACTGCCCTCTCGCTAACTCTGCATCCCGGCGATGCACGTTCCCGACGTCCAGATCAACGGCTGCTTCGGGATGCGTGCGCAACAAGCCCTCCCTGAGAGATTGCGCAATGGCAATACGCGCGAGGTCTTCGACGCCGACATTGGCCAGTTGGCCAGCCATTCGTCGAACGCTCCTGGAACGATCATGCAGAATGGCTTCCTTTGAGATCCGACTCGAATGAAGGTGACACTCCCACCGCAAACGACAACGCTGTACCTTATGTCGCGTTCACCGGATCCCCGCGTGCACAACATGAACTCCATTGTTCTCATTCTTTGGGTTCGAGACACGGTCTGAGCCCCTACCCCGCACCGGCGATACCCCATTGGTCGCCGAAAAAAAGGCCGCCGCATCAAGTGACACGGCGGCCAGAGTTTCGACGGCTGTTTGCGATAAGTGTTCCTGGCAAAAAGGTTGGATTTTCGCTAACCTGGCGTTTTTACTGATGCCGGGTCGTGGATGAAGTGTGTCGTTGTGCTGGAGGCAGTTGAGGAGCTGACGTTGCAACTGATGTCGATCAACCACCTTCTTCGGGATACGCGAATACGCGCGGCGGGCGTGCTGATGCTCGGACGTGGTCTCAAGCCACCTGTCATCGCGGCCCAACTGGGCGTGAGCGGCCAGAGCGTGTACAACTGGTCGCGCCACAGGAGCGCGGCGTATGCGGCTTGATGGGTGCGCATAACGGCGGTCGGCATGCGCTGCTGAGTGAGGCCCAAATCGCCGAGGCCCTGGAGCGCGCGCGCCGAACCCCTGACGTTGGGCCGCATCGCCCAGCGCCTCGAAGCTGCGCTCAATGAACCGCTGCCCGGCAAGATTGAAACGCTGGGTGAAGCACTCAAGCGCAATGAAGAAGCGTTCGCAATGAAACAAGCCACACTCGAGAAGCCCCAGCAGGCCGCGCGCGAGGGTGCCGTGCGATTGCTGTATCTTGATGAGGCGGGCTTTCATGGTTCACCGCCGGTTCAGCGTAGCTGGTCACCGCGAGGCTTGCCCCATCAGGTAGAACCGAATCATCATTGCCGCCGCAACGTGATCGGCGCGCTGGACTTCGGCGAGAACACGCTGATCCACGCCGCGCATGGCGGGACAATCAACGCCCCGGCTGTCGAGCGCTTCATCGACGGCTTGCTTGCGGGGGTCGCCAGTATGCCCACTGTGATCGTGCTGGACAATGCGGGCATCCATCACGGTATCAGCGAGGCAACACGGCAACGCTGGTTGCTTGAACATAAGATGGTCCTGTTTTATCTGCCTGCGTACAGTCCCGAACTGAACATGATCGAGATTGTCTGGAGGCACCTCAAATACCGATGGCGTCGAGCCCCGACTTGGACACGCGAAACCATCGACGCCGAACTTGAAGCACTGCCAAGCAGGTACGGCACCGATTTTCAAGTCAATTTTTCGTGAACACTTAAAAGGCACCCAGATCACGTAGATCTGGTAGTCTCGGCGCATTCAGAGTAAACTAAGTCCATTGAACTAAGTTCAGAGGGTGATCATGCACATCTACAACATCCACGACGCCAAGACGAATCTGTCGCGGCTGATCGAAGAGATTGTCAACGGTGGCGAGCCCTTCGTGATTGCGAAGGCCGGCAAGCCACTGGTCAAGGTCGTCCGCCTTGAGGCAGAGACCGCCAAGCCCGTACGGCGCATTGGCTTCATGAAGGGCCTGATCAAGGTTCCCGATGACTTCGACACGCTGGGTGGTGAAGCCGTGGCGGATCTGTTCGAAGGAAAAGGCGAATGAAGCTCTTGCTCGACACGCATTTGCTGATCTGGGTTGCGGCGGACCACCCGTCGCTGCCCGATGAGGCACGTGCGGTCATCGAAGACGAAGACAACACGCTCTACTTCAGCGTGGCCAGCATGTGGGAGATCGTCATCAAGAGCGGACTTGGACGGGACGACTTCCAGGTCGACGCACGTGTGCTTCGCCGAAACCTTCTTGACGCTGGCTACGAGGAACTCTCGATCGAATCGCAGCACGCATTCGAGGTGGCCACGCTCCCTCCGTTACATCGTGACCCGTTTGACCGACTGCTCATCGGCCAGGCGATCGCTGAAGGTATCGTGCTTCTGACCCACAACGACCAGATTAGACGGTACGACTTCGCTCCGGTTCGCTACGTCTAGTTCGCTCGCAGCTCTACCCCGGGCGCGACCGGAAACGCTCAGCTCAGTTATGCACGCGTCTCTTCCGCCTGGTTCTGTGCGGTGGTTCCGTGCCGTCATCATGAGCCGGCTCTGGGGTACAGATCTTCCCCAGTGTGCAGGATTCTGCGTATTTCGAGGAAGTTGAACGCCCGTTTCGGTGAAGTCGAACAGGCCGGGAGGGAGGTGCTGCGTAGTGCTTAGATTGTACTTCGGGTGTTCGGGATCAGGCTACTTTTTGATCGGGTGCGTTCTTCTTGTGCATCGAATCGCCCTTCAACGGAAGCTTGTGGGCCTGATGGACGAGTCGGTCGAGGAGCGCGTCGGCGAGAGTCGGGTCTTGCAGTCTGGCGTGCCAGTGTTCAAGCGGCAGTTGTAATGCGCTGAATAATCTTATGCGGAGTCCGTTGGCACGAGCTCTGATCTCATCAGCGTCCAGCGGCCTTCCGTCTGTGCGTAATATTTGCAGTGGTCAGCGACGCAATTAGCTTGTCTGTCGCCTTGAAGCGACCGGTGCGCAGCTTCAGCGCCACGACAGATTCGAGCGCTTCCAGTTTTACGGAATGGTCGATACGAGTGTACATTTCAGTTGTCTGCATGCTCGCATGACCAAGCCATAGGGAGACTTTTCGCAAGTCTTTCGTCGCCTGCAGGACGGTAAGCGCCGAGGTATGCCTCAGCACATGCGGTAATGTACCGCGGGCTCTTTTTATCGCCGCACGCACTCAAGGCACGCGCTCCCGCAATCCGAGTTCACGAATGAGCGCATTGATATGGGAGCGCGAATACCGGATCTGAAATTGACGGTTGATAAGTTCACCGACTGCGTCGTTTGTCCAGTATTCGCCGCGAAAGCCGTGGACCTCCGGCGAATGCTTGATCGCGGCAACCAGCCAACTCAGGCCTTCAGCGGGCAGTTTCCGTCGCCGGCCGACATCGCCCAGGCGCATCAACGCGCGCTTGCCGTCGGCTCTAAAAATCGCGTGATATCGCCTGGCCGTAGCCGGGCTAAGCCCAAGCTGCTCGGCAACGGCCTTGATACTGTAGCCGCGGTCCAACAGTTCAGCGGCCAGTACGCGCCGTTCAGTCCAGGGCGGCCCGCTGACCTTCCGATTGGTACCCATCGCACGCATTGGATGCAAAAGCCCCCGAGGCCCAAAGAATGTGCGATTGAATGATTCCATGCAACCAGGGACGCGCCGATGTTGCGCAGGCCTGCGCAGCGGGACCCCAGCTGCTGGCAGCATTTCGGAACATGGAGGCCCTGCCCCGGACGCAGCGCAGCCGTTGGTCTCGCAAGGTGACGCAGAGGGCCGTCGGAAAAGTGAGAGACACCTCGGCGCAGGCAAGGGCCCGCGAAGATGCCTAACGTCGCGACCGGGTCCATCGGCACCAGTCATGGTGATCCAGGTTACGCAGGAGATCTGCCCGGCGCCGTTCACGGCGATAGTGAGCGGCAACGCCCACTGCCGCGATCACGAGCACGATCGTACCGACAGCCATACCCAGCCAGGATTGGTCCACGTCAGCCTCCGCACGTACACGCCCATCGCCGCCCTGGTCCGCTGACGGCACGTTGCATTGAATATACCCCCTCGAAAGAAAAACTATCTGCTATTGGCCATTGCTACTGGTGAGCGTATTCGGGATATCGCCCGCAAGACCGCGCCGCCGCGCGGAGTAACGCGTATGGGAAAGACGGATTTCGGGCCGGGTCTGAGCCGAAGTTCCCGACGGCATGAATGCGGGCGTGCATACGGGACGCGTGATAGCGTGCGCAACAGGCGGTATCAACATCCAGACATCGAACTGCGGCAACCACATTCGGTTGCGCAAGTGCTGAACCGTGCGATGGGTGCCAGATACCGGGCGCCTCGCCATGATGTTTCGCGTCGATCGCCTTCTCCAACTTGACGATCTCCGCACCCAGTTCGTCCAGATCAGCGCACCGAAATACCTCACGGAAATCTGCACCCGGATCCTTCGCATGGCGTTGCATAAATCGGGTAAGGACTTTCACGGGGCGACACTATGGAGTCATAGCATAGGGGCATAAAGGCGCCAACCGCCCTAAGGCGCACTGTTGCGGATGAAGCTTACGCTGTCGGCGCTGCGCGCATTGAAGCTGGCATGCACGCGGCCGAAGATCCGCACTCTGAACGAAGGTGGACGAATTGTCGCGCGCCTGCTAACTTACAGATTGGTTGCGATGACACTCCGCAACCCCATGTAAAGGCCCTTCATCGCCGCATTCGTCCGGGTGCGGCGGCTTTTTTGCCACTGAGCCGTTGATGCCATCGAGGCATCCAACGCCACCAGTCACCGGCCCAGCATCACGACCGGCACAGCGTTGAGCGCAGCGTCGGCGGCAAAAAGCCGCCATCCTCTCCCGGGTGAGTCAAGCTTACGTCGTCGGTCAGTACATCGGCGCGAACAGTCAGGTCGCCGTTGCGCACATCCAAGCCCGGAACATGCGGCAAGCCGGCATCAATGGAGGTAGGCATGTATTCAATTGGTGATTACTTCGTCGAGTGCACAACGGACCACATACGCGGCCATGGTTGGACAGCATCAGCTCGCATCTCCCGCGAGGAAGACTGGCGAAAACCGGCCAAGATCCCCAAAGCGGTCTTCGCGGAATTGGCAGAGTGCCCGACGAGGCAGGACACCGAGCGCACTGCGATCGAATGGGTACGAGAGCGGGTATTGACGGACAGCGACATGATCGAGAAAGCGCTTGAGGTCAGCGGTCGCAAGCAGTCCACCGCACCGTGAGTATCGTCGTACGCCACAGGGGCAGCGCTTATTGCGCACTCGGACAAGGTGGCGCGGGCAAGCCCGAAAGATATGCCGGCGCCATCCGACAGCATCTCCTTTTGGTTTCGCCCGAGAATTTCCAAACTACAATTTTAAAAGCCGGCAGTAAAAGCAATACCGATCGCCGATGCGGCGGGAGTGGAATCGCGATGCCAAGGCCCGCGCGTCCATCTGAGCGGCGCGAGACCATCGAGCTCAAACCTGGTGCATGAGGCATGCGTTCACGAAACCGCTTATCCGGTCCCGCCGGCCGAGGTGAGCGACGACGAGCTACGCGCGGTCTACACACCCAGTGCGGTCGAAATCCGCTACGTTGGCGGCCTCTTCCACCAGGCGCCGCCCCGCGTTCTGATCCTCACGCAGTTGAAGCTATTGCAACGGCTCGGCGACATGCCGCTCGTATCCGGCGTGCCGCTGGCGATCATCGGGCACGTCTGAACGATGCTCGGCGCACGCCCGTTGCCGCGCACGACGCTCACGCGTTACGAGCGCTCGGGCAGCAAGTCGCGGCATCGGAAGATCCTGCGCGAGTAGGGGTGGCGGCAAGGTCCGGTCTTATGCGCTGAATAAGTGCTTACCTTGCCGCTACCTGAGTATGCCGCATAACCATCCGGTCGTGATTGGGGAGTTCAGGTTTCGAAGACCGCGTCGCCGCGGGCGTCCACACCTTTCCCTGCAACGAAGTCATCGGTAACGGCCGCGGCTGCTGCCTCCGACGCGGCTTTCACTGTCATCGCGCGGCACGTCAGTACGCGCTCTTGTGTACGGCAGGTCTCGAATTGTCTGGCGCAGGGCAAACGCCTCGCTGCGCGTCATCACTCAGCCCGACGACCAGCCCGTTGCACCCGGTGATCATGTCCGTCCTTCTTGTTCTAATACGCCCTGGCTTGTGCTCTCGGGCAGGGTGATGCAGATTGACTCAAGAAACCCTACCCTGAAGCCGTAAACAACATTCATACGAATGCACCGATAGGTGCCTGGGCTGGCCGGCCCGGACAATCAAAATTGCAAACCGCTTACGGGGTATTACCTTGAATCGCAGTCAAACGTGGTCGCGCACCGCCGCGCCGGGTGAAGTGATTTATTCGGAGGGCTTCGCGGGCGAGCGTGTGCTCTTCGTCATCGCCGAAGGCAAAGTCGAAATCTCCACCCGTTGCGACGAAAAACGCGTCGTGACCGCTACGCTCGGCCGTGGTGAATTCTTCGGCGAAAGCGCATTGCTTGGCGCGGAGCCGCGCCCGAGCACCGCCAAGGCGCTATCGTTTTGTCAGTTGACCGTCGTGCCCGCGAGTATCGTCGAGGACGAACTCGAGCGCGTTTCGCCGCTGCTGCGCCACGTCGTACGCACAATGATCCGCCGCAGTAAGTCCAAGGACGATCTGCTCGCCACCTACACGCACGCAGACTTCCTGCCGGGCGTGCTCTCCTATGCCCATGTGCTCTCGTTGCTTGGCGGCGCCGAGCGTGTCGATCGCGCCGAAGCAAAGGGGGGCTGGCCGCGCCAGGGCGCGGGAGCGGGCGAGGTGAGCGTGCCGCTGGCGGACGTGGTGCAGAAGTGCCGCGCCGTGGCGGGGCATTCGCGCCCGCACGTGATGGCGATGCTGCGCCGCATGGAAAAGCTCAATCTCGTCGCGATCGAATCGGGCCTGGTGTCGTCGCATCTGGCCGGCGGGCATCCCGGCGAAGGCGCGCTGGGCCGCCAGGTCGTCACGTTCGATCCCGTCCGTATCGTGGAGCGCGCCTCGCTGGTGGCCGACCACGACCTCGACGTGTCGATCAGCAGCGAGCTCGAGCTGATCGAGCTCGCCGACCTCGAAGCGCTGATTGGCGTCGAGCGCAAGCTGCTGCTCAACAAGCTCTCGCACGATGAAATCGCCGACGAGTTGTTCGCGTTCCGGAAGTCGAAGGTGCTGAATCTGGTCGAGCAAAAGGGCGTGTCGTACTTCACGCGGCGCGCGAGCCGCGGCTCGGGCGAGCTCAACGCGCTCGACGACCTGCTTTTCGTCGATCAGCGCACGCTGTTCGAAGCCATCGGCTCGCTCGACAGCTACGATCTCGCCAAGCTGCTTGCATCGCTCGAAGATCAAGCCGTTTCGGATCGCCTGCTCTCGGTGATGTCGGAGACGCGCAAGAACGAAGTGTCGTGGCTCATGCGGCGCGAGATCAAATCCGATCCGGTCGAGATCGAGGCGATCGAGCAGCGCCTGATCGGCGCGGTGCGCGAGATCAAGGCGAAGGGCGCGCAATAAGGGAGGCGTATGGATCTGGCAACTTTGTTCGGAGTCCTGCTGGGCGGGGCGGCCATCGCGATTGGATTTTCGCTCGAAGGCGGGCAGTTCGCCTCGCTGCTGCAGCCCGAGGCGCTGCTGGTCGTGCTGGGCGGCACGCTGGCCGCGGTGATGATCCAGAACACGTGGGCGCGCTTCTTCGATGCGATCCTGCGCCTGCGCACGGTGTTCGTGCGCGCGCAGCAGGTGGACGAAGCGAGCCTTGCCGCCGTGCTCGAATGGGGCGACCAGGCCAAGCTCAACGGGCTGCTCGCGTTCGAGTCGATGGACTGGCAGGGAATCCATCCGTTTGCGCGGCGCGGGCTCGAACTGCTGGCAAGCGGCGTCTCGACCGCCGTGCTCGAAGACGCGTTCAACCGCGAGCTCGAAGCGTATGGACGCGCCCATATGGCGGCTGCGCGCGTCTGGCAGCAGGCAGGCGGCTATGCGCCGACCTTCGGCATTCTGGGCTCGGTGCTGGGGCTCATTCAGGTGACCGCGCATCTGGTCGAGCCTTCGCAACTGGGGCCGGGCATTGCAGTGGCGTTCGTCGCCACGCTCTACGGGCTCGCGCTGGCGAACCTCGTGTTCCTGCCGCTCTACGGCAAGATGCGTGCGCACATCGAAAGCGAACTGCGGTTGCGCAAACTCTATCTGGACGGGTTGCTCGCCATCTCGCGCAAGGAAACGCCGCATACGATCGCGACGCGACTCGCGGGGGAGTTCGGTGGGCGCAGCGCTGGCATGCCGGGTGAGCCGAACGCGTGGTCGCGGCAGGGCGCGCAGGCCGGCGCTCAAGCACGCGCGCATGCAAACTGAGACCACATGGCGCGTGCGCACATGAAGACTTCACCCGAAAGCCGATCGGGGCTTGAGGCGCTCGTTAGCGCCTTCGACCTGGACGAGGAAGGCGGCGAACAGTTCGGCCGCTGGCTGCTCTCCTACGCGGATCTCATCACCACGATGATGGTGCTGTTTCTCGCGCTCTACGCGATGCAGCTCGCGAAGCACAGCGAACAGGCGATCCGCGCGCAATCGCAGGCGGCGCAAGCGCGCGTTGCTCGCGAGCAGGCCGCGCGGCCCCAGGCTGCCGAAAGTGCATTGCTGGCATCGCTAGATCCGCTGCGCGAGCGCGGCGAGATCACGATCGTGCCGGTGGCCCATGGCGTGGAGATCGGCATCAACGCGAAGATCCTCTTCAACGCTGGCGACGCGGCGCTGCTGCCCGATTCGTTCGACGTGCTGAGCCGCATCGCGCGCGTGTTGGCACAGGTGCCCAATGGCAACATTCTCGTCGAAGGTCACACCGACAACACGCCGATCTCGAACGCACATTACGCATCGAACTGGGAGCTTTCTTCAGCGCGCGCGGGCGCCGTCGTGCGCTATCTGGTCGAGCGCGGCGTCGAGCCGCATCGCCTCGCGGCGATCGGACGGGCCGACAACTTTCCGCTCGTTGCCGGCACCGACCCCGCAAGCCGCGCGCTCAACCGCCGCGTGACGATCGCGGTGCAATACTGAGAGAGATGTCGATCATCTCCGCCTTCGACAGTCGCGAAACGAAGCCCTCAGCTTCACAATGAGCTCGTCAGAGCCTGCGCCCGTACTGCTCAACCCACGAGCCGCCCTGAAAGGTACGGATCACGGCCATGCAAGCTCCGAACACGGGAATGGCGACTATGAATGATGCCCGCTAAATTCGTTCAGTAATCCATTCGAGAGAAACGAGTCGACCACGTCGGAACCCCTGATGGGTCTGCCAAAGAAATACCCCTGCATGACACTGCAACCCGCACGCACAAGCACTTTCACTTGTGATGCGGTCTCCACGCGCTCGGCGATGCAGTCGAGGGAGAGGCGATGACACAGATCGATGATCGCCTGGACGACGATCCGGGCGCTTTCGTGCTCTGCGATATCAGCAATGAAGCTGCGATCGATCTTGACCACGTCGAGCGGTAGACGGTGAACATAGTTTAAATTTGAGTAGCCAGTCCCAAAATCGTCCAGATAGATATGCGTGCGGCTCTGTCGGGTAGCTGGGCGCGGTTACCCGCGTCCAGCCCCCTCAGAACCGTGCATGGGTCTTTCGATCCACACGGCTCAAGCCTCTGCAAAGGCATCTCTCGACACCCGGCTTCACAACGGTATTTTCGGCAGACTAATGATCTCTACGGCAATCGAGATGGTGTACTTGAAGATTGCTTGCTGCGTCCGATCCGCCTTCGGTTCGTTTCACGATACAGCGAACACCCCAAGTGATGCCCGTCGTTATGGGTTCCTGACAGTCAGGACACAGGCCGTCCTGCCGGAGCCAGACGCGGTACAGCTTCGCACGGCCTTTTGACGAGTTGCGCATTTTCGTGCCCCATCGGGACTCGAAGTACGGTTCCCATTTTGGGTCGTGTGGATTGGCGTTGGCTCTGATCTTGACATGCCGCTGGATTGGCGTATCCAATTCTCGTAGCAGGGTAAGCTCGCGTTGCGTTCCATCCTCTTGTTTTTCTGTGACGGCGAATACCCAGTTCCGGGCACCCCGAGTTCTGAAGTATTTTTCCTTCACCCAGGAGGCTCCCTTGTTCGGGTGCCTTCTTACCGCCCATCGCCATAGCATTGACCAGACATCGTCATCAACCCGAGCGAAGGTTTCCTTGGCGACTACATGGCGGTGGTAATTCGCCCATCCACGTAATACCGGATTGAGCAGCCTTATCAGGTTTGCCTGTTTAGCCGTCTTGTTGGCCTTGATGACTTCACGGATTTTGTCAAGATGCGCTTTGACGTTCGCTTTGGACGGCTTCATGAGCAGCTTGCCGTTGTACTTGCGAATGTTCCATCCGAGGAAGTCAAACCCCTCCCTGATATGCGTTATTCGGGTCTTTTCTGGCGATAGCACTAACCCGCGTTCCGCCAGAAATTCAACCACTGCGGGCTTAACCTCCTGTTCCAGCCATTCCTTCGAACTGCCTGTAATAATGAAGTCGTCCGCGTAACGCACCATGTTCATTTTCAGACCTGCCCGCCGTGCCTGCGGAAACTTCTCCGCCAACCTGGCTTCGAGACCGTCCAACGTCATGTTAGCCAAGACAGGGCTGATAATTCCCCCCTGCGGGGCACCTGCCTCGGTCGGGAAGAGTTCGTTCTGGTATACGAATCCCGCCGTGAGCCACTTCTTGAGGATCGCCTTATCCGTGGGGATATGGGCGAGCATCCAGTCGTGACTGATTTTGTCGAAACAGCCTTGAATGTCGGCCTCTAGCACCCATTGCGCACTCGTCTTTTGCGCAAGAGAGGTGAAGCATTGTTCTCCTGCATCAGCGGTTGAGCGCTCCGGCCTGAACCCATAGGAGTTCAGATCGGCGGTGGTTTCCGCAATCGGTTCCAGTGCCAGCAAATGTAATGCTTGCATGGCTCTGCACTTCATGACGGGGACGGTCAACGCGAACTGCACAGGAGCTCAGCGAGCATTTGGGTTGGGCTGAGATCCGCCATCCGTTTCATCCGCTCAAGGGCCAACGCTTTCCCGTCCTGAAGACCCGCCGCGTCTCGGGTACCGACACGCTGCTTCTGCGTGATGCAGAGCGTGGCAGCTTCAGCATTGCGCGCGAATGGACCGACTGGGGCACACCGTCCGTCCACGACGACACCATCGGCCCCGTGTGTTTTTTCGATCTGCACATGTTGCTGGAGCTGATCGCGTTGATCGACCAGCTTGCCGCTTCCCCGCCCAAGAAGTCATCAACCAAAGGAGCTTGATCAATGAGATTCCTTGTCCTATTATCAGACCAGTTTTACACGTGGTCCGCCAATGGAAGATATTTCGTCATCCTCTTTACGCAGACGCCGCGCGCAATTGCTCAAGCAAATGCCGGCGTTGGAGACGCTACTGCGCGGCTCGCTCATCGAGCGCTACAAACGCTGCGGCAAACCCGGCTGCAAGTGCGCCGAGGGTCCCGGTCACGGTCCCAAGTACTACTTGTCCGTGAGCTTTCCCGGCCGCCGGCCGCAAATGGACTACGTGCCGCAAGCCGACTACGCCGACGTCACCGAACGCCTGGCAAACTATCACCGCGTCCGCGAGATCATCGAGGAGATCTGCGAGATCAACCGCGAACTATTGCGCCGCCGCGAGGCGCTCTGAGGGGCGCCGGTGAGCCAGTCGCTGTCGCTCACCCACTTCATCGATCCGCAATCGGCCGGCGTACTCATCGCCAACATGCTCGAGGCCTGGCTCACCGCCGAGCCCGCGCTGGAGCTGACCGAGGAGGCCTTCGATGAACACCAAGATCACCCCGCAACATCAGAGCAAACCGGCGTACATTTATATCCGCCAAAGTACGCTGGCCCAGGTACGGCACAATCAGGAGAGCACCGAGCGTCAATACGCGTTGCGCGACAAAGCGCTGGCACTGGGTTGGCCGGAGACGGCGATCCGGATCCTGGACCGCGATCTCGGTCAGTCAGGGGCGCAGATGACGGGCCGCGAGGACTTCAAGACGCTGGTGGCGGATGTCTCGATGGGGCATGTGGGTGCAGTGTTTGCGCTGGAAGTGTCGCGCCTGGCGCGCTCGAACCTGGACTGGCATCGTCTGCTCGAGCTGTGTGCGCTCACACATACGCTTGTGATCGACGCCGATGGTTGCTACGACGCGGGCGACTTCAACGACGGCCTGATACTGGGTCTCAAAGGTACGATGGCACAGGCGGAGCTACATTTCTTGCGCGGGCGCCTCCAGGGCGGCAAACTCAACAAGGCGAAGAAGGGTGAGTTGCGCTTTCCACTGCCCGTCGGCTTGTGCTATGACGATGACGGTCGCATCGTCCTGGATCCCGATGACGAGGTACGCGGCGCCGTGCAGCTGGTGTTTCGTCTCTTTCAGGAAACCGGCAGCGCATATGCCGTCGTCAAGCGATTTGCCGAAGAGGGCCTGCGCTTTCCGAAGCGTGCCTATGGCGGTGCGTGGGCAGGCCGACTCATCTGGGGGCGCCTGAGCCACGAACGCGTACTCGGTCTGATCAGGAATCCTTCCTATGCCGGCGATTATGTCTTTGGACGGTATCAGTATCGTCAACGCATAACCGCACAGGGAGAGATCCATAAGCGCGTACAGCCGGTACCCAAGGCTGACTGGCGGGTCCATCTTCCCGACCATCACGAAGCGTATATCACCCCGGAGGAATTCGAACGCAACCAGGTACGCCTGGCGCGCAACAGGACCAACGGCGAAGGTACCGTGCTCAGCGGTGCGGCGCGCGAAGGTCTGGCGCTGCTTCAAGGGATGCTGATATGCGGCCGCTGCGGCCGGGCGCTGACCGTGCGGTACCAGAGTCACGGTGGCCTTTATCCGCTGTACCTGTGCAGCAGGCGTCGCCGCGAGGGTCTGGCGACCACCGATTGCATGAGCATGCGCAGCAATCTGCTCGACAACGCGATTGGCGAGGCAGTACTCACCGCGCTACAACCTGCCGAACTCGAGCTCGCGCTCACTGCCCTGAACGAACTCGAGCAGCGCGATCACGCCATCATGCGTCAGTGGCACATGCGTATCGAACGAGCCGAGTATGAAGTCGCACTCGCCGAACGCCGCTACCAGGAATGCGATCCGGCCAACCGTCTGGTCGCGGGTACCCTCGAGCGGCGCTGGAACGACGCGATGCTTCGGCTCGATGAGATCAAGACCCAAGCCGCCGAATTCCAGAGCCAGAAGGCACACGTCGCCACATCCGAACAGAAGGCCCAGGTCCTAGCGTTGGCGCGCAATCTGCCGCGCCTGTGGCGTGCGCCGACGACGTCAGCGAAGGACCGCAAGCGCATGTTGCGGCTACTCATCCGGGACATCACGGTCGAGAAACTATCTGCCGCGAGACAAGCCGTGCTGCATATCCGCTGGCAGGGCAGCGCATGCACAGATATCACCGTCGATCTGCCCAGGCCGCGCCCCGAAGCAATACGCTATCCGGCGGAAACCGTCGACCAAGTCCGCAAACTGTCGCAACGTCTGTCCGACCCACAAATCGTTGCGCACCTCAATCAGGAAGGCTTGCGCAGTGCGACTGGCAAATCGTTCACGCTCTCCATGGTCAAATGGATACGCTACCGATACGAGATTGCCGCAACCAGCTTCAAACGGACCGACGAGCTTACGGTACAGCAACTCGCTGACCGGCTGGGCATCAGTACACACATGGTGTATTACTGGATCGAGCGCCAGGTTGTCCAGGCCCGCAAGCTCGATGGACGCGGTCCCTGGTGGATCACGCTCAATCGCGCCAAAGAACAGCAACTGCGGCGTTGGATACGCACTTCAGGACATCTTCAGCGGTAACATTCCAACACTCAACTGGCAGAGGTGCATTATGAAATCACCGTCGGTATGCCGAGCGGCCTCGTCTTGCCGTTTTTCTTCGGAATCAATACTCTCCGAAGTGGAAGGGGCGAATAGTCCCGCCGCTTCAACGACGCGATCGCGTTGGTCTTTGCCCCCGGTGTTTTCCACGTTACCTTGTCCACCCCGGGGGTGTTCCTGCCTTGATTTTCAGTCACCCGCTTCACAGCTAATGCCTTGCCGCTGAACGAGTGGGTCAGCAACCATTGCAAGGCTTTCACCTTGTTATGGCGGCCAGCCTGTAACGCCTTCACCATACGCGTCTGCAGCCTTCTTACGTGTCGTTGGACCTTGGCCCAGTTGATGCCGTCCCACGTCGCGCTAGAAGGTGCACATGCCTGTGTTGCAGCACTCATTTGCTCTCCTTCCGTAAAGATGGTTCTAAAAACTCTCTGGTGAAGAGAGACCATGAGGAAGTCTGCCCGCTTTCGCGTGGGGTGATGTTGCAACCCCTATCCGTCCCATTACAGGCCGGCGTTCGCTTTGTCCTCGTTCCTGTTCCCGCACCGCCATGGGCAGACCTTGCAGCCTGCTGTCCCCGAAGGGAGCGATACGGGGTTTCCACGTTCCGCTTGTAAAGTACGTCGGGTTAGGTGCCTGCTATCGACCGGGAGGCGTATGGGTCACGAGAGCGCAATTATCAGACGCTATTCCCGCCTCCGTTACCGTTTTGGTTCAAGCGTGGTAGCCACTTCCGCTTGTTCTAGATGACGATCTTTATCGCAGATTCAAATGTTTTCACCCTACCGACTGTCTGGCACTCATCCGGCGTGTGGCTGCCAGAAGGGTACGCCTCTCGCGATTGATACCCCGCACCTTGCGGTGCTTCGTTACGTTGTCAGAACCGCTCTTTATTCAGGTTCCTAGATTCACCCGGTGACACGGGTGGTACCCTCCGTTGCCGTGGGAACAACTTCTACAAGCGACTTCGTGTCGCACGATAATCATATAGCTGGCCTACCCCCCGTTCCATTAGAACGGCTGGCGTAGAGTCAGGGTGCAAACCCACCGACTTGACGCACAGGAGCCGGCATGAACAAGTTTAGTGGAATCGACCTGCACTCGAACAACAGTGTGGTCGTCGTCAGCGACGACTCTGACCGGGTTGTCTACCGGCGGCGGTTACCGAACGATCCGGTCCAGATCAGGGCGGCGCTGGCACTGCACCGCGAAGAGCTAGTGCGGGGGGTTATCGAAGCAACGTTCAACTGGTACTTGGCCGCGTATACGTCGACGAACTGATTGAACGCAACAATCGCATCGGCACGCGTTGCGGCACTATATTCCCTTCCGGATTACGTCGTGGGGCACGATTGAACTTCGACGATCGATCGAATTTCGCGGCGAAAATCAGATGTGCCCAAGTCCGTTACCCGACATAATTTCAAGAGTCTAAAGACTGTTCAGAAAGTCGAGGAGCTCGTCTGTCGGCTTGAAGCGTCCTGGCTTGCCGCGTCGCGGAGTTGCCTTCTCAAGGGCCTGCTCCTTCATCGCAAGGGTCGCTTTGACATACTGCCCGGTTGTTTCCACCGATTCATGCCCGAGCCATAACGCGATGACCGAGCGACGAACGCCTTGTTGCAGAAGGTCCATGGCCATGGTGTGACGCTTATATCTTGCAAGATGTAATCGGCACTATATGCCGTTGCATTGCTGCAGTCAGGAACCGACGTGACGGTAACCCGACATGTTTTGCGATTATGCGCTGCAGAGCGCGCTTGCCTTGTTGGCCCCATCACCTCTGTAGTGAATTTAGTAAAGTTATCTATAATTGATAAACTTGCTAACTTCAGTACATCCCCATGGATCCGATCCTCAATCCTTACGCGCCTGGCGCAGGCACCCCACCACCAGAACTAGCCGGCCGGCGAGACGTACGCGAAGCGGTTCGCGTCTGTATCGAGCGCCTGAAACGGGGCCGGGCTGCGAAGAGTATCTTGATGGTCGGCCTGCGCGGAGTGGGAAAAACGGTGCTGCTCGATCAGATGCGTCACGATGCGGAAGCGGTGGGCGCGCATACGATACGAATCGAGGCGCCGGAAAATCGCTCGCTGCCGGCCCTGCTCGCACCTCAACTGCGCCTGGCACTGCTGCGCCTCAATCGGGTGGAGGCGGCGAAGGAGATGGCAGTCCGCGGGCTGAAGGCGCTTGCGGGCTTTGCGGGCAAGCTGAAACTGAAATATAGCGACATCGAAGTCGGCCTTGACTACGATCCTGAACCCGGCCTTGCTGACAATGGGGAACTCGAGGGAGACCTGAGTGCGCTGCTTGAGCAGGTCGGAAAGACTGCCAAAGCGGCTGGCACGATTCTGGTCATCTTCATCGACGAACTCCAGTATGTCGAGCAAGCGCAGATGGCGGCGCTGATCTCGGCGCTCCACCGTTGTGCGCAGGCACAACTGCCGGTCACGGTCGTGGGCGCGGGCCTCCCACAGCTGCGCGGAAGAATGGGGGAGGCAAAGTCGTATGCGGAGCGCCTCTTCGAATTCCCGGAAATAGGAGCATTGTCAAAGGCCGATGCAGAGCTTGCGATCGTCAAGCCAGCTGAGGACGAGGGCGTCGAAGTGAGCGGACCGGCGGTCGACCGCATCGTGAATGAAACCAGGGGATATCCGTACTTCCTTCAGGAATGGGGAAAGCATTCGTGGGACGCGGCGCCGAGTAGCCCGATTACCGAGAATGACGTCCTTGACGCATCGAGAGAGGTAGTAGCAGCACTCGACGAAAGCTTTTTCCGCGTCCGGTTTGACCGCCTGACGCCCGCCGAAAAGAAATACCTGCGCGGTATGGCCGAACTCGGTCCAGGGCCTCATCGTTCGGGGGATATCGCGGATCAGTTCGGACGGCCGGTTCAGTCGTTCGGACCCATCCGGAGTAACCTGATCCTTAAAGGAATGATCTGGAGCCCGACTCACGGGGACACTGCATTCACGGTCCCGCTGTTTGATGAGTTCATGAAACGCATCATGCCAGGCGACGACTGGAAGAGCTGACGGGCGCCTGCCACCGGTCTTCACCAACCGGACGTTCCGCCGTGCTGTGCGCCCGCGAACTCGCCTGATTCGCCGTCTTGTTCATCGCGGCCTCGAAGAAGCGGTACGCGCTGCGCCCGCCGCGCTTGACTTCGTACAACGGCATCCGCATGTTTGAGCGTTTGAGCAGCGTCTCGACAGACTCGCCGTCGCGCGGGAACAGCGCAATGCCGATGCTCGGGGTCACCTGCAGCGGCTGACGGCATGGCAGGCAGGCCCGATATCCTTCGCACGCGCAAGGCACCATTGGGGATCGTGCTCGAGCCAGGCCTGTGCCTCGGGCGGCTGGTGGTCGCGCACGGTGTGGCGGTCCCCCGGCTTGCGTAGCCGTGGATAGATTGCGACGAGCTCGTGCCGGTGGAACGCCTGCACGACCGTGTCGGTGGCCTTGAGCCATAGCTGCTTGCTGACCAGCGTGAAGGGCACCGAGTACAGAGCCTTCTTGTAGACAACGTGGCCGTCCGTATGCACCTTGACCTCGGACCACACGGCCAGTACTGGCGGCACATCTTCGCGCAACGCCTCTGTTTCATAGAAAGCACGGGCGACCACCGTCTTGACGGCAAGCAGGCGCACGTAGGCGGGCCACGGCAGCGTGAAGCGCGTGGCCAATGCCATGTAATCGGGCGCCGTTGCCTTGACATCGACGTCGCTTTTCCCCGGCGGCAATTTTCCAGACGGCGTCTGGACGTTTTCCGAGGGTGCGGATTTTCCAGACGTTGTCTGGAAAATCTCCGAGGCTGGCCACGCGAGATAGAAGGCGCGCATGCTGGCCAGAGTGGCCTTCCCGAAACCACGGCCAAAACGGCGCGTCAGGTCGCCGGCGAGCCGCGCGATCAACGCTTGCCCATAGCCAGCGCGCGCCTGCCCGCCCTGCTCGCTGGCCACGATCCGGCGCCCGATCTCCCAGTAGGTCGCAGTCGTCACGGCGTTGACGCTGCGAGCCGCCATGCGTCGCGCCGACTCGACTACGCCGACAATGTCTCCGTACAAACCGGCGTAGTCGCCGGGCGTGATCAGCGGCTTCGTCATGACGCGTTCACAGATTCCCTGAACGCCTTGCCGGCGGCGAATTTCACGGTCTTTGCGGCTGCAATCTGGATCTCCTCGCCGATCGATGGATTGCGTCCAACCCGCGCAGCGCGCTGTCCTGTTGCAAATGACCCGAAACCAGCCAGTTGCACCGTGTCGCCCGTCGTCACCGCGCGCGTGATCGCCTCAAGCACGGCGTCGATAGCCTCGGCGGTGGCGGCTTTGCTGTTGCCGGTGCTCGCGGCGACCGCGTCGATAAATTCCTGTCTGTTCATGGATGATCCATCGCTTGACGATTGAAACCTGCACCCTACCGCATCGTCTTGCGTGCAGGCAAATAGGCGCAAACACGGGAGTCGGGCGATTCACCGTGCGTGCATGGAATTCGGGGGCCTCATGGCGAGGTAGGCATGCGAAGAGCGCAATCTCCCCTGGAATTTCGCTCCGAATGCCTTGCTCGCATCTTGCAGGCGTTCGATCGTCGGTTCAAGAACGATAAAGGGCTCGGCGGCGGGTACAATTTGCGAGTGCCTCTCGTCTCATGATCGCGCGATGTCTTCCTACCTTGAACTGCTGGCCCGTAAGCGAGCGCTTGATGTCCAGATTGAAAAGGCTCGTGCGGAAGCTGCCGCCGAAGCGCTCGCGGCTGCGCGCGCGGCAGTTGCTGAATTCGGCTTTACGCCGGAGGATCTCTTCGGCAAAGCGAAACGAAAAGGCCCCGGCCGCGGAGGACGCGCTCGGTCACTTGCCCGAGCGAGAACGGTTGATGCCGATCAGGCAACGCTCGACCTTTTCGCATCTTTGGACGCGGAACACATCAAGTAACTTGCCCGGAGGTAAGGCGTAACTCGTCACCGAATCCGCGAGTGATCGTCGATCTCAAGCTACACCTGTCGAAACGACGCGTATTGCGAAGACGCCCGCATACAACCCATTCTGCCGTGAGCGACAGCGGTGGAAACGCTCTTTGCTCATCTCAAACGCATTCCGGCGCGCGCGTTCGCGCGTGCAGGGTCCAGGCGGCGCCCATGATGAGTCTCTGATGGCAGCCCCTGCGCAAAATCTGCGCAGAATGGTCTGGCAGCTCATGTCAGGAAACACGCAGATGAACCACGCAGTTGCACGCCGGGCAACGGCGGACCGTAGCCGCGTTCAAGATCGACACAACAGGACCTTTTCAACGCGATCGTGGCATAGCGGTCATTCAACCCATCGCGGCGACCCGCAAACCGTCGGCCGAAGGCGACGACACCGCGCTCGGCGATCATGTCCTTGCGAGCGCGCAAGCTTGATGGGTACGCGGCATACCCGCGCGCACAGCAGGCCACGTCGAACGGAGGTGGCCGCCGGTATGAGCGTCAGTGCGTACCAGACCAGATTTGCCTGGTTCACCCGAGCGGCACCACAAAGCACATGCTGTGCAAGACAGATTTTCAGGATGTGGCATTTCTCGACGGCTCCCGCCGCTGTCAAATAACGGAGATGACAACCAGGGAGCCCGTCATATGAGAATCCGACACCTCACCTGTGCCCTGCTCGGCATCATCGCGTTCCGGGCTGGCACCTCGATGGCCGCACAACCCGACTACGCATACATGACGACAGTACAGCTTGCCAACGGCAAGACACTGCAATGCGCTGTCAATCAGCCGCTTCCTGAGGGCGACGCTGCGGCTACGCTCAGCCGGAGCGAACAAACGAAAGCCGACGTGCTGGCGACGCAGCGCCTGCGTGTGCTGAGCGGCCCCAATTCCGACTATCCGTCGCCCTATACCGCACCGAATGTGAGCTGCACAAACGCTGGCTAAGGCCGACCAGTGCGCTCAGCGCGTCCACCGTCAGGAGAGAATTCCCGGGACCCGCCAGGCTGGATCTCGACGGTTCCCGTTGCTGTCAAATTGACAGGGACGAAAACCGCGGAGGAGGACGTCATGAGCATCCGCTGCCTCACCTGCGCGCTGCTGAGCGTTGCTGCATTCTGGGCTGGCTGCTCGACGGCCATACAGCCCGACTACGTCTACGTAACGACCGTGCGGTTAAATAAGGGCAAGATGTTGCAATGCGCGGTCAATGAACCGCTTCCCAGGGGTTACACCGCGGCCGCGCTCACCCGCCGCGAGCAGGCGCAAGCCGACGTACTGGCGACCCAGCGTCTGCGCGTGCTGAGCGGCCCCAAGTCCGTCTATCCGTCGCCCTATACCGCACCGGATGTGATCTGCGCGAACGCCGGCTGAGCCCCGCCGCAAGAGAAAGCCCGCTGCCGGCCTCAGCCTGCCCAGCTCACGCTTGCACAGCCCGCTTCGCCGGGTGAGCGGACGCGAGCCTCGACCGGCAAGTCGTTGTCCTGCGCAAAGCGCATGACGAACTCGAACGCGTCGGGGCAAACTCGCCGCAGTTCGCCATAAACGATCAGACATTTGATGCCGGCCTGGACGACTGGCATCGCAAGCCTTGTCGACGCAACGTGAAGCCCGGGCCGACGCTCGCCGACGTAAAGCGTGATGACGCCCATCAGGCGCTCGCTCCAGTCGCCCGGACGAAAGGTCTTGCCCAGATGCGTCATCCCTGTGATGCAAAAGGTTTCGATGCCGTCGTTTGCTGTCATCATGCGTATGCGGGTGATGGCGCGAACGCCTGGCCGCTCGGTTGCGCATTCTGGTCGACGGGCGGCCCCGCTTCGCTCAGCCGGAACACCGCGACCGCGTCGTCGAGCGCGCATGCCTGCTCATCCAGTGACGCGGCCGCGGCCGCAGCCTGCTCGACGAGCGCGGCATTTTGCTGCGTCACGTTATCCATCTGCGACACCGCGCGGTTGATCTGGTCGATGCCGCGCGACTGCTCCTCCGAGGCCACGCTGATTTCGCCGACGATGTCGGTCACCCTGCGCGCCGCATCGACGATCTCGACCATGGTTGCGCCGGCACGCACCGCGAGCCCGGAACCGTTCTGCACCTTCGCGACGGACTCGCCAATGAGTTCACGAATTTCCTTCGCCGCCGCGGCCGAGCGCTGCGCAAGCGCGCGCACCTCGCCCGCGACCACCGCGAAACCGCGCCCCTCCTCGCCAGCGCGCGCCGCTTCGACCGCCGCGTTCAACGCGAGGATGTTGGTCTGAAACGCGATGCCTTCGATCGCGCCGATGATGTCGGCGATCCGGTTCGAGCCCGCCGACATATCCGCGATCACCTCGACGACCTCGCCGACCAGCTCGCCGCCGCGCGCCGCGATCTCCGCGGCCGCCTGGGCGAGTTCGCTCGCGTGCCGCGCGTTATCCGCGTTTCGCCGGACCGTCACGGTCAGCTCGCCCAGGCTCGAGGCGGTTTCCTCGAGCGCGCTCGCCTGCCGCTCGGTGCGGGCCGACAAATCGATGTTGCCGCTCGCGATCTCGCGCACGCCCTGCGTGATTGCAGCTGTACCATGACGCACCTGCGCCACCGCAACAACGAGGCCGGCCTGCATGCGCGAGAGCGCGTCGAGGAGGCGCCCCATTTCATTCGAGCGCCGCGTATCGATCGTATGGGTCAGGTCGCCCGCCTCAATGCGCTCGAAATGACGAATCGCCGCATTGATCGGCTTCACGATCGATGTCGTGAGCGCGTGGCGCGCAAAGAGGCCGAGCCCGATCGCCGCCGCCCCGATCGCGCCGAACAGCCAAAGCAGCCGCAGGTAGTTCTGCTGTGCCGATTCGAAGAGGGCCTTTTGATGCTGAATCTGGAAATCTTCCAGTGCGCGCGCCGCACGCCTGTAGTCGCTAAACACGGTTTCAGGCGCCTGCCGCTCCGTTGTGCGAAACGTCATGAAATCATCCTGGTCCAGCGCCGCGATCTCGGGCGTAAGCACGTCACTCAAGAGCTTGTCGCGCCTGGCGTAGAGCGCGGACGCGAGCGCCTTGCCCGCGTCGCTCGCGCGGCTCAATTGCGCCAGGCCCGCCAGCTCGCGATTGCTCTCGGCCAGCTTCGCATGCACGCGCGCCAGGACCGGGGCGGTGGGTTTGCCTTGCGCGACAAGTGTTTCGTACGCGCCAAGATCGACCCGCACCTGCAGCAGGCCTTCGCTGCTTGCGCTCAGGTGTTGCAGCGCGGTGGTCTCTTCGCTGTACATCTTTTCGAGCGCGCGGTTAGCGCTTTGCAGGCCGGCAATCGACGCGGCGATCACCAGCATCAGCGACGTCGTCAGGCCGGCGATCGTCAGCGTCAGCGCCATGCGAACGGTAGCATTCCTGAACATGGTTGTCCTCTCGATGCATCGACAAGAAAAAAAGCGGCGCGCGGAGAAGTCCGCCGCCGCAAAACGGAGCACATTCCCGTCGAGATGTGCTGCGAGGAGGAGGAACGCTGGATCAGAAGCGCGTACGGACGCCCGTCGCTACCTCGAGCTGGTTGCTGTGGCCGAAGGTTGTCGACACCGTGTAGCCGCCATGCAGTTTCATGTAGTCGGCGGCCACATACACCTCAGTACGCTTCGAGAGGTGATAGAAAGCCGAGGCGTAGAGCGTCTCCTTGTAGCCGTTGTGAACCGTCGTGGCCGTCGTGTCGAACGGGCCGGAGTTGGCGTTCGGAATGTCGCCGTTGATGTCGTAGGCGGCGTTCTTCACGTGCATCTGCTGATAGCCGAGTTCATAGTCGAATGGACCCTTCGGCGCGAGCTTGAACGACACCGTCCACGCGTTGTCCTCCCGGTCCGGCAGCGAACCCTGCTTGCCTGTGTAGTGGAAGTAGCCGGCGTTGACACGGCCGATGCCGAAACGATAGTCGCCCCCCACCGAGAACGTCTGATCGGCGAAGCCGCCATTGTTCGTGTGGCTGTAGAAGCCGCCGAAGGAAGCCGGTCCAAGGTTCCAGCCAAGCGCGGCCTGGTAGGCCGAGCCGTTGGCGAACTGCGTCGAGTTGCCGAACTGATAGCCAGCGGCTGCGTAGATGCCGTTGCTGAAAAGCTTGCGCCACTGGATGCCATTCTCGGAACGCGTACCCGTCGGGCCAGCCGCGTAGAAAACCATTTGCTTGAAGTTGTTGGAGTTGGTGTAGGCTCCTTCCTTCGTCGAGAACTGCGCGCTGGTGTACGGGTCGCCGTAGAGTCCCGAGAAGTCCTTGGCAATGGTGTCCTGGAAACCGGCAGTCACCTCACCAATGACCGGATTCTTGATGCCGACCCACGAATCACGGTCGAAAAGCTGACCGGGATCTTCCATGTTGCCGTTCGCAGCGACGAATTCGCTCTCCAGCTTGAAAATAATCTTCGACCCGCCGCCGATATCCTCGGCGCCCACGAGGCCCCAGCGGCTGCCGCTGAACCACGGCTCGCCGTCGTGGCCCATGCCGATCACGTGGTGGCCGGCTGCGTTGGCGTTCGTCGTGTAGGCGAGCGCGGACAGGTCGATCAGGCCATAGAGCTGCACGCTCGATTGTGCGTGGGCGTTGCTTGCTGCCAGTGCGCCGGCTGCGACGGCCAACGCGAGGTATTTTTGCTTCAAAGATCGTCTCCTCAGATTGCTGCGTTAAATTCCTGCCTGGTCCGCTGTCGCCTGGCACCGCCTGCCGGATCACTGCCCGGCGCGACGATCAACGGATGAGACGAATCCTAGTTACCCTAATCCTTCACGCTCCTTTCCTGTCTTATTCGAACAACTAAGTAGTATCACCAGTTGGGGCAGTCAAGACCTCATTGGCACGATGCCGCATCCCTGGGTCGCAGGATGTAGCCACGACCGCGCAGCGTCATGATCTGCGCGCTCGAGGTCACGAGATGCTTGCGCAGCCGGTGGATATAGATGTCGATGGCGTCGGCGCTCGGCTCGTCGTCGAGGCCAAATACGCTGTCCATCAGTGTGTTCTTGGACACCGTCCTGCCCTGCCGCAGCATCAGCTTCTCCAGGATCGCATGCTCGCGACGCCGCAGGATCAGCGGCACGTCGTTGGCGCGGAATTCTCTTGTATCGCAGAGGTATTGCAGGTCTCCGCACATGAGCCCGCCCGACTTGTCGCCCACCTGCCGGCGGATCAACGCCTTGATGCGCGCCACCAGCTCGCGGGCGTCGAAGGGCTTCACCACGTAGTCGTCCGCGCCGGCGCTGAAGCAGTCGACCTTCTCGTCGATCGATCCGTGTGCGGTCAGTATCAGCACCGGCACGTTATCGCGACGGCGCCGAAGACGGACCAGCACATCCTTGCCGCTCATGCGCGGCAGGCGCATGTCGAGCAGCACCACGTCGTAGCGCTGGGTCATCAGCACCGAATCCGCAGCCTCGCCATCGCTCACGCAATCCACCGCGAAATTCTCGGCGCGCAGCAGGTTCACGATCCAGTGCGCGAGCTCGGCGTTGTCTTCCACGAGCATCAGCTTCATTGTCTTTCCTCGTTCATGTCAGTGGTTCAGGCCATCAGTTCGGGCCCGTCCTTCAAGCCACTGCTTCGCGCCGCCGACTCACGCCAGAGCGGCAGCCGCACAGTCACGACCAGTCCGACATGCCCGGGACCCGGCGTCATGCTCACGGAGCCACCATGCGAGCGCGCGACCTGATGCACGATGGCGAGCCCAAGCCCCATTCCTTCGGAGTCCGTTGCAATGCGGTAGAAGCGCTCGAACACGTGCTGGCGTGCTTCGGCGGGAATGCCGGGGCCGTTGTCCACCACCTGCAGCATGACTTCGTCGCCCTCGCGGCGGCAGATGGCCGTCACGTTGCCGCCCGCCTGGGTGTAGCGGATCGCGTTGTCGACCAGATTGGCAGCAAGCGACGCCAGCAGGCCCGCGTTGCCCGCCACCGCGACACCGTCGGCCAGCTCCGCGCCCAGATCGATCTCGCGTTGCTGCGCCGCCTGGATCAGCTCTTCGAGCACCGAGGACACGACCGCACCGAGATCCACACAGGTGCCCATGCGCGCTGGCGCCATCGATTCGGCCTGCGCGAGCAGCAAGAGCTGGCTTGTCAGCTCAGCCATCTTCTGACTGGTGCGGCGCACGCCATGCAGCGCGTCGAATAGTGCCGGGTCGTGCGCATCGCACTGGCTCGCGAACTGGATCTGCGTGGCGAGCAGCGTGAGCGGCGTGCGCAGCTGATGGGCTGCGTCGGCGATGAACTGGCGCTGCGTCGACGCGTGCACCTTCAGGCGTGCAATGCACTGATTGATGGCGTCGACGATCGGCCTGAGTTCGGAGGGCAAATGATCTGGACGGATCGGCTCGAGTTGTGTCGGCTCGCGATCCGCCACGTCGTCCTTGAGCTTCATGAGCGGCCGCAGCTCCAGCGTGAGCCCGAGCGGCACGAGCATGACGGCCAGCGCAAGCATGAGCCACTGGCGCAGCAGTTGCGGTTGCCAGAGGCCGGCTATCATCGCCTGGCGCGACGCCATGGTCTCGCCGACGATGACCGTGACACGCTCGGCGCGGCCCGAGTCGTAGAGCATGCGTTCGTACGCGACCGCGCGAATGGGCACGCCGTCGTATTGGCTGTCATAGAACGCGGGCAACTGTGCAGGCGCTTGCGCCCGCGCGGGAGGCGGCGCGAGATCCGGCGCACCGCCGAGCAGCCGGCCATCGCCCGCGAGCACCTTGTAGAACACCTGATCCTGGTACGGCGATTCGAATATCTCCAGCGCGGCGGGCGGGATGTTCGCGGTGAGCGCGCCGTTGTCCCAATCGACGTCCTCGATGATCGTGCGCGCCGAGGCCAGCAGCGCGTTGTCCTGCAACAGGTCCGCCGTCT
>DATEJU010000426.1:0-13646 GCA_035277805.1 Paraburkholderia sp. | reverse complement strand
CACGAGCCACTCGCAGCGGCGCGCGTCCACCTGATTGAGCGCATAGAGCGGCACCGCGAGCGTCACGCCATCGCGCGGCGAGCCCGGCTCGAAGTGATAGGTGAGCGCCATCGCCACGCCCGACATCGTCATGCGCTTCGGAAACAGCTCGGTCGTCACGCCCGCGGCCTCGTGGCGCATCAGGTCGTCGCGCGAGAGATAGAGCAGGCGCAGCTTGTCTTCGGGCTGCCCGCTCTGCTTCACCTCGTCGCGATACCAGCGCTCGAACGACGCGCCCGAATAAATGCCCTCGGGAATCGCCTGATCGTAGAAGCCGAAGATCAGTTCGTCGTCGACGAGCACGTCCTGGCGGCGGGACTTGTGCTCGAGCTGCTCGATATCGGCGAGGAGCTTGCGGTTGTGTGCGAAGAACGCGAGCTTCGTGTCGAACTCGCCCTCCACGAGCGCGCCGCGAATGAAGAGTTCGCGTGCGCGCGCCGGATCCTGCTTGCCGAACGCGACGCGCCTGCGCTGATACACCGGCAAGCCATACAGCACGCCGCGCTCGAACGCGCTCACCTGCGCCGCGCGCTTTTCCCAGTGCGGCTCGGAAAGCGACTTGCGCAAGAGATGCGCGCCCACTTTCTCGAGCCACTCGGGCTCGATCTTCGCGATGCAGCGGGCGTACAGCCGGCTCGTTTCGACGAGCTCGGCGGCCACGACCCAGCGCCCCGCCTTCTTCACGAGCGCCGAGCCAGGCCACAGATGGAACTTGATGCCGCGCGCGCCGAGGTAGTGCGGCTCGTCGTCGGCTTTCAGGCCGATATTGCCGAGCAGGCCCGTGAGCAGCGCGTGATGGATCTGCTCGCAGGTCGCATCCGCTTCGTTGATGCGCCAGCCGTGCTCGCGCACCACCGTGAGCAGTTGCGAGTGGACGTCGCGCCATTCGCGCAGACGCAGATGCGAGAGGAAATTCGCGCGGCACGAATCCACGAGTTGCTTGTTCGACTTCTTGTGCGCGACGGCGTCCTCGAACCAGGCCCAGATCTTGAGCCACTGGAGGAATTCGGAGCGCTCGTCGACAAAGCGTCGATGCGCCTGATCGGCCTGCTCCTGCGCCTCGATGGGCCGGTCGCGCGGATCCTGCACCGAGAGCGCGCTCGCGATGACGAGCACTTCGCGCATGGCCTGCTCGTCGCGCGCGGCGAGAATCATGCGGCCCACGCGCGGATCGAGCGGCAGGCGCGCGAGTTCGCGGCCGAGCGGCGTGAGCGTGTTGTCGTCGTCGACGGCGCCCAGCTCGTTGAGCAGTTGATACCCGTCGGCGATCGCGCGGCCAGGCGGCGGCTCGATGAACGGGAACGTCTCGATCGCCGTGAGATGCAGCGATTTCATCCGCAGGATCACCGCCGCCAGCGACGAACGCAAAATTTCCGGATCGGAAAATTTCGGCCGCGAAAGGAAATCCTGCTCCTCATAGAGACGGATGCAGACGCCGTCCGCGACGCGGCCGCAACGGCCCGCGCGCTGGTTCGCAGCGGCCTGTGAGATCGATTCGATCTGTAGCTGCTCGACCTTGTTGCGATACGAGTAGCGCTTCACGCGCGCGAGGCCCGTGTCGACCACGTAGCGGATGCCCGGCACCGTGAGCGAAGTTTCCGCGACGTTGGTGGCCAGCACGATGCGGCGCGCGTTCGACGGCTTGAACACGCGCTCCTGCTCCTGAGCGGAAAGCCGCGCGAACAGCGGCAGGATCTCGGTGTGCGGCGGGTGGTGCTTGCGCAGCGCCTCGGCGGCGTCGCGAATCTCGCGCTCGCCGGGCAGGAACACGAGCACGTCGCCGGAGCCCTCGCGGCATAGTTCGTCGACGGCATCGACGATCGCTTCCATCAAATCGCGATCGGTGTCGCGCTGCGATTTGCCCTTTTCGCGGCCCGTGGTCCCCTGCGCGGCCTTCACCGCCGGGCTGTCTTCCTGCACCGGCCGATAGCGCACCTCGACGGGATAGAGCCGCCCGCTCACCTCGATTACGGGCGCGGGCTTTTCCTCGCTGCCGAAATGACGCGCGAAGCGATCGGCGTCGATGGTTGCCGAGGTGACGATCAGCTTCAGATCGGGCCGGCGCGGCAGGATCTCTTTCAGATAGCCGAGCAGGAAGTCGATGTTCAGGCTGCGTTCGTGCGCCTCGTCGATGATGATCGTGTCGTACGCCTTGAGCAGCGGATCGGTTTGCGTCTCGGCGAGCAGGGTGCCGTCGGTCATCAGCTTGACCGACGCGCCCGGCGCGAGATTGTCCGTAAAGCGCACCTTGTAGCCGACCACTTCGCCGAACGGCGTGCCAAGCTCTTCGGCGATCCGCCGGCCTGTAGCCGAGGCCGCGATCCGGCGCGGCTGCGTATGGCCGATGAGGCCCGTGCCGCCCGCGCCGCGGCCGCGGCCGAGCGAGAGCGCGATCTTCGGCAACTGCGTGGTCTTGCCCGAGCCGGTCTCGCCGCTCACGATCACGACCTGGTTTTCGGCGATGGCGCGTGCGATCTCCTCGCGGCGGCCCGAGACGGGCAGCGCCTCGGGGAACGTGATCGGCGGGATGGGATTCGGCTCGATCGGCGTGCGCGGTTCGCGCGGCGCACGTGGCTGACGTTCGGCGCGCGGTGCTCGATCCGGCTCGATTGGCGCGCGAGCTTCGCGCGGCGCACGTGGTTGACGTTCGGCGCGCGGTGCGCGCTCGCCATCGTTGGCGGGGCGCGATGCGTTTTCGGATTTGGGCTTGCCGGGCTGCGGCGGATTCGGCTCGCGCGTCTGACTCGGCTGCTTCGGTTGCTGCTGCGTACGCGGCGGCTGATTGCGCGGCGTGTGCGCTTGCGCGGTCGTCTGCGGTTTTGTCCGCGGCGGCCGCGTCTCGGCCTGCGCTTGCGATCGCTTTTCGGCCTGCGCTTGCGATCGTTCCTGCATCGGCTGCGGCGTCTGCGCAGCGGCATGCATTCCGGCACCCGTTTCGCGCGGCGCGGTCTTCGCCGCGGTTTTCGCCGCGGCTTGCTCGCGCGCCGCTTGCGCACTCTTCTGCCCGACGTTCTGGCTGCTCTTCTGGCCAGCCGTCTGCGCGCCCTTTTGCTGTTTCTGCTGATTGCTCGTTCCGCCGCCGACGAGCGCGGCGAGCCGGTCGGCCGACGCCAGCTTCGGCCCGTCGCCATACTTCTGCGACGCGCGCTTTTCCTGTGCGCCGCCGTGCGCCGCATCTTTCCCTGCAGGGGTGTTGCTGCCCTGCGCCGACGCAGGTCTTTTGGGTACATTCGACATGGGGGCGCATTATAATCCCGGGCATGAATTCCCAAACCGACCTCGTCCCCGCCTCCGCGAGCGCGCCGGCCTCCGCCGCCGCGGAATCCGCTTCAGAGCAAGCTGCCCAGCAAGCCGCGCAGCACGCGCAGTTCGTCGACTGGATGCGATCGGTCGCGCCCTACATTCACGCCTTCCAGGGCAAGACATTCGTCGTCGGCTTCGGCGGCGAAGTTGTGCACCAGAACCTGCTCAACGCGCTCGTCGCGGACATCGCGCTGTTGCAGGCCATGGGCATCCAGATCGTGCTCGTGCATGGTTCGCGCCCTCAGGTCGAGGAGCAGATGAGCCTGCACGGCGTCGAGTCCGAGTTCTCGCACGGCATGCGCATCACCAATGCCCGCGCGCTGGAATCGGCGAAGGAAGCCGCCGGCGAAGTGCGACTCGACATCGAAGCCGCGATCAGCCAGGGTCTGCCGAATACGCCGATGGCACACGCGCACATCAGCGTGGTGTCGGGCAACTTCGTGACAGCGCGCCCGGTCGGCATTCTCGACGGCGTCGACTTCCAGCACACCGGCGTCGTGCGCAAGATCGACGCGGACTCGATCCGCCATTCGCTCGCGAGCCGCAAGCTCGTGCTGCTCTCGCCGCTCGGCTTCTCGCCCACCGGCGAGGCGTTCAATCTGTCGATGGAAGACGTCGCCTCGGCGGCGGCCATCGCGCTGCGCGCCGACAAGATCATTTTCCTCACGGAAACGCCGGGCCTCATCAACGAGGAAGGCGAGCTGATCCGCGAAATGTCGCTCGACGACGCCTACAAGCTGCAGGAAAGCGGCACCGTGCTCGGCGACGAGGGCTTCTATCTGAAGCACTCGATCCGCGCCTGCCGTGGCGGCGTGGGCCGTGCGCACATCCTGCCCTACGCGCTCGACGGCAGCGTGCTGCTCGAGTTGTTCCTGCACGACGGCGTGGGCACCATGATCTCGTACGAGAACCTGGAGAGCCTGCGCGAAGCCACGCCGGACGACGTCGGCGGCATTCTCACGCTGATCGAGCCGCTCGAAAGCGACGGCACGCTGGTGCGCCGCGGGCGTCACCAGATCGAGCGCGACATCGACCATTTCTCGGTGATCGAGCACGACGGCGTGCTGTTCGGCTGCGCGGCGCTCTACGCATATTCGCAGGAGCGCATCGGCGAAATGGCGTGCCTCACGGTCTCGCCCGAGGCGCAAGGCTCGGGCGACGGCGAACGGCTCCTGCGCCGCATCGAGCAGCGCGCGCGCGCGCGCGGCCTCACGCGCATTTTCGTGCTCACCACGCGCACCGAGCACTGGTTCCTCAAGCGCGGCTTCGTGAAGGCCACGGTCGACGACCTGCCCGAAGACCGCCGCCGCCTCTATAACTGGCAGCGCAAGTCGCTCGTGCTGATGAAACAGCTCTGAGCGGCTCCATCTAAGGATGAAGCGCCTCGCCGCCCCCACATACGACTACAGGAGAAGCACAGCATGGCCCGTATGATCCAATGCGCGAAGCTCGGCAAGGAAGCCGAGGGACTCGACTTTCCGCCGCTGCCGGGCGAACTCGGCAAGCGTATCTACGAAAGCGTCTCGAAAGAGGCATGGCAGGCCTGGCTCAAGCAGCAGACCATGCTCATCAACGAGAACCGGCTGAACATGGCCGACCCGCGCGCACGCCAGTACCTGATGAAGCAGACCGAGAAGTTCTTCTTCGGCGAAGGCGCCGATCAGGCGTCGGGCTACGTGCCGCCGACCGAAGGCTGAAGTGTCTCTGCACCGCGCGCCGGAGCCCGCCTCCGGCGGCCGTCTCCAAGACGGCACGCAAAGCGGCCAGATTGATTGCAAAAACCGCACCCTCGGGCGCGGTTTTTTTATGCGCTTCATGCGCTTTCAGCACGCATCCCAGAAGCGGCTTAAATCGCGCAATCCGCCACCCGATGGGGCCTCGCGCGCTCCCCGGGACCCCCGCCAGACGGGCGATTTGCGCGATCTTCCGTTATCGTGCTATCATAACGCCTCGTTCAACAGGCATTAGCCATCAATTGCAGTCAGGCCGGCACCCAAAACCGCCTTCTTCCTGATTGCTTTCATACAAAAAGAGCGCTCCGCCACGCGGGCCTTCTTTTTCGTTTCAGCGGCGCTTCACTCCGCATCTTCGTGCGAGTCCAGCGTCCTCATGCGTCCTGCCCCCCCAACCACGGCCACGCAGGCGCAACGCAAACGCACAATTCGACCGAGTGTCGTTTCGCGACACCCCAGCATGCCACTCGTGCGCCGCCTGCCTCGCAGACGGGCCGGGCGCCCTCCTTTTGCGGCGTTCCGCGCGCGAAATGTCGCCGCTATCGCGAAACGGCACTCTCCGGCAACCGTGGCGGGCCCTCGTGGGTTCGTCGCAGTCATTGGAGATGCAGACCTTGACCGCTTCCACTTCCGGCTCATCGGCAACCTCAGCCGATCTCACGCTCGACGACATCACGATCGTCGACAGAAGCCTCCTCAAACGCGCCGTCGGCGCCATGGCGCTCGGCAACGCCATGGAATGGTTCGACTTCGGCGTGTACAGCTACATCGCCGTCACGCTCGGCCAGGTGTTCTTCCCCTCGAGCAGCCCCTCGGCGCAGCTCATCGCCACCTTCGGCACGTTCGCGGCCGCGTTCCTCGTGCGACCGATCGGCGGCATGGTGTTCGGGCCGCTCGGCGACCGCATCGGCCGCCAGCGCGTGCTCGCGATGACCATGATCATGATGGCCTGCGGCACCTTCGCGATCGGCCTGATCCCGTCGTACCATTCGATCGGCATTGCAGCGCCCGTGCTGCTGCTCGTCGCGCGCCTGGTCCAGGGCTTCTCGACTGGCGGCGAGTATGGCGGCGCGGCGACCTTCATCGCCGAATTCGCCACCGACAAGCGCCGCGGCTTCATGGGCAGCTTCCTCGAGTTCGGCACGCTGATCGGCTATGTGTTCGGCGCGGGCACGGTCGCCGTGTTGACCGCCGTGCTCTCGCACCAGCAACTGCTCGACTGGGGCTGGCGCGTGCCGTTCATGATCGCGGGCCCGCTCGGCCTCGTGGGCCTGTACATCCGCATGAAGCTCGAGGAAACGCCGGCCTTCAAGCGCGAAGCCGAGCTGCGCGAAGCCGAAGAGCACGCGCGTCCGAAGCTCACGCTGAAATCGCTCGTCACGGAGCACCTGCGCCCCTTCCTGCTCTGCGTGGGCCTCGTGCTGATCTTCAACGTGACCGACTACATGGCGCTCTCGTATCTGCCGAGCTATCTCTCGGCGACGCTGCACTTTAACGAGACCCACGGCCTCTTCCTCGTGCTGATCGTGATGGTCCTGATGATGCCGATGACACTCGCGTTCGGCCGCCTCTCGGACGCCATCGGCCGCAAGCCGGTGATGCTTGCAGGCTGCGTGGGCCTGATCGTGCTGTCGATTCCCTCGCTCACGCTGATCCAGACGGGCGAGCTCGTGCCGGTGTTCTTCGGTCTCCTGATTCTCGGCACGCTGCTCTCGTGCTTTACGGGCGTGATGCCCTCCGCGCTGCCGGCGCTGTTCCCGACCGCGATTCGCTACGGCGCGCTCGCCATCGGTTTCAACGTGTCGGTGTCGCTGTTCGGCGGCACGACGCCGCTGGTCGCCGCCTGGCTCGTCGAGCACACGCAGAACCTGATGATGCCCGCGTACTACCTGATGGGCGCCGCAGTGATCGGCATCGTCTCGGTGGTGTCGCTGCACGAGACGGCGCGCAAGCCGCTGCTGGGCTCCGCGCCGTGCGTCGGCACGAGGGCCGAAGCCCATGCGGTGCTGCGCGGCGTACGCGTGGCGCGAGAAATCGACGAGGATTACGCCACGCACGGCACGGTGCGGGTGTGACGCAGCCGTAAGACGTCAAGCGCTGCGGATTTCGTATCGGAAATCAGCGAAGGCCAGCCCTGTGCTGGCCTTTTTTGCGTCTCGCGCGCGGCCGCGCCGATGCGCGCGACGTAGTCAGTCGATCAGCCGCATGTGCTCGAGGTGCAGCACGCTGTCGTTTCCGATCGTCAACATCGCGGCGGAGACGGGCAATTTGAAGCGGCGCGGTCCTGCGCTGCCCGGATTCACGTAGTGCACACCATCGCGCATGTCGAGCGCCGGCTTGTGCGAATGGCCGCTGACCACAACGGCGATGCTCTGCGCTGCGGGATCGCCGCGCAGGTCGGGCAACTCGTGGACAACAGTAATCGCGATTCCGCCGATTTCGACGACGGTTTGCACCGGCAGCGCCTCGGCCCATGCGCCGCGGTCGTTGTTGCCGCGCACGGCGGTCAGCGGCGCGATCTGGGCAAGCCGGTCGAGTACGCCCTGCTCGCAAATATCGCCCGCGTGGACGATTGCATCGCTGCCCTCCAGAAAACTCAGCAGCTCGGGCCGCACGAGATTGTGCGTATCGGAAATCAGTGCGACGCGCAGCGGGCGTTGACGTGACATGAGACGGCGTTTCGTAACGGAAAAAACGGTTATGACGCTGGCGTGGACCGATCGCGCGTGGTCCGCGCGATTCGTGTTCAACCGCTATGCGCGATTATCGTCGACGTGCCGTGTGCTTCGTGTCCGAAAGGAAAATTTCGTCTCCGCGCGGCTCACTCACTCGTGTTCGCCAGTGCCCGCACCGAAATACACGGCGAGCCAGACCGTGGGCGCCGCCGTGTCGGTCCACGCCACGCGGTGCCGGCAGTGCGCGGGAACATGCACGTAGTCACCCGGACGCATCCGGTGGCGCACGCCGCCTCGCACCTCGAATTCCAGTTCCGCCGCGCCCGCGAGCAACACCACCCATTCGTCGCGCGGATCGTCATACCAGAACCCTTCTGGGCTCGCCTGCCCCGTCGAGACGATCCGCTCGATCGACACGCCAGCCTGCGCGACGAGCCGCTCGAAACGCTCGTCGCGCGCGCCGGCTTCGATACCGGCGTAGAGATTGCCCGAAGCGTTGATGGCCGGGCTGCCGGCATGCGCGTTTTCACCAGGCTCGCTCATATAAGCGGCCTCAGTCGGTCGAGCAAAGTCGGCACCAGCTCGCTCACCGTGGGGTGAATGTGCATCGCGTATTCGAGCGTGGTGTACGGCGCATCGGCGCTCATCGTGTCGATGAACGTGTGGATCGCCTCGTCGCCTTCCATGCCGAAGATCGTCGCGCCCAGAATGCGCTGCGTTTGCGCGTCCACCAGCGCCTTCATGAACCCGTCCGTCTCGCCACGCTCGCGTGCGCGTCCGACGCGCGACATCGGCATCGTCGCGATCAGTGCGGGACGCCCGCTTGCGCGCACCTCGCGCTCGCTCGACCCCACGCGCGCAAGCGGTGGATCCACGAATACGGCATACGCGGGAATGCGCGTGTCGGCGCTGCGATGCGCGCCGTCGAGCAAATTTGCCGCAACGATCTGGTAATCGTCGTACGAGGTGTGCGTAAATGCTCCGCGCCCATTCACATCGCCGAGCGCCCACACACCGGGCACGCGCGTGCGCAGTGCTCCGTCGACGCAGATGAGGCCGTGCTTGTCTCGCTCGATACCCGCCGTGTCGAGCCCGAGATCGTCGGTATTCGGAATGCGGCCCGTGGCGAACAGCAGATGCGAGACGTCGAGCGCTTCGCCGTCGAGTTCGATACGGATGCCTTGCGGGCGCGTGACGCCCGCCGCCGCGGTGGTTCCGGCCACGCCGCCAGCGCTGCTCACGCCGAGCGGCGCCACGCTACGCGGCGCGTTGCCGAAACGAAATTCCACGCCTTCGCGCGCAAGCACGTCCTGGACGGCCTGCGCAACGTCGTCGTCTTCGCGCGCCAGAACGCGTTGCCCGCGCACGAGCACCGTCACACGGCTGCCGAAGCGGCGAAACATCTGCGCAAATTCGAGTGCCACGTAGCTGCCGCCGACAATCGCCAGATGCTCGGGCAAGGTCTCCAAAGCGAGGATCGTCGAGTTGGTTTCGTATCGGATACGGTCGAGCCCGGGCACGTCGGGCACGGCGGCGCGCGTCCCGGTGTTGATGAAGATCTCGGGCGCTTCGAGCGTCGCCGTTTCGCCGCCCGACGACGTCACACTGACCGTATGCGCACCGGTGAAGCGTGCATGCCCCCGTAGCACGGTCAGGTTGGGCGCATCGCGCAGCCAGTGCTCGACGCCGTCGCGCGACGCGCCGATGATGCGGTCCTTGCGCGCCTTCACGAACGCGAGATCGACGCTCACATCGACGCCTTGTGCGCCGTTTGCCGTGCCGCCCTGCGCACCATTGCCGATCCGCACACCGAAGTCCGCCGCGTGGCGCGCCACATGCGCGGTACGCGCACAGGCCACATAAGCCTTGGTCGGCGTGCACCCGACATTCACGCATGTGCCGCCGAACCCGGCGCGCTCGATCACCGCTGTCTTGCGTCCGCTGGCACCGAGCCGTACCGCCAGCGGCGGACCGCTCTGCCCCGTGCCGATCACGATCGCATCGAAACGCTGTGCCATGCCGACCTCCTTCTCGCGAAGCGTCCTGCCGCTCGCCTGCCTGCATCACGTTCGCGCCATCTTACGCCGACGACGCATACGCCGCGTGTGAGCGCGCGCGGTCCGTTCGCGCGTCGGCACGTCGGCACGACAACGTGGCAAAGCGGTCAAAGCACCGGGATTTCCAATCGGAAAATGAGAAAAAAAGAGCCGCCCCGGATCATGAGGCGGCTCACAGGGTGACGTCACAACAGCAAACGGGCGATGCCGCTGCGCGTCGGGGGGGAAATCGTGAAGTCGGTACGCTGTCTGTAGCTCGAAGTAAAGCAGGATCAGTGGACGCGTTCGCGCAGCTCAGCGCAGCCATGGCTTGCGCACCAGAGCGCGCGTGAGCGTTGCAGCGCCGCGCGCGCACCGCGGGTCGCCACCATCAGTCCGATCTGACCCATGTTGAAGTCGAGCGACACCATCAGCTGCATCAGGTCCACCATCGGCAGAACCAGGGCTGGCTGATATAGCTGTCGTTCGATAAAGGATTTCATGACGGCTCCCGCTTGAGCCGCCGCGTCGTCCTGACGCAGCGGCATTTCCATGAGAGCCATTCTAGGAATGTAGCGTCTGCCGATAAATGGCCCGGACGCGAAGTCACTTGTCGCCATACGCGAACAATCCGCGAGCCAGCGGGCAAACCGCAGCGCGGACAGCGAGACAGAAGGATCGGCGGGCCCGCGCGCGCGGGCCCGTGGCTCACTCGAGCGGCGTCGCCACGAACTCGGGCAGCGCTTCGGCGCGAGCGGAGTGCGCGGCGAGCGCCGGATAGCGCGCGGGATCCGCGACGCCCGGCAAGATGTGCTGCGTGAAGCGCCAGGCCACCGCAGCCGTGATGTCGGCCTGGGTGATCCGCCCCGCGCACAGCCAGCCCGCGCGGCTGCTCAGCAGTTTGTCGAGCACCGCGTACGCGGCGTGCATCTGCGCATTGACGCGCTCGAACCACGGCTCGTGCTGACGCTCCTCGGGCCGCAACTGGCGCTCGTACACCTGCTGCACCGTCTTCTCCATGGCCGCGAGCGCAAACCCATTCACGCGCAGCGCGAAGGTGCGCTCCTGCGACTCCTCGGGCATCAGGCGCCGCGCCGCCGGCACCTTGCGGTCGAGATAGTCGAGGATCAGCGTGGAATCGATCAGCAGCGTGCCGTCGTCGTCGATGAACGTCGGTGCCTTCACGACCGGGTTGATCTGCGCGAACTCGTCGTAATGCCGGAACACCGACACGCTGCGATGCTCGAACGGCATCCCGAGCACGTGCAGGGAAATCGCGACGCGGCGCACATACGGGGAATCCATCATGCCAATCAACTGCATTGCTTCACCTCGTACGAAAAAAAGGGACTGGACAGCCGATAGTGCAACATCGGCCTGCGTATTTCAAGATTAGCGGCGCCACCTCCCGAGCAACGGTTCTCGCCCCACGACCACCGCGTTCGCTCCCGAAAAACAGTGCCTGAATACATCGGACCGAGCAAACACCGCCAGGAGAATTGCACGGCACCACCGCAAAAACTGATTGATATCAAACATTAAATCGGCCCAAATAGCGCCGTGTCGATGTGCCACGCAGGACTTGATTGGCTCAACGCTACATTCGTTAGCTGACATCAGGCGTGACGCGACGCGCCATTGTTGCGTCGCAACGTTCTCGCACGCAACGGGCCACCACGGCGCGCTTGCGCGCACAGCCGCGCCACACAAGGCGCACCGTGTCGCAGGCCGCAACGCAAGGACGCCGAAGTATTACTCACGCTGCATTTCAAGGTGTTTTCATGCGCCGCATGTGCTGCACTGCATCGCCGGGAAACTCCTGGATTCGTACGCCGAAAGGCTGAGATAGTCTGACTGCACTAGGAGACGAAATCATGAGACAAGCATTTAATGTTGGCGTCGTCATCGTCCTCGCACTCCTCCTCGGGAACCGGGTGCTGACACGCGTGCAGGCGCACGAGAGCGGCTCGGTCACCTGTGCGCAGGGTTCGGAACTGGTCCGGCTCGGCGCGCTCGCGCGCGGTTTCACCTCCATCGGCGCGCGCAGCCAGGGAGAGAACTTCCTCTCGTCGTGCCTCGTCTCCGGCCAGGCACAGGTCGGCGATATCGTCGCGCACGACTAAATTCGCCCGAGCCGTCGCGGACGCCCCGCGCGCGGGGCGATCTGCAAACGGAAAGCGCGGCTGGTATCGCGTGGCCGCACGGCGTGCATACGGCGGGCGTGGCACGTTCTGTAACATAGCCGTACGCCGCTGCTGCCGCCGCGCACAATGCCTGCGAGCGCGCTATCGCGCCTGCGCGCCGCAGCGTATTGGCGCACTTCCGTCAGACGTCATCGTTTTGATGACTGCGCGCACCAAAGCGTCAGCGCTGCACAGGCTGCGTCTCCCGCTTTCATGAGCGCACGCCATCTTCACGGTGCCCTCGCCCGCCCGCCACGACGCGTGTCGATGGGCCATGCCCTGGTTCGCCAAAGTCGTTAACTAACGTTTCCCTCCAGTTGCCAATGCCTGGGTTTGGCAGCGACAATGGTGCGCGATCAGGAGGGAATCTATGAAAGGCAGCATCCTGTTGCTTGGCCTTAGCATGCTGACGGCATGCACGTCGGTGACCGATGTGAATTCGAGACAGGATGGACATCTTTCGGTAACGAGTCGGGCACGCTGGGAGATCGTTTCGTGGAATCGCGTGCGCAGCGCCGGCCTCAAGGAAGCACAGGCTTATTGTCGCAAGCAGCATAAGGAGATGCATGCAGTCGAAATGCACAGCGAAGGTCTGCGCGGCATCACCACGCAAACAGTAGAGGTAATCTTCGACTGCCTCTGAATCGACTTCCAGCACGCTGTACAGCCCCCGTCCATCCAGCATTTCGCCGGTCAACGCCCGCTTTTCACCCAATCCTTTGCGCAATCGCAATGGTTTGTTGTCGTTCTACCTGATATTCAATCCGCATCTTGCAGATACACTGACGAAACATTTTGTTACGGCTTGTATCATGCTCACAGCCTTCTTCATCGTGTCGCCTTTGGCGATTGCGGCGCTTTTCGGCTTTGCGCGGCTCGTCAATCCGCGCACCGGCCAGATCGGCGGCCACTGACCGGCACACCGGTCCCGACGTATTGCGCCCGTGCAAGGCCGTGCGGCCGACGCCCTGCGACGCCCCAACGAATCCACGACGACCAACAAAAAACCCGCGAGGCGTTGCGCCATCGCGGGTTCAAGGGCTCCTTGCGAAGCAAGTTCAAGCTGTCCTGGTGCCGGCGACCGGACTCGAACCGGTAAGCCGTGAGGCGGCGGATTTTCGTCACACTACGTCTTTCGACGCCGCCCGCGAAATGCTCGCGGGTGTTCGTGCGCTGGACTATGCCTTCGCCTTAGCCACGTAGCGCGTCAAGCCGCGTTCAAGCTTTAGGCGCCCCCCGTCTAGTCTCTACACCTTCCTGGCCGGCGCGGGAAAGCGCCAGCCGGCTTGGCTCGGCGTCGCCTCGGTGCAATGCGCGCTCGCGCACCGCAAAGTCCAGGGGTTTCGCCGAATTTGAGGGGTTCTGCACCAGCCGTTTCCGGCAGGGCACTCAATTTAGTTTTAAGTCCGCTATGTTTACCAATTTCATCACGCCGGCAAGGCGGACGCGATTCTACCATTGCCCTGCGCGCCTCCCAAGCGCCCCGCGTCATCGGGCGGTCACACGCGCTTTTCATAATCGGCCCATCGAAAACGTTTACATCGCTCGGGCCGCCAGCATGACGTCAACCATCAAGGATGTCGCCGCACACGCCGGTTTTTCGATCGCCACCGTCTCGCGCGCGATCAACGCACCGCATACGGTCAATCCCGTCACGCTCGCCAAGGTGCGCGAGGC
>DATEJU010000425.1:0-13920 GCA_035277805.1 Paraburkholderia sp. | reverse complement strand
AGGCCGTTGGGATTCAGGTCTTCAGGCTTGACCCATTTGCGGGTATGAAAATTCATGACTGGTAACTCCCTATGCATGCTCTGTCCCCAGACCTCGAAAACAGATCTAGGGTTAACACTGACATGCTACCAGATATAGGGTTTTCCCTAGGTATTGCAATACCCGCTCCAGCAAATCGCCGGATCAGCTGCCAGCTCAGTTGCCAAGTCAACCAGGGAAAAAGGCGCCAGATGCTGTCAAGACGCGCCGTGCAGCCGTGAGCGCCCTGCGCGCCGCGCCAGCATCCGCAGCCACGCGCAGCAGGCCGCCGAGTTGCAGCGGGTCGCGCGCGAGTTCGCGCAGGATCGGCAGGACGGCCGTGGAACCGTCGTCGCGCAGGCCCGCCATCGCGGCCTTCGGCAGGCTGCGCCATGCCGGATCCACCACCGCGCGGCAGACCGCGAACGGCAGGCCGCGTGCGGCCGCCGCGGCGGCAGCCAGATGCGACTCCATATCGACGGCCAGCGCACCGCCGCTCGACTGGTGCAGCGCCGCCTTGTCCGTCGCGCCGGTGAGCGGCGCGGCCACGGCCGCCTCCACGCCGCGGCGCGTCTGCGTGGCCAGCGGCGAGTCCAGCAATGCCGCCGCCAGGCGATCGCTCCATGCCGCATCGCAGGCGACGCGGCCGAACGGACCGTCCACGGCATCGGCGATGATGAGCGTGCCCGGTTCGAGATCCGGTCCGAGGCCGCCCGCGGTGCCGAAGCTGATGACGCCCGAAGCGCCGCGCTCGAGCGCGGCCACGAGCGCGCGCTCGAGCAGGTCGGCGCGCGCGGCGTAGACCGCCTCGACGCCGTCGGCGCCCTTGCCTGCCGCGATGCTCGCCTCGAAGGCCATGCCTGTCACGGCGATCACGGGCAGCGCGCCGTTCGCGCGCCGCGCACGCACCGTGGCGGCAGCCGTTGCGGACACAGACGCAGCCGCCATCGTCACAGGCCGACCTTGACGTGCGTGGCGCCGTCGCGCTTGAGGTTGCGGTAGCGCGCGAGCGCCCACAGCGGGAAGAACTTGCGATAGCCGTGGTAGCGCAGATAGAACACGCGCGGGAAGCCCGTGGCCGTGAAGCGCGTTTCGTCCCAGAGCCCGTGCTCGCGCTGCGTGGCCTGCAGCCAGGCGACACCGCGCGCCACCGCCGGATGGTTCACTTCGCCCGCGGCCATCAGGCCGAGCAGCGCCCACGCCGTCTGCGACGCCGTGCTCGCCGCTTGCTCGTAGCCGCGGTACTCGAACTTGTAGCTGGTGCCGTCCTCGCCCCAGCCGCCGTCGTCGTTCTGGATGGCGATGAGCCACTGCGCCGCGCGCTTCATGCGCGAATCGGTGTGCTCGAGGCCCGCCGCGTTCAGCGCGCACAGCGCCGTCCACGTGCCGTAGATGTAGTTCATGCCCCAACGGCCGTACCAGCTGCCATCCGCTTCCTGCTCGGCGAGGATGTAATTGTAGGCGCGGCGCGCCGGCTCGCTCGCCGCCGGCAGTTCGTCGAGCTGCGCGAGCATCGAGAGGCAGCGGCCCGAGACGTCGGCCGTCGGCGGATCGAGCAGTGCGCCGTGATCCGAGAACGGGATGCTGTTCAGGTACTCGTGCGTGTTTTCCGGCTCGAACGCGCCCCAGCCGCCGTTGCTGCTCTGCATGCCGAGCACCCACTCGCGCGCACGCGCGATGGGCTCGTCGTAGGCGTCGGTGTTGTCGATCTGGTCGACGCGGCGCATCGCCGCCACCACCACGGCCGTATCGTCGACGTCGGGATAGTGCGGGTTCGCGTACTGGAACGCCCAGCCGCCCGGACGCGTGTCGGCGCGGCGCGAGATCCAGTCGCCGCGCACGTCGAGAATCTGCAGCGGGCGCAGCCATTCGAGGCCGCGCCGCGCCGCCTCATGCGCGCGTCGGTCGCCCGTTTCGATGAGCGCGTGCGCGGCAAGCGACGTGTCCCACACCGGCGAGAGGCACGGCTGGACGTACGCTTCCTCTGCGTGGATCGTCACGAGCTTTTCCACCGACTGGCGCGCGATCGCGCGATGCGGATGATCGGCGGGGTAGCCGAGCGCCTCGTACATCATCACGGCGTTGGCCATGGCCGGGAAAATTGCGCCTAGGCCGTCTTCGCCGTTCAGGCGCTCGTCGACGAAGGCCACCGCCGCATCGATCGCGCGCTGGCGCAAGTAGGCCGGGAACAGCGGATCGGTGATGCGCAGCACGCCATCCACGGCGCGGAAGAAGCCGAACCAGCCCTTGCTCTGGTGCGGCGAGCGCTCGTTCAGGCCCGTGGTGACAGGCGCGCCGCGAAACAGCTCGTCGATGCGCACGCCGCGCGGATTCTTCGCGACCGGTCGCTTCGCGCCCAGCACCAGCAGCGGCACGATCACGGTACGCGCCCAGTACGACACCTTCGAGAGGTGGAACGGAAACCAGCCGGGCAGCAGCATGATCTCGACCGGCATCATCGGCGCCGCGTACCAGCTGACCACGCCATAGAGCGCCAGCAGGATGCGCGTGAACACGTTGGCCTTCTCCGCGCCGCCCGCCGCGAGGATCGCCTCGCGCGCGCGCACCATGTGCCCGGCATCTTCGGCATCGCCAATCATCTTGAGTGCGAAGTAAGCCTTGATGCTCGCGCTCACGTCCATGCCGCCGTCGGTGAAGAGCGGCCAGCCGCCGCCGGGCAGCTGGATGCGGCGCAGGTAGCGCGCGATCTTCTCTTCGAGCTCGAGGTTCGCCTCCTCGCCCAGGTAATGGACGAGCAGCACGTATTCCGCGGGAATCGTGGCGTCGGCTTCGAGTTCGTAGACCCAGTGGCCGTCGGCGCGCTGGTCGGCGAGAATCGCGTCGGTCGCGCGCAAGACGGCGGCATCGAGCGCGCCGCTCACATTGGACACGTCTGCGCTCGACGTGGCGTGGGCAAGCACGCCCGCGTTGTCGAGCGTCGGCGCCGCGCCGGGCGCGTTCGCGAGGTCGTCGGCCGGCATGGCCTCTGAAAGATCGTTCATCGGTACATCCTGATTTTTAAGACAGAAGCAGGTCCGCGGCCTTGCGGCCCGAGCGGATCGCCCCTTCGATCGTCGCGGGCAGACCAGTAGCGGTCCAGTCGCCTGCGAGCGTCAAGTTGGTCCAGCGAGTGCGCGCCGCCGGGCGGCGCAGTTCTTCTTGCGGCACGGCGGCGAAGGTCGCGCGCGCATCGTGCGCGATCTGCCATGCGGGCAGCGGCTCCAGAGGCAGCGACGCCGCGCCCGCCACGTCCGCCCACACGCGCCGCGCGAGATCTTCGGACGCGCGCGCATCGAGCGCGTCGACGTCAGCGGCATCGTGAATCGTCGCCGAAATGCGGCCTGCGCCCGCGAAGAGCCAGCCGGCCGTGCCGTTCACCAGCGTCATCGGCGTGGCCAGCCCCAGCGGCGGCTCCACGGCGAAGTGCATCGTGACGACGGCCGTGTGGCGCTGCGGCGTCTGCAGCGCCGGCACGAGCGCGGCGGCGGCGGCTGCCGGCACCGCCAGCACGACGGCCTCGTCCGCGCCCAACGGGACGCGGCCACTCTCGAAATCGAGTGCGACGGCGCGGCTCGCCGCGTCGTCGTACGCGATCTCCTTCAGCGGCGAATCGAGCCGGATCGCCGCGCCGCCATGCTGCAGCATGCGCAGCGCCGGATCGACGAACGCGCTCGACAGGCCATTGCGCGCCACCAGCGGCCGGAACGCCTCGCCGCCGGCCGACAGCACGTCGCGCAGCAGCGTTGCCGCGAGCTCCGCGCTGGCCTCGCGCGGCTCGACGTTGAGCGCCGCGAGAAAAAGCGGACGCAGCAGGCGCTCCCAAAGCAGGCCGTCGCAGCGCATGGTCTGCGCCATCGTGCGGCCGGGCTTGGCGAACAGGAGCGGCAGCAGCGCGAGATAGTCCGACACCTTGGTGCCCGGCACGCGCACGTTGGCATCGCCGATCCAGAACGGCACGCGCGAGCGCGAAAAGCGCACGGTCCAGCGCGAGCGCGCCGCGAGGTCCATGAACGCGAAGGCCGGCTCGGCCGGCCCCGCGAGCTCGTCGGCGGCGCCGATCGCACGCACGTAGTCGAGCGTGGCCTCGTGGCCCGCCAGCACCAGATGATTGCCGCTGTCGAGCGTGGCCGCGAGCGTGCGGTCATAGTACGAACGGCATCGTCCACCTGCCTGTGAGGCTGCCTCGTGCAGCGCGACCTGGACCCCGTGCCGCTGCAGCCGGATGGCCGCCGCGAGGCCCGCAAGCCCCGCGCCGATCACGTGAACGAGCCGGGGCATTAGAACAGCGCGTAGCGCGCGACGATCCACATGAGCCGCGCGCGCGGCTTGACGACCTTGGTGCGCGGCAGATCGAAGCCGCGCTCGACGGTGCGCTCGAGCAGCACACGGTACACGCCCGACATGATGCGCGGCGCCTTGACCTGCACGCGCGGCGTGCGGTCCATGATCGCGTCGGCTTCGGCGAAGTGGGCGAGCGCGCGTTTCACGAGCGTCGCGCACACGCGCGGCAGCGAGGGATCGGCGGCGATCTCGTGCGGATTCGACGCCGCGATGCCCTCGCGCGCGAGCAGCTCGCGCGGCAGGTAGCAACGGTTGATGTCCGCGTCCTCGTCAATGTCGCGCAGGATGTTCGTGAGCTGAAGCGCGCGCCCGAGGTGATGCGAGAGCAGGCGGCCGGGCTCCTCGCTCATCCCGAAGATCCTCACCGACAGACGCCCTGCCGCGCTCGCCACACGGTCGCAATAGAGGTCGAGCGTGGCCTCATCGGGTGCGCAGATGTCCTCGGCGGCGTCCATGGCCATGCCGTCGATCATCGCGTGAAAGTCCTCGCGCGCCAGCCCGAACGTATGGATATGGCGCGTGAGCGCCGCGAGCGAGGCGCGCGGCGTGCCGGCATAGCACGCGTCGATGTCGGCGCGCCATTGGTCGAGCCCCGCCGCACGCTCGGCGCGCGGCAGGCCGCTGTCCGCGATGTCGTCGACAGCGCGGCAGAAGGCGTAGACCTGATACATGGCGTCGCGCTGCGCAGCCGGCAGGATTCGCATCGCCAGATAAAACGAACTGCCCGACGAAGCGGCGGCGGCGTCGGTTTGATGTGTATCGTCCACGACGAGGTTGGAAACGGCCAAGACGATCTCCGCTGGGGGCGCCCTCGACGGGGCTTTTCAGATATTCGGGCCCGCATGCCGCGGGTCGCCCGCGCGCGCGGACACGCGCGAGGCACCGGACCCCTCGGAACGCCGTTCAGGGTCCGCGGCCGGAAACGGCCAAAAGTATAGCAACCTTTGCCGGCCGCCGCAGTCGCGGCAGGTCAGGAGCGGCGCGGGAAAGGACGAGAAGCAGGACGAGAAGCGACGAGGGTCGGGACCCGGCGCAGGGCCCGCGCGAGGAGAGCCGGAAGCACGCGGGCGGCCGCATCACGCGAGTCGTATCAAAACACGCCAAACCGCAGCGATTTTCACCGATCGTCAGCCAATCGATCAGGAAAGCTCGTGAACCAGCGCGACGCAGCGGTTGCGCCCCTGGCGCTTGGCGCTATAGAGCGCCGCGTCGGCTTCATTGATCATGACCTCATAATCGGACGCACCGGCCCGCGCCGCGGCAGCGCCCACGCTCGCCGTCACGGGCACGACCACGCCCTGCACCTCCACGGGCGCGTCGCCGATCGTGTGGCGGATCTTCTCGGCCACGTGCAGCGCATCGTCGAGCGGCGTGCACGGCAGGAGCAGCGCGAACTCCTCGCCGCCGAAGCGCCCGAACACGTCCTGCTTGCGCACCACCTGCGCCACGCGCTGCGCCATGGCGCGCAGCACGGTGTCGCCGGCGACGTGGCCGAATTCGTCGTTGATCTTCTTGAAGTGGTCCAGATCGAAGAGCAGCACCGACATCTCGCCGCCATAGCGCTGCCAGCGCGAGAATTCGTCGGCGAGCCGCCCCTCGAAATAGCGCCGGTTGGCGATGCCCGTGAGGCCATCGCGGTCGGCATATTCGCGCAGCCGCGCCACGGCGTCCTCGCGCTCGCGCTGCATGACGCTCACGTGCGTGACATCGGAGACGGTCACGCACACGGCGATCACCTCCCGGCCCTGCATGAGCGGCATGAAGGTGCAGTCCTGCTGCATGTAGTCCACGCCGCCCGTGATGGGACGATCGTGGTCGAAGCGGAACAGGTAGGGCCGCTGCTCCCACGAGCTGAACGCGAAGCTGCCGAGCTGGAACACACTCTCGACCTTGCGCGTGAGCCACGCGCGCGGCAGATCGGGAAAGCGCTCGAAGACCGGGCGGCCGATCACGTCGGCCGCCGCCACGCCGCTGTGATCCTGCATGAAGCGGTTCCACATCAGCACGTTCATTTCACGATCGAGCACGAAGATGCCGAAGCCCACGCGCTCCACGACGAGGTCCGAGAGCGAGAGCGGCAGGGGCATGGATGGCATCGGTGTCGGCGGAGCCAGCAGGTCACGGGTATTCATAGGCTGTGCAGCAGCGCGTCGATGGCCCGGCTCACGTGATGGATCGACTCCTCGGCCATCAGCATGACGAGATGCGCGCGAAAGCGCTGGTCTTCGAGCGCGAAATTGACTTCCACGAGGAGCGCGAGATCCCAGGCGAGCATGCCGGGCTGGAACACCTCGTCGAGCATGATGGCGTCGCCGAGCAGCCCCGGCTGCGAGAACACCGGCATGCGCCCGAGCTGATCGAGCATCGACGAGACGCACGCGCCAGAGAGCACGTTGGCCACGTCGAAGGTCAACTCCTGCTCCGTGAGCGCGTCGCGCGTGGATTGCGCGTACGGGCCGCCGATCAGCGCGCCGAGCTCGGCGATCTCGCCGCTGCGGCAGATCACGAGCGCCTCGCCCTTGATCTCGGAGCGAAAGCCCTGGCGCACCGCCGTGACCGGGCCGTCGATGCCGGTCATCTCGCGCAGCGCCTGCGCCGCCTCGCTCACGGCGACCACGCGCACGCGCGGCACCGAGAGCTCGATGAAAGCGTTGAGGAGCCCCGAGAGACGCGTCGCGGCCTGGCCCATGCCGAGATTGGCGATCTCCTGGAGCGCGTCGCGCTGCAAGTCCGTGAACACTCGATCAGGCATACAACCCGTACTCCTTGAGGATGGGTAGCAGCGCCTCCTGCGTGACCGGCTTCGGCACGAACGCCATCGCGCCGAGCGCAAGCGCGCGCTCCTGGGCGCGCGGCTGGACGTCGGCGGAAACGACGATCACGAACGTGTTCAGGTCCTCGTGCTGCAAGGCTTCGAGAACCTGAAAGCCCGTCATGTCGGGCATCGTGAGGTCGAGAAACATGACCGGTGCACGCCCGGCGCGATACAACGCCAGCGCTTCTCGTCCATTCGACGCGTAGGAGATCTCGACGTCCCAGCCCTCGGGCAGCGCCTTCGTGAGCACCTTGCGGGCAAGCAGCGAATCGTCGGCGATCACGATGGGCAAGGACATAGGTATGCTGAATGAATGTGCGTGGGACGGAATGCGTTAAGGCGTATTAACGGCTGCGAACACCCGTTCTTTAGCGAGCGCACACATTTTCATGCGCATTGCATGGAGTCGCCGGCTAACCCGATTGAAACGATGGCGTGACTGGGCATCCGCCCGTCCGATCGCGAAGCGACCCCGTTTTATGCCGTTTTCTTTGCCTTACAGATTCAAAACACCCCGAAAAACACGCCATATTGCGCGGCAGGCAACACGCATTTTTGCGAATGTTATTTATCGTGGCAGCGATTCTCGAAGCAAATTGAACCAAATGCAACTCGGCGATAATCGCTCCACGAACAGAAACAACTTGTTTTTGCCACTTTCAGGAAATAAACAATCCATCCCCTAATTAAAGACCGGTGATTATCCTTTTGTGTACGTTTGCGCTACGCGGAATGTCGCGCAATCGCCGTAGCACCCGAGGAAATCGTCCAGCTTGCGAAGAGCAACGCATCCTTCGCGCCCTTTGCGGCGGCGCACGATGGCCGCTTGCGTCGCCGCCGAGCCCGGGCCGCGCGCGGATCGAACGCGCATCGAACGCACATGAAAGGCCCGAACGGGCCGAAGCGCAAGCCCGGTCGTTTATGATGTCAAAAGCTCCGCCGCCGTTTTCAGCCTTATCCCTACGATGAATCCCGACCGGCCCGCAGGGCCCGACGATCGCTCGCTGCCGCCGCCGCGCGCCGACGAGGCGCCGTTTCCCGCGGCGCCCAGCCACGACTTCACGGTGCGCCGCCGCACGCTGATCGCGCTGCTGCTCGCCGCGATCGTGCTGCCCTGCATCTACGTCGCCACGATGGCGTGGAACGACTTGCACACGCGCGAAGCCGACGCCACCGACGCCACGCTGCGCACCGTGCGCGTGGCGGAAGAGCACGCGCTCAAGGTGTTCGACATGAACGATGCGCTCGACGCACGCATCGTGGACGGCGTGGAGGATCTCGACGACGACGGCATCCGCGCGAACGAGGCGCAGATCCACGAGAAGCTCGACGCGATCGGCGGCGGCTACCCGCAGGTGTCGGCCGTCTCGATCTTCGGCCGCGATGGGGCGTTGCTCGCGAGCAGCCGCTATTCGCCGCCGCCGGCCTTCTCGATCGCCACGCGCGACGACTTCGTGGGCATCCGCGACGGCCGCGTGCTCGACCACGTCTCGCGCGTCATGCAAGGCCAGGTGAGCGGCGAAACGGTGTTCAACACCGGCATCGCGCGCCACGACGCCGCGGGCCAGTTCGCCGGGCTGGTCTCGGTCGCGCTGCGGCCTGGCTACTTCGACAAGTTCTACAGCGAACTGCTGGGCGACGACTCGCCGATGGCGCTCGGCCTCGTGCGCAGCGACGGCGCCATCCTCGCGTTCGAGCCGCCGCCTGGCGCACGCGCGCCTCGCGCGAAGGCCACGGCGAGCGCCACGCCCAGCGGCGCCGACACCGCCAACATCACCCATGGCGCGAGCGCCGCGGCGTCCGACAGCGCCGGCGTATCGGGTGCCGCCAATGCCGCCAACACGACCGACGCCGCCGCGCCGGCCGCCATCACGCCGGGCTCGCCGTTCGCCGCCGCGCTGGCGCTCGGCAAGGAAGCGGGCGTCGTGCGCATGCATTCGCGACTGCTCGGCGACAACGCGATCGTCGCCTTCCGGCGCGTGGGCGCGTATCCGGTCTACGTCGCCTGCCTCTACCGCACCTCGGCGATCTGGTCCGCGTGGTACCGGCACCTGAGCGTGCTGATCATCTCGATGTTCACGCCGTCGATCGCGTTGTGGTGCGTGATCTGGCTTTCGCTGCGCCGCCTCGCCGCCGAGGAAGAAGCCTGGGAGCGCTGGCAAGCCGAGGCGGCGATGCGCCGCTCGATCGAATCGGCCTACCGGCAATCGCGCAAGATGGAAGCGCTCGGCAATCTCGTGGGCAGCGTCGCGCACGACTTCAACAACCTGCTGATGATCGTCTCGGCCAACGTGCAGATCGCGCGACGGCGCGGCGTGAGCGGCTTCGAGCGCGAGCTCTCCGCAGTCGAGCGCGCGCTGAAGAGCGGGCAGTCGCTCACGCGCCAGCTGCTCGGCGTCGCGCGCAAGCAGCCGCTGCGCAACGAGACGATCCCTGTCGGCCGCTGGCTGCCCGCGTCGCGCGAGCTGCTGCGTGCCTCGCTCGGCGCGAAGGTCGCGCTCGTCATGGACGTCGACGAAGCGGTGTGGCCCGTGCAGGTGGACGTCGCCGAATTCGAGCTCGCGCTCATCAATCTCGCCGTCAACGCGCGCGACGCCATGCCCAACGGCGGACGCTTCACCGTGCGCGCACGCAATATCTCGTTCCGGCCGGGCGAAGGCTTCCCGCTCGACGGCGAATTCGTGCACGTCTCGCTCGAGGACACGGGCGTGGGCATGTCGCCCGACGTACTTGCGCGCGCCTTCGAGCCGCTCTATACGACCAAGCCGAAGGGCATGGGCACGGGGCTCGGGCTGCCGCAGGTGTTCGCGTTCTGCGAGCGCTCGGGCGGGCTCGCCGCCATCGACAGTGCGATTGGCGCCGGCACCTCGGTGCATCTCTATCTGCCGCGCGTGAGCGCAGCGCCCGTCGCGCAGCGCGAAGCCGAGCCGCGCGAGCACAGCGCGAATCCGCCGCAAGGGCTGCACGTGCTGCTCGTCGAGGACAACGACGAAGTCGCGGCGGGCACCGAAGCACTGCTGCAGATGATGGGCCATCACATCACCTGCGCGAACGACGCGGCGAGTGCGCTGGCGTTCGTGGATGCGGCCCGCGCCGCGCGCGCGGGCGACGACGATGCGCCGCACTTCGACCTCGTGCTCTCGGACATCCACATGCCGGGCACGATGAACGGCATCGATCTCGCCGAAGCGCTGCAGACGCGCGAGCCCTGGTTGCCGGTGATCCTCGTCACGGGCTACGCGGAAGAGCTGGAGCGCACGCGCGGCGTGGATGTGCGCGTGCTCTCGAAGCCATTCGACATCGCACTGCTCGAGAAAATGCTGGAGGCGATCCAGCACGATCGCCCGACGCGCGCCCGGCGGGAACGGGACGCGACGCTGTAAGTCGAAAAGTCACGCGCTGGGCACGAAGTGCACGCGGCCGGCGTGCGACACACACATGGCAAACGGCCTGGGCGTGTCGTCGCAGGAACGGTATCGGCGAGCTTCGTGGCACGCGGATTGCGATATCGGTCATGCGGCACGTGGGAACGGCTATGAGGAGGAACAAGCCATGAAACAGACCGTCACTGGTCTCTTCGAGACCTACGACCAGGCGCGGCACGCGCAGGAAACGCTAATGCAATGCGGGTTCCCGGCCAGCGACATCGAATTGCCCGTCCATGAGTCAGGCGTGCTGGCCGGCATCGAGCGGCTCGTGGCGAGCTTCTTCTCCACGACAGGCGACGTGCGCGCGAATGCAGGCGCATCGCCCGAGCCCGTAGCGCCAACGGGCCATGTGCTGATCGGCGTGCGCGTCGCCGACGAAGCGCACGCGGACCTCGCCTGCAACACGCTGCGCGGCGAGCACGCAATCGAAGTCGCGGTACGCGGCGGCAACTGGGCGTGGCCAGCGACGGACGGCGATCCGCTCGCACGCGAGCGTTCGGCGCTCGACGAGCTCGGCCTCGCCGATCTGGCCGAAGCGATGCGGCGGCGCGTAGCGCAGCCGGGCCAGGACGAAGCGAAAGACGTTCAGCCTGGCGCCGCCGGCGAGCCTGCGGCGCACTCGTCAACCGGGCCAAAGGCGCAATCGTCGCGGCCGGTGAATGAAGCCGAAGCCACCGTACTCGCGTCGGCAAGTGCGCCAGGCGCGGGCGCCGTGATGGGCACGACAACCGGCACGCATGTCGACGTACCCGCGGCGGCGCAGGCCACGCAACCCGCAGGCGCTGCTGCGCCGCGCATTCCCGACGAATTCATCGAGTACGAAGAAGACTCGCACGACCACCGTGCATCCGATGCGCCGGATCGGCCCGTGACCGGGCAGCGCCCGACGTTGCACTGAAAATTGCCGCCTGCGCGCGCCACACGGCGTGCGCCGCGCGTGCCGCTGCGCACTGCGTGAGAGCGGCCGACCGCCGCTACCCACCACTACCCACCGCCGCCCGCGGGCTGCGGCCGTGTTGCCTGGCGGCCCAGCTGACGCTTGATCCACTCGGCATAGCGATCGACGAACGTCTGCAGGAACTTGCGCGTATCGTCGTTCACAATTTCGCCTTTATCGTTGATCCGCGTGGCATCGTGCTTGATGAACATCTCCGGCTGGCCGAGCGTCGGCACGTCGAGATAGGCGAGCACGTTGCGCAGATGCGCCTGCGACAACGCCGTGCCGATGGCCCCCGGCGACGTGCCGAGCACCGCGCCCGGCTTGCCGCTCCACGAGTTCTTGCCCCACGGGCGCGAGCCCCAGTCGATCGCGTTCTTCAGCACACCGGGAATCGAGCGGTTGTACTCGGGCGTCACGAAGAGCAGCGCATCGGCCGCCTCGATCTGCTGCTTGAACTGACGCGCGACCTCAGGGAAGTCAGCGTCGTAGTCCTGGCTGTAGAGCGGCAACACACCGATGTCGAGAAACTCGAACGAAAAGTCGGCAGGCGCAAGCGATGTCACGGCATGCGCGAGTTGCCGGTTGAACGAATCCTTGCGCAGACTGCCGACCACGACCGCAACTTGATAGGCCATCTCAGTGTCCTCCTCGGTTTTCTCGGTAGCGCGCACGAAGCGCGGCGGAAAGAAACCACATCATAGGCGCGAGAGAAATCGTCGGTGTGCCAGAAGGGCCGCGCGCACGAACCGTACGACGAATATGGATAAAGCGGATTTGCCGGAGAGTTATCCACAGTTTTTGTTCACAACCTTGTGGACAAATTCGCGCGAAGCCCGATGGGACCGGGCGAATCTCGGGATCGAGCCATGTGCGGACGCGCTGCGCGGTGTGCGGCCTCGTTGCGATACTCACGTAACGCGCTGCGAGGGAGCACAAGCAAGGATCGCGCGAAGAATCGCCGTCTCGCCGGCAGCCAGCCGCGCAGATGCGCGAGAGCGAACGTGAGCGCGAGATCGGCGGCCGAAACGATATTCCGTGTGATCGCCCCGAGGAAGACGCGAGGAAGGCGATCACGCGGGAAGGTCACGCAGATCGAGCGGTCCCGCCTGGCTCAATCGAACAGCGCGGCGACGTTCTCCGGCGGACGGCCGATCACGGCACGGCCATTACGCACGACGATCGGACGCTGCAGCAGAATCGGCTGGCGCGAAATTGCTTCGTATAACTGATCATCTGTCACGCCGTCGGCATCCAGTCCGAGCGCCGTGTACTCGGCTTCGTTGGTACGCATCATGTCGCGCAACGGACCACCCAAGAGGGCATGCAGTGCCTTCAACTGGTCGACCGTGAGTGGGGTCTTCAAGTACTCGACAACCTCGACCGGCTCATTGGCGGTGTTGTACGTGGCCGAAACCAACTCGCAAGTGGCACGGGACTTCGAGCAGCGGGAGTTGTGATAGATCGTGATCATGGGTTCAAGGTAAGAAACGTCGGAGTGAATGGGTTGCATCGGGAATAGCGGCGCCTGTCCGGTCACTCGAGATGGGCAGCGGGTCAGTGAATTTAACGACGCCCAAGCCACACGAAAACGCGACTGGCTTGAACAGGCTTTATGCGCACCGCTCATAGGTTTCAATTTTACCGGTCAGGCTGGAGAGGGCAGAAGTGGCCTGCGGTTGCCTCTCTGAGACGTTGCGATCAGGAGGGGAAGTGGTCGAAACTCCGTGGCATTGGAAGAGGCAGCCCATAAGGAAGTGATGCCACGAACCGATCGATCGGCACCTGGATGCACAGGCAGGCCACTCGCCAACGCATGCGGCCAGTTTTATGCGCATAAAGTTTGCCGAAGTTCGTGGCACGGGCACGGTTTCAGACAACTGCTGAAGCGAGATCGCTGGATGCTGACCTTCTTGATCGATTCAGCATCACACTCGTCGTTCCGTGGCTTTATACGCATAAAGCCACGGTTCACTGAAGAGGAGCACCGCGCGCCGGTATGTTCGCTTGATGCCGCGAACCACTCAATTCTCAGCCTGTCCTCTCTCGCCACAATCTTTATGCGCATAAAGCTGTCGGTCGGTCGTGCACTACGCGACCGACCATACGACGCACATGCGTTCGCCAATGCTCCCCATCGAAAGTGACACGGCCCCAATGTCTGTCATCCCTTCGACCTTTATGCGCATAAACCTTGGCCGAATGGTCAACAGCGCATCCGATTCGATGAAAATCATGCGACTGCCGTTGAATCGCAACTTAATCCAGGTAAAATCCAAAACAATTAGCAAAAAGGAGAAAACCAATTGGCAGCAGAGATAATCGCAGTCACGCAGCAAAAGGGCGGGGTCGGCAAGAGCACGATCGCGATGCATCTCGGC